>SFPC01000061.1 GCA_004552195.1 Bacteroidales bacterium | reverse complement strand
TTTCGCTTTGTTTTTCATTCTTCTCTCGCCTTGCACTAACTTTTAATAACTTAGGCTGCGGCTCGGAATAAGAAAACCAAAACTTTCAGCTTTGTTTTTCATTCTTCTCTCGCCTTGCACTAACTTTGCGGCTGCAAAAGTAAACAAAAATCCTATACATCATGAACAACCAAGACCTTTTACAACCGAGCATTGTGTTTGATTGCTTTGCTGAAATTAACCGGATTCCCCGTCCTTCCAAGCGTGAAGAAAAGATGATTGCTTTCCTGAAAGCCTTTGGCGAAGGACTGGGGCTGCCTACCGTGGTGGACGAAACGGGAAACGTTTGTATCAGCAAACCTGCTACGCCGGGCTATGAAAACCGGAAAACGGTAATCCTGCAAAGCCACATGGATATGGTTTGCGAAAAGAACAAGGATGTGGACTTTGATTTCGACAATGATGCCATCCAAACTTACATTGACGGTGAATGGCTCTGTGCCAAAGGTACAACCCTTGGTGCTGACGACGGTATCGGTGTGGCCATGCAAATGGCTATTCTGAAATCTGACGAGATAGAGCATGGTCCCATTCAGTGCGTCTTTACCCGTGATGAAGAAACGGGCCTGACCGGAGCTATGGGGATGAAGAGTGATTTCATGCAGGGTGATTATCTCATTAACCTCGATTCGGAAGATGAAGGACAAATCTTTGTGAGCTGTGCCGGCGGTGTGCGTACTACGGCCACCTATCCTTTCCCGACAGAGGCGATGCCAGAGGGCTATTACACCTTCCGTGTAGGAGTGAAGGGACTTACCGGCGGACATTCCGGCGACGACATCAACAAGAAGCGGGGTAATGCAAATAAGATTTTGGTTCGTTTCCTCTGCCAGCTGATGGAAAAGACCGACTTACGCTTGGTGGACATCCAAAGCGGTGGTTTGCATAATGCCATTCCTCGCGAGGGTTACGCCGTCTGTGCCGTGCCCTTCAGCCAGAAGGAACAGGTGCGCATCGACCTCAATCTTTTTGCGGCAGCAGTTGAGGAAGAATTTTCCGTCACCGAAAAGCAAATCCAGTTCACGCTCGACAGTCTGGAACCCGCCGCTACCTGTCTCGTTCTCGCTCAGATGCGCCGGATGTTGCTGTCGCTTCATGCCGTTTACAACGGTGTGTTTGCCATGAGTCAGGATATGGAGAATTTAGTGGAAACTTCTACCAATTTGGCCAGCATCCATGTGGAGGGAGATAAGGTTGTCGTTACTACCAGTCAGCGTAGCAGCATTGGCAGTGCCTGCCAGCACATGGCCGGTGTGGTTCGTGCCGCTTTTGAGTTGGGTGGGGCAGAGGTGCTTACCAATGAAGGCTATCCCGGCTGGAAGTTGAACCCCAACAGCGAGATTGTGAAGATTGCCCGCGAGAGCTATGTCAGCCTCTTCGGCAAGGAGCCCCTCATCCTGGCCATTCATGCCGGTTTGGAGTGCGGCCTGTTCTCCGAGAAATATCCCGGTCTCGACATGGTCAGCTTCGGACCCACCTTGCGAGGCGTTCACTCTCCCGACGAACGTTTGCTTATTCCCACCGTCCAAATGGTATGGGACCACTTGCTGGATATTTTGAAGAGAGTGTGAGAATAATGATTTAATGTATAATGATTTAAAATGTATAATGTATAGGGGTGTTCTATAAATTAGGTTTTAAAGAATACCCCATGAGTGAACTCACTTATTCCGGCTGTCTGCTGTTTTTTAGAGCGACATATTGCAAGTCTCGTCAGTCGCATAGCTCGCTATGCTCTTTCCTCCACTTCCAATATGTCATCTCTAAAAATCCAGCATCCAGCTCGGCCTAATTTATAGAACACCCCTATAATGAGGGCTAACGCCGATGATGGCGGCGGTTCTGCATCGTCCTGTATGTCGGTTGTAGACTTCATTATACATTGTACATTAAAATTACATTACCACCATGTCCCCGAGGCACACCTTTCTTTTTCTTTTGCTTTGTGCAGCCGGGCTGTTCGCATCCTGTCTGAAAGATGAGGACTACACCCTTTCCCCAAACGATGTCCTGACTTTCAGTACAGATACCGTTGATTTCGATACCATCATCAGCGGAACGCCCACCAGCACTTACAGTTTCACGGTATACAACCGCGCTTCCAAGGCTCTGCGTATACCGCAAATCCGTTTGGCCTCCGGGGCCGCATCGCCCTTTAAGGTCAATGTCGACGGTACTCCTTTGGTGGGTGGCGAAGCAACAGATTTTGAAATAGGCTCTCACGACAGTCTGGTGGTTTTTCTCATGGCCAACATCCCCGAGGTCGATAGCGACCTCCCCGTGGCCGTTGAGGACAAGTTGCTGTTTACCACTGAGGCCGGCGTACAACAGGAAGTGGTGCTCACTGCGTCGGGGCAGACCGTTGTTACCCTAACGGGCCACCGCGTGAGCGAACCGACGGTGTTCCGTTCGCCACGTCCCTATCGCATCATGGACAGCTTGGTCGTCGAGGCCGGCCAAACCTTGGTGCTTGAAGCCGGCACCCGGCTGTATTTCCATCCGCAGGCCCGCCTTGTCGTTCATGGTTCGTTGCAGATAATGGGTACGCTCGACCAACCTGTGATGTTGCGCGGCGACCGCATGGGTAATATGTTTACCAACCAACCCTACGACCGCATTCCCGGACAGTGGGGAGGCGTGGTGCTTGCCGGTGATTCGTACGACAATTATTTCAGTTATGCCGACATTCACAGCGGCTCCTTTGGTGTGCGCGTCGACTCCTCCGACGTGTCGCGCACCAAGCTGGTCATGGAAAATTCTGTTGTCCACAATACCACCGGCCACGGCTTGGATATTCGCATGGCTCAGGTGACCAATGCCGGTGCCGATTGTTTGCACATTCGCGGTGGCGACATAACCTTAGTACATACCACCATTGCTCGCTTTTATGTTTTCACCGGTGGCAGCGGTGTCGCTCTCGACTTTGCCAACTACGACGGTTCTATCCGCCTGCCCATTCATTCGCTTCAGTTGGCCAACTGCATTGTAACGGGTTACCAAAACGATGAAATCATGGGTAGCCAAAATAAGGACAATCCCGACGATGCCTTCAATTATGCCTTCTTTAATTGTCTGATCAACACGCCTCCCACCGAGGAAACGGACCAGCGGTTGGTAGATTGCCTTTGGGATGTTGACGATGATACGGCTGCTCCCGGCGACACCGTTTTCATTCGCGAAAAGAACTTTACTCCAGCTCCCGACCTTGACCGCCTTGTTTTCAGTTTTGAACTCGACGCTCGGTCTAAAGCCGTCGGAACCGCCAATGCCGAAATCACGGCATCCACTTATCCCTTTGACCGCCTGGGGCGGCCGCGCAAGCAAAAGCCCGATATGGGTTGCCTTTCCACAAGGTGAAGGCAATGAATAATGAACGGCGTAGCCCTCATTATACATTCAACATTTTACATTATCTCATAAAAAAGATGCCATCTTCTCCCAATACATCCTCAAATGCCCGTCCCGGCAAGTTGAAGCCACGCGGCCCATTTCCCGACGATTATGCCCACGTGCAACCGCAGGCAGTCGACTTTGAACAAGCCGTGCTCGGTGCGCTCATGATTGAAAAGGATGCTTACTACCAAGTGAGCGAAATCCTGCGGCCGGAAAGTTTTTATGACCCACGCCACCGCACCATCTATGAGGCCATCCGCCGACTGAATTTGGAGGAAAAGCCGGTTGACATTCTCACCGTTACCGAGCAACTCAGCAATATGGGCAAGCTCGATGAGGTGGGCGGACCGTATTATATCGCCCAGCTCAGTGGACAGGTGGCTTCCTCGGCCCACATAGAGTATCATGCACGCATCATCGCCCAAAAGTCCACCGCGCGCCAACTCATTACTTACACCAGCCACATCCAGACCAAGGCATTCGACCCTACGCAGGATGTTGACGAACTCATGCAGCAGGCCGAGGGAGAGCTTTTTGAACTTTCACAGACGAACCTCAAGAAAGATTACACCCAAATCGATCCTGTCATCAGTGAGGCCTACGAAATGCTGCAAAAGGCCGCTGCGCGTGCAGATGGCATGAGTGGTATCGCATCCGGCTTTCACGGTTTGGATAAAATCACTTCCGGTTGGCAAAACTCTGACCTCGTTATTTTGGCTGCGCGTCCGGCCATGGGTAAAACGGCTTTCGCACTCAGTATGGCGAAGAATATTGCCGTTGGCCAGCAGTTGCCCGTGGCTCTCTTCTCGCTTGAAATGTCCAATGTCCAGTTAGTGAACCGTCTGATTGTCAACGTGTGCGAAATCAAGGGTGAAACGCTCAAAAGCGGCCAACTTAAGCCCTATGAGTGGAGACAGCTCGACCAACGCATCAATCAGCTCATCGGTGCCCCTTTGTACGTCGACGACACCCCTTCGCTCTCCGTTTTTGAACTCCGTACCAAGGCCCGCCGTTTGGTGCGGGAGCACGGAGTCAGGGTGATCATGATTGACTACCTTCAGCTGATGAATGCTTCCGGCATGTCGTTTGGCAGCCGTCAGGAAGAGGTGTCTACCATCTCCCGTTCACTCAAAGGGTTGGCCAAGGAACTCAACATACCCATCCTGGCTCTTTCACAGCTCAACCGTGGCGTGGAAAACCGTGAGGGCAGCGACAAACGCCCCCAGCTTTCCGACCTACGTGAGTCCGGTGCCATTGAGCAAGATGCCGACATGGTGTTGTTTATCCATCGACCTGAATACTACAAAATCTTTCAGGACGAAGCCGGTCGCGATTTGCGCGGAAAGGCTGAAATCATCATAGCCAAGCATCGTAATGGTGCTGTAGGCAATGTGTTGCTCACTTTTCGTGGTGAGTATGCCCGTTTCCAAAACCCGGAAGATGAAGACTTTTCCTCTGCTCCGGCCGAAGGAACACCGGCGGGTGCCACCTCCACTTCCGATGCGCCGCCTGCCGGCATAATTTCTTCGCGTGTCAATGCCGACAGCCAACTTCCGCCGCCTTCAATCGACACGCTTCCCTTGCCGCCCGACATGCCTTTCCCGCCACCATCATCGGACAATGCAGCCTATTGAACATGTTGAACGCCCTGTGCCGGACATCCGCCTGTCCGCCTCAGGGCGTTCTGATTTCCCCGCTGCCGGCACATATCCGGCCATCGGCGGTGTAGAGCACGCCGAACTGTCCCGGCGCAATGCCCTGTACCGGCTTGGCGGCAGTGATTTCAACGCGCCTGTCAGGGGCGAAACGCGCCACGCCCCGCTGCGGCTCTTCTGTGTGGCGAATTTTGAACAGCACTTCCACGTTTTCTTCTTTAGTGGCGTATTCCAGCAGTCTGGTCCAGGGGTTTCCTGTGATGAAATGGAAGTCAATGAGTGTAAACTCCTGTCCGTAAATGCCGCCGGTGCACTGGCCGTGCGTCACGTACAACCTGTTGGCCGCCACGTCCTTATCGGCCACGAACCAGGGGCCGCCGCCCAGTCCGAGTCCCTTGCGCTGGCCGATGGTGTAGAACCAGTGGCCATGGTGCAGGCCGATGACCTTGCCCGTTTCCTTCTCCACCACTTCGCCCGTCCGTTCACCCAGCAGGCCGCTGAGGTAGCGGGTATAGTCAATCTTTCCCAAGAAGCAGATGCCCTGGCTGTCGCGCCGGTGTGCGGAGGGTAGGTGCCATTCGGCGGCCAATGCCCTTACCTCCTTTTTGAGCAACCGCCCCAGAGGCAGGCAGAGCTTGCGCAGCTGTGCGCCGGTCAGTTGCGACAGGAAGTCCGACTGGTCCTTCACCTTGTCGGGCGATGGACCCAGCCAGCGTTCGCCGTCGGGGGTGTTGATGATTTGGGCATAGTGCCCCGTGGCAATGCGGTCGTAGGCATGGCCGGCCACTTCCTCAAAAGCCCCGAACTTGATGAGGCGGTTGCACATCACGTCGGGGTTCGGGGTGAGTCCCCGGCGAATACGGTCGACAGCATAGGCCGTTACGCGCTCGTGGTAAGCCTGCTGCAAGTTCACCTTTTCCAGCCGGAGACCGTAGCGGCGCGCCGTGAGGGTGGCCATCTCCCAGTCCTCTTCGGCGGTACACGTGGTTTCAGCTCCCTGTTGGCCTATCTGGATATAGAAAAGGTCGGGACGGATGCCTTGTTCGCAGAGCAGGTGGAGTGCGACGGCACTGTCTACACCGCCCGACAGGAGCAGAGCATGGCGGAGCGGCAAAGCGCAGCCCCTCCCGACGGGAGAGGCTGCGGTTGGTTCAGTTGGGTTCAGTTTAGTTGTCATGCGATGGGGGATTTTCTTTGGGTTGCATGGTTCTTGTAGCCCGAAGGTTGCCGCCTGATGCAATCGGAATATGCTATCAGGCTGCAGCGTGGAGCAAACGGCGGATTCAGATTTTGTCGAAGGCTTGCTCCAAATCGGCCAGAATGTCGTCAATGTGCTCGATGCCGATGCTCAACCTCACGGTGGAAGGTGTGATGTGCTGTTCGGCCAGTTCCTCGGGGCTCATCTGCGAGTGAGTCGTGGTGTAGGGGTGGATGACGAGGCTCTTTACGTCCGCCACGTTGGCCAGCAACGAGAAGATCTGCAAGGCATCGATGAAGCGCCATGCCTCTTCCTGTCCGCCCTTGATTTCAAAAGTGAAGATGGAGCCGGCCCCTTGTGGGAAATAGCGTTCGTACAGGGCGTGGTCCGGATGAGAGGGTAGGGCAGGATGGTTCACCCGCTCCACCTTGGGATGCTGCGCCAGGTAGTCGACCACGCGGAGCGCGTTTTCCACATGACGTTCCACACGCAGCGAGAGTGTTTCCAGTCCTTGCAGCAGGATGAAGGCGTTGAACGGGGAGAGCGTGGCACCGGTGTCGCGCAGGATGACGGCACGGATGCGGGTGACGAAGGCTGCCGGACCAGCCACGTCGGCGAATACTGCGCCATGGTAGGAAGGGTCGGGCTTGGCCAGCGTGGGGAATTTGTCTGGATAGGCTTTCCAGTCGAACGAACCGCCGTCCACGATGATGCCGCCCAGACTGCTGCCGTGGCCGCCGATGAACTTGGTGGCGGAATGTACCACCACGTCGGCACCATGTTCCAACGGACGCAGGAGGAAGGGAGTAGCGAAGGTGTTGTCCACAATCAAGGGCACGCCATGGCTATGGGCCACTTCAGCCACGGCCTCCAGGTTCGTCACGTCGGAATTGGGGTTGCCGAAGGTTTCTACGTAAACGGCCTTGGTGTTGGGTCGGAAGGCGGCCTCCAAGGCTTCAAGGTTGTTGACGTTGACAATGGTGTTGGAGATGTCCTGCGTGGAAAGGGTGTGCGTGATGAGGTTGAACGAGCCACCGTACAGGTTGTCGGCGGCAATGACGTGGTCGCCGTGTAGCAGGATGTTTTGCAAGGCGTAGGTTACGGCAGCCGCACCGCTGGCCACGGCCAAAGCGGCCACGCCGCCTTCGAGAGCTGCCACGCGATCCTCCAGCACAGCCTGCGTGGAGTTGGTCAGACGGCCGTAGATGTTACCGGCATCGCGCAATCCGAAGCGGTCGGCGGCGTGCTGCGAATTGCGGAAAACGTATGAAGTGGTCTGGTAGATAGGAACGGCACGAGCGTCAGTTGCGGGATCGGGTTGCTCTTGTCCTACATGTACTTGGAGTGTTTCAAAATGGAGTTTGCGGTCTGACATATTCGTTAGCTTTTAGTTGGTTTGTAATGTTTGTTTCTGTCTGCAAAGGTAGGATATGAAGAATAAATATCCAAGTATTTGTTTTATTTAGGAATAAACTCCTAAATTTGCGCATTGGTAAAGAATGATGAGTAATAAATGTCCGGCAAAATCCGGCGAAACAGAATTTTTTTCTTCCAGTCAATCAACATTGGAAGAACGAAAACGAATGAAGAACTGGCAAATGACGAATTTAGACCCTATTGACCTGCAGATTTTGCGGGAACTACAGCAAAATGCGCGGTTGACAACGAAAGAACTGGCAGCTCGCGTCAATCTGAGTACCACTCCGGTATTTGAGCGTGTCAAGCGGTTGGAGCGCGAGGGCGTGATAGCCAGATATGTGGCTGTGCTTGATGCCGAAAAACTGAACCGGGGCTTTGTGTGTTTCTGTTCTGTGAAGATGAGCCGCCTGAGCCGCGACATCGCTTTGCAGTTTGCCGAGACCATTGCCGGCATTCCGGAGGTGACAGCCTGCTACAACATTTCCGGTCCCTACGACTATCTGCTCGAAATCCATGCGCCCGACATGAAGTATTACCAGCAATTTGTCCTGAACGTGCTGGGTACTATCGAACATCTGGGTTCGCTCGAAACAACTTTCGTGATGGACGAGTTGAAGCATGAATACGGCGTGGTGCTTTGAGGAATGGGGCGTGGTGATACAGAATGCGCAACCGGCATCGGAACAGCGGAACTGAACCTGTCCGCGTGTTTCGGTGCCGGTTGCGCCTTAAAGCTTACGGCAGCAGGAGGCGTGTGCCGGGAATGATGTTATTGGCATCGGAAAGGTGGTTTTTCCGTATGATTTTCTGTACGTAGCTGTCCGAACCGTAGTAGCGGCGTGAAATCTGCGTGAGGTTCTCGCCTTTGCGTACCGTGTGGTAACGCGGCTTGGCATCCTGCCCGGCTTCCTCAGACTTGGCCGGCAGTTGCGTCGTGGCCTGCTTTTCCCTGGTCTTACTTTGCTGTTGGGTAGGAAGCTGGGTTGAGGGAGATGCTTGTATCGGCTTCGGGCTGTCGGCTTCCGGTTGGGCTTTTTCTCTATCCTGCGGTTGCGCGGCAGGATGTGCAGCGGGCGTTGAGGCTGGTGCAGATTGCTCGGGTTTTGTAGCGGTTGGCACGGCTGGAACGGCGGGCCGCTCTTTAGTTTGTGCATCGTTTGCCGATGGCGTGGGCTGCGCGGCAGGCTGTGCAGCGGTCATTTCGTCGTCAAACCAGGGGATGCAGGGCAGTTGGCAGGGACAGAGCAGACGATAGTAGCCGGCAAAGTAGCAAAGTACAAGGAGTAAGAGGATGCCTGCCGAGGCTGCTATCCTTTTCAGCCATTTGTATCGCGGACGGGGAGGAGTTTCGCAATAAGTATAGTTGGCCGGCGTGAGGGAATTGTCGGCCGGTTGTTGTGCGGTGAAGTCAGTGGTCTGAGTGATGGCCCGAGGCGCACTCACCCCGATTTCCTCATCGGCGGCAGGGAGAGCGTCGGAGTCTTCCGCTGCATCTTGATCCTCCGCATTTTGAGCAGGGACGGTTTCTTCCGCTGCGTCGTCAGCAGTTGCCGGTGCATCATTCCCTTCCGGTAGTTCTGCTGCCGGTTCGTCGTCAGTGAGTGGTACGATGATGGTGGTGGTTTGTCCGGTATCGTTCTCTTCTTCTCCCTTACCCTCTTCTTTCTCCTCCTCTTTCTCTTCCACTTTTTCCTCTGTCAAATCCTCCGGTATGTTGTCGGTGGAGATTGTTGTGGAAACGTCATTGCTTTTGGGCGTTACGATGGTCTGAGGTAGTCCGGTTGCAGGTGTTTCCTCCGGTTGGGGAGCCTCTTCGTCCCCAGCCGGCGCGTCAGGAATCGTGGCTTCGGCCTTTTCTTCGGGGGGGCAGTTAGGGGCTTCTGCTTCCGCCTCCGGCTGGGTCGGTGTAGTTTCCGTTTCCTCTGTGCGCGCTTCCTGCTCCATCAGTGCGATTTCCTGATCAATGAGGTCGAACTCCGCCGTGTCGGTGTCTTCGCTCAGATCCACCGCCTCGAAGTGAGCGAAGGGCCGGTTGACCAGCTCCTTCATGGCATTGTCCGGTGTGAAGGAAATCTTCGTGTGGCCGCTGATTTGGAAGCGTTCGCCCGTGTTGATGTTGACGCTTTCCCGGTCGCTGACCGAGACGAGCTTGAAGGTTCCCAGTCCCTTGATTTTGACGAACTGGTCTTCGAGCAACCCTTGCTCCACAATGTCGAAAAAGGCGCGCACGAAATTGTCGGCATCCTTTTTACCGGCATGGCCAGGCTGAACCAGGAGGTCGGAAATATCTTGCAGGAGTAATTTCTTCTTCATATAAAGGAGCGTGTTAGGGTATAGGGGCTATTTTTCTTCAGGAAACAGGAATACTGGCGAGAGCTAGGTGAGCCGGGGGTGAGGTTAGGGGCTGGGTACGTTGCTGCTGATAATTTGCCATGAAGGCAAACACGTTCAGCTCTTTATCTTCTCTTTCAGCACGACACTAGGCTTGAAGGCCAGCACGAGTTTGGGCGGAATAAGCTTGCGCTGGCGGGTGTTGGGGTTGACCACGATGCGTTCCATCTTTTTCTTCACCTCGAAAGTGCCGAAACCCTGTACGGAAAAGGACGTTTCGCTGTCGAGAGTGTCGGCCATGCCGGATATGAGCGCGGTGGCGAGCTTCTGCGTCTCCTTGGTGGTCAGGGAGGTGCGGGTAGCGAGTGCGCTGATGAAGTCTTTGTTGTTCATAAACCAAAACTTAAAATTCTTCCACTTCTCCGTAGAGGTCGAACTCTTCGGCATCGATGATGCGTACGTTGTAGAACGCTCCTATCGTGAGGGGGTGGGCCTTGTGGCGGCGGATGAGCACTTCGCAGTCAATTTCAGGCGAGTCAGCTTCGGTGCGCCCTATGTAGTAGTCGCCTTCTTCTCGGTCGATGATGGTGCGGCACACGCGGCCAATTTTCTCTTCAGACAATTCGGCGGCAATTTCCTCCTGCAAGGTCATGAGACGGTCAAGGCGTTCCTGTTTCACCTCCTGCGGAATGCTGTCGCTGTAGTGATTGGCAGCGTAGGTTCCTTCTTCTTCGCTGTAAGCAAATGCGCCCATGCGGTCGAAGCGTACTTCGCGTACAAATTCGAGGAGTTCCTCAAAGTCCTCTTCTGTTTCACCTGGGAAACCCACCATGAGCGTGGTGCGCAGGCAGATACCGGGCACTTCCTCACGCATTTTCTCTATGAGTTCCAGCGTTTCTTCGCGGGTAATGTGGCGACGCATGAGGTGGAGTACGTTGTCCGAGATGTGCTGAAGGGCGATGTCAAGATAGTTGCAGACATTGTCGTACTGCCGCATGACGCGAAGGAGGTCGAGAGGGAAGCGAGTGGGGTAGGCGTAGTGGAGGCGTATCCATTCCACGCCGGGAATTTGCGCCATCTGCTCCACCAGCTGCGGTAGCCGTTGTTCGCCGTAAAGGTCTGTGCCGTAGGCGGTGAGCTCTTGGGCAATGACCTGGAACTCTTTCACGCCTTGGGCCGTGAGGTCTCGCACTTCCTGGAGAATGTCCTCCATGGGGCGGCTGGTATGTTTGCCGGTGATGAGAGGTATGGCGCAGTAGGCACATTGTCGGTTGCAGCCTTCTGAAATCTTGAGGTAAGCGTAATGCGATGGGGTGGTGATAACGCGGTGTTGGAGCGTCTGGGGATTGAAGGTGGCTTGCAAATCAGCGAGTAGTTCTTTCCAATTGAATTTCCCGTAGTATTTGTCCACTTGCGGTATTTCTTCACGCAACTCTGTGAGATACCTTTCGGAAAGACAACCCATCACAAACACATGGTTGAGTTTTCGGGCTTCCTTTAGTTCGCAAAGCTCCAGTATCATGTCAATGCTTTCCTCTTTGGCGTCGGCAATGAAGCCGCAGGTGTTGACCACGGCAATGTCGCCGTGAGTTTCTTCCGGGTTGTGGTAGACGTTGAACCCTTGTTCTTGAAACTGGTTGAGGAGTTGTTCGGAGTCGATGAGGTTTTTGGAACACCCCATGGTGATGATGTCGACCGTGCGCATGATGGTAAGGTTTGAAACAGCGAGGAAATCTTTTAAAGCGAGTTGCCTTCAAAAAGGGTTTCTACAAAATCGTGACGGTTAAAAGGCTGCAAGTCTGTCATTTTCTCTCCCAGTCCGATGTACTTGACCGGTACTTGGAGCTGATGGGAAATGCCGATGACCACACCGCCTTTGGCAGTTCCATCGAGTTTGGTGATGGCGAGGGAGGTCACCTCGGTGGCTTTGACAAACTGTTTGGCCTGTTCGTAAGCGTTCTGGCCGGTGCTGCCGTCGAGTACCAAAAGGACTTCGTCGGGTGCCGAGGGCGACACTTTCTGCATGACCTTCTTGATTTTCGTGAGTTCGTTCATGAGGCCTATTTTGTTGTGCAGGCGGCCGGCGGTGTCGATGATGACCACATCGGCGTTATTCGCTTTGGCAGAACTGATGGTGTCGTAGGCTACGCTGGCCGGGTCGCTTCCCATTTGCTGCTTGACAACGGGTACGCCAACTCGTTCTCCCCAAATCACTAATTGTTCCACCGCCGCAGCACGGAATGTGTCTGCTGCGCCCAGCACCACTTTCAGTCCGGCCTGCTTGAATTGATAGGCCAGTTTCCCGATGGTAGTCGTTTTTCCCACACCGTTTACGCCTACCACCATGATGACATAAGGTTTCTCAGCCCCTGCGAGGTCAAAGCCTTCCGTGTCAGTCTTGCCGTCCATGGTGAGGAGTGCGGCGATTTCTTCTTTGAGGATGCGATGGAGTTCGGACGTGCTGACATATTTGTCGCGGGCCACACGTTCTTCAATGCGGTGAATGATGTCGACCGTTGTTTCCGTGCCGACATCGGACGTAATCAGGATTTCTTCAAGCCTGTCAAGCACTTCGTCGTCCACTTTGCTTTTACCGGCAATGGCGCGTGAGAGTTTGCCAAAGAAACTGGTTTTGGTCTTTTCCAGCCCTGCATCGAGGACTTCTTTTTTCTCTTTCTTGGAGAAAATGCTGAATATACCCATCTTGTTGTAAAATATGTACAGTCCACGGAAGTACTGCCTGAAGGTAGAAATAAAAGGTCCCGCTTTGGAGTTTGTCAGTCGTTTGTAACGAAAAGAAGGTTTGTCCCAAGGGTTTGCTTTCTTCCTCTTTGCTGAGCTCTTTAATGTAGGCAATGCCCTTTTGTATTTGCAGTAGGACCTTTGTAGATTTCTTGGGCTGGTGTACTAAGTGGTTTGAATAGAATGTCGTTTGCAAAATTAGGTAAAAAGTGTTGGATACATCACACTTTTAGATATAAAATTAGAGGGTTGGGCACCATAGCCCGACCCTCTGCATTATGTTTCATGCTCTGTTTGCGCTGTCATGATAAGCGTCATGTTGGCGTAAGCAGATTGAAATTACGCGATATTAGTTCTTGAAGAAATCTTTCACTTCTTCGTTGCGAACCATTTGTTCGTCGAAAATGTAAGCACCGGTTTTGGGGCTTTTTACCATTTTGATGACCTTGGTGTAGGCGCGTCCGTCGGTCTTGCCTTCCTGAAGGGTGGCGACTGCTTTCTTTGCCATGTCTTATGCGGTATTATTTGATTTCTTTGTGAATGGTCATTCTGCGGAGGATGGGGTTGTACTTCTTCAACTCCAAGCGTTCCGGGGTGTTCTTGCGATTTTTGGTAGTGATGTATCGCGAAGTTCCGGGAAGTCCGCTTTCTTTCATTTCGGTGCATTCAAGGATTACCTGAACGCGGTTGCCTTTAGCTTTCTTTCCAGCCATTGTATGCTATTTTTATCCGATTACCTTAATGTCTTTCCAGTCGCAATATCCTTTGGCAACGGCACTGCAAAGTGCAGCGTCCAAGCCAATTTTGTTGATCAGACGCAAGCCTGCTGCGCTGATGCGGAGGCTAATCCAGCAGTCCTGTTCAACATAGTAGAACTTCTTATAGAACAAGTTTACGTCAAACGTGCGCTTTGTGCGGCGCTTCGAGTGCGAAACGTTGTTGCCTACCATGGCTTTCTTTCCGGTAATCTGACAAATCTTTGACATTGCTTTCGCTTGTTTTCTTTAAAATCGATGTTTCTTGTTGCGTATAGGCGGGTCGATACCTTTTTGCGGCGCGGCGGCGGTTGTTGTTGCGTAATCTTGGGGTGGTTGCCGGCGCACCGTCTTGGTTCTTCCGCTTACGGCGTGCAAAGTTACGCCTTATTTTTCAATAAAACAATAGGTTTCGTGCTTTTTCTTAGCAGAGAGGGACTTATTTTGCCGTTTCGAGCGATGAGCGTTTGGT
>SFPC01000060.1 GCA_004552195.1 Bacteroidales bacterium | reverse complement strand
CGAATTAAACGGACACCATCAACGGCTTGCCGCCTATCGTATATACCCAGGGAAACGGTTCAATTACCAAGTTTCGTATATAGTACGTGCCAAGCGCTATTGATTTCCCATTACGGTACCACACAAAAGCACTGTTCGTAGACGAATAGTTCGTGCGGGTAACCAGTCCAGTCGCAGTTTGCCATTCCGGCGTAAATGTTAACGACACGAGGGTAGTACCTTCGTATCCGCAGTTATTCATAACACTGGTCTCGCCGGCAGTCTTCGGCGCAAACATGTACTCGAACGAATACTTCACCCGATGATGTTTACCACCAATACGAACAAAGAATCCTCTCCACGCATTGGTGCCGTCATTATTCAGTGAGTTAATGCCCACAGTAATAAGGTTTCCGGATACACTCCTTGTAGATCCAGGGATTCTATTCAAGTATACTGTCGGTGACCATTCGTTTCCCAGCTCGTATACCCTGCTTGATGTCGCGGTCAATATCTTGTCCATAGTCCCCCCTTATGACAAGGCATAAATGGTCGCAAGCGGTATCGCGCTGATATCCGCGCTGAACGTGGCCACGTTGTTGGCGTAGGTAATGCCCACTCCGGCACCTGCCGCGAAGTTCCCGGAAATAGTAGCGGTAGACCCGCTGTAGGTAATCTTGACACCGTCGGCAGCAGATAGCGGCATAGCGTCATCGGCCAGCACCACGCTCTCGAACGTGCCCTTCTGGGTCAGAGCCTTGGTAATGGTGGACCCGTCGAATGCGGTTGACGACCTGGCAACCTTGTTCGAGTCGGATGCGTCGGTGATGACCAGCTTGTCGCCGTTGGCTATGGCCACGTCGGTGGTCTGCAGGGCCCCGCCTGACGTTATGTTGCCGTGCGTATGGGTGGTCTTCGAGTACGCATACCATGAGCCCCAGGTACCATTGATGCATTCTCGACGATATACGCTGTGGTCAGTCGTATATACTGTCTGAGTAATGTAGTTCCCGCTATTCGTGCGTACCACTTCCATCACGGCAGAGCCAGTGGTCGGCACGTTGGCCGGGGCACTGCCGGATGCCCACTTGTACCACAGTACATCGCCAGCTGTACTTCCACCGACATTGTTCAGGTTGTCGGACGAGGTCAGCGTAGTGACCGCCGGTTTCGTCGCAGTAGCCGCATTACCCGATATGTTAGACGTGATAGTGTTCGTGCTCGGGTTCAACGATATGTCGGTGTCGTACACCGCCTCGGTCGCGTTTCCCGAGGTCGGGGATGCCGAGGCCGTGGCGAGTATCTTGTAGTTGGCATTGTCGGTCTTTGCAGTCGCCTTCACCAGCGTGTCAGTATTCGTGGGGACTACCCAAGTACCGTCGCCACGAAGGAACGACGCCTGCTTTCCTGCGCCGGGTGCCGGGACAATACCCGCAGAACCGGCTGCGCTCGACGAGGCCGCGCCCATGGTGGACACGCCGATAGTGACCTTGTCGTTGGCGGCATCCGGAGTCAACGTAATCGCGCTGCTCGAGGCGAGTTCCAGGGTGTCGGTCTTCGAGTCGGCGGACACTGTGGTGCTACCGACCTTCACGTTGCCGAAGGCGTTCTGATTGACCTCGGCACCGGCCGCTATGCCATCGAGTTTCGTCTTGTCCGCAGCGCTCATAGCGCCGTCAGCGCTCTTCGTGGCGAGAGGCACCGTCACTATCTTGTTCGCGTCCGGTGTGAGCGTGGTGCCGTTGACCTTCACGCCCTGAATGGCGGATCCCGCCTTGCTTATCGCGCTCTCCACGGACGACTTCGCGAGCCCGCTGTCCTTGACAAGCCCGTTCGCGTCCATGGCCACGAGGTTGTCGTTCGTAGGAGAGGTGATGACCTTCTGCACATAGACAAAAGTCAGCTTCTTGGAGACATTTCCGGTCGGCTCTTCGGACGACCCGGCATCGGACGGTGAGTACGACGCATAAGTCAAAGAGCCCTTTGCATCGGCGCCCCTGAAATTTCCGGCCTGCAATTCACGGATAGCCACCGAGCCATATCTAGATCCGACTTTCGCCCACAACTCAATAGTGGCGTTTCCTACGGTTCCGTTGACGATTGCCTTAAAATCACAGCCTATCGAGTCCTTCTTTATAGGAGACGTTTCAAAACGGCCGATAGAAGGATTTGACCCACTACTGCCGAATCCAATGCCCAAATTCAAAAAGAAAGTAACATTCTGTGGATTATCAGCATATCCTAATGCGGATACAATCCACTGAAATCTAAGGCCGACACCATTGGAATTGAATGCCTTGGATGCGATCTTGAACCAGCCGTCCGTTCCGTTCCTGTCAATGCGTGCGTCCGCGATGGCCACGACCTTGTCGGCATCAGCCTTCGCGTCCAGCCCGTCCTTCACGAGTTTCTCGCTCGGGTAGTGCGTGTTGTCTGGCGTGGCCTGCCACGTACTAACCTTGTTGTTCTTGTTCTCGGTGTTGTCCGTAGTGACATTGACCGCGCTTATCTTGCCGTCGGTCTCGGTGACCTTGACCTGGACATTGGTGCCGTCCGTACTGGTCTTGTTGGAGTCGAGTCCGCCTATCGCAGCGGCAATCGCCTTGCCGTTCACCGGGTTGGTTCCCGTGGACGAGTAGGTGGAGTCGACGGGCACCGCCTTCTTGGTGGCTCTAATCTTTCCCTTGCTGTCCTGGCCCACCGTGTCGATGAACTCGAGGCTGGTGGTCGTGCCGCTAGTCGGCACCGTCGGAGATGCGGTAGTCAGGTCGGCCGTAGTCACTGCCCCGGAAGTACCGGTCACAACGGCCAGGTCGGCCGTAGAGCCAATCTTGCCGTCATTGGTGATGTTTCCGTGGGTATGCGTGCTGCTGGCCTTGCCGTCAAGGGAGGACTTTACCAGTTTCTCGCTCGGATAGTGCGCATCTGTCGTGGTTTCCGACCATGCAGTGACTTTGTTGTTCCTGTTCTCGGTATTGTCGGTAGTGATGTTGACGGCAGAAATCTTGCCGTCGGTCTCAGTGACCTTTACCTGGACATTGGTACCGTCAGTTGACGTCTTGTTGGAATCCAGCGCGTTGATTGCATCGCGGACCGCCTTTTCGGTCGCAGCCTTGTTGTTCTCGGAAGCCACCGTAGCACCGATGCTACCAGCCAACTGAACAGCGCCCTTCGCGCTAGTACTTGCGTTCGGGACTACGGCGACCTTCGACGAGTTGACTACGCTAGTCCCGTCTACGGTCACGTCCTGCACTGCGCTTGCACCTGCGGATAGTCGTGTATCGCTGCCCAGTACTACCTCGTCATTGCCGGCGTTGCCGCTTGCGGGCACGTTCCTGGACGCGGCTGTCCCGAGGTCATTGAGTTTCTTCTTGTCGTCCGCGCTAAGCGCACCGGCCTTCGCCCCGGTGCTGCCCGTGGCTACGGCGAGGGGGATGTTCACGTTTCCGCTGGCATCCTTCAGCTCGCTACCGCCGTTAATCTTGACGGACTGCACGGCACTATCGGCCTTCCCGAGCGACAACTGCGTTGCCGAGTTCAGCGACAGCGTCACCTTGCCGTCGGCCGTATCCCCGTCCGCGTCTATGCCCGTACCGCCCGCTATCTCCAGCGTGTCCGTCTTGGAATCGGCTGCGATCGTGGTGCTGCCCACCTTCACGTTGCTGAAGGCGTTCTGGTTTACCTCGGCACCCGCGGCGATACCGGCAAGTTTCGTCTTCTCCGCAGTAGTGTAGTCTTCGGTCGATAGGCCCTTGCCTTCGACCTTGTCCACCTTGCCGTCAAGCGAATCCTTGACCAGCTTCTCAGTCGGGTAGTGCGTGTTGTCCGGTGTCGTCTGCCACGAGGATACCTTGTTGTTCCTGTTCTCGGTATTGTCGGACGTGATGTTGACGGCAGAAATCTTGCCGTCGGTCTCGGTGACCTTGACCTGGACGTTGGTACCGTCGTTGGAGGTGATGGCCGCGTCCAGGCCGTCGATTGCGGCCTTTATGGCCTTTCCGTTAACCGGATTCGTTCCGGATGACGAATAGGTGGAATCCACGGTAACGCTTTTCTTCGTTGCCGTTATTACGCCTTCGGCGTCCTGCGATACGGTATCGATGAACGACAATGTGTTTCCGGACGCTGCCGGGGAGGACTTGGCAGTCTGCTTCCGCTTGAACTCACCCTGCATGTCCGCGTATGTCTTTCCGGAATCCTTGATGTTTCCGGCATTATCGAACACGGCAATGTGGTTCTCGGTGGCGGTGTACACCTTGTCCACCTTGTCGTCCAAGGCAGCCTGGGTTGCAGTCGAAATCGGCTTGTCGATGTCCGCCGTGTTGTCGACATTTCCAAGGCCTACCTGGGCCGCTGTCACGGAATGCGGGTTGCCGGTGTCCGCCAGGTGGTCATCGTAGGCGCTCTTGTCTCCGGCGGTAATCCCGCTGTTTATTGCGCCCCATTGGGCCGAGGTAAACGAGCTGTTGTTCAGCGTGTACTCGTACGCCCAGCTACCCTCCCCGCCGTTATACTTGAACCGACGGCATTCGTCGATGATGGGCTCTCCGGTAGCCGGGTCGGTGGCGCTGCTTATCGAGACAATCACATAGTCGTTGTTGGTCGGGGTTACCCCGGCAGGCCACGTGTGCGTCTCCAGTGCCCCCTCTATCTGTGCATTTGTAGCCGGATAGGCAAGGCCAAGGTCGGTAAGCATGTAGTTGCCAAGGAAGTTGGCGGTTGCCGTGGCGATGGACGAATTGACGAACGCGGCCACTGCAGCGCTGCTCGGGAACTCCGTGGTCGACGACGCGTTGAGCGTCTGCTTCTTGTTGGCCGCGTCTTCCTTCAACGCCAGCGCCTCATCCACCTCGGCGGTAGTGTATGCGCCGACGTTTCCGGCGGTTATGCTGACCTGGCCGGTGCGGTAGGTACTTTCACTTGAACCCTTTACCCCGGTAACTGCGGTGATGCCCACCTTGTTGAGGGAATCCTTGGTGAGCTCCGTCCCATTTACCTTCACTCCCTGGATTGCGGTGTCTGCCTTGCTTCCCTGTGCGGCGGTTGCAAAATCGGACGCCTTCTTTCCGGAATCGGTCAAGTTGCCGTTCGAGTCGAGCCCGGCAAAGTTACCCTCTGTCGCCCCGGAAACCTTGTCCGCCTTGCCCGCCCCGAGCGAATCGGCCAGGTCGCTGACCGCCTTCGGCGTGGCAGCCATGGTTTCGGAAGACGAGCTTGTCGATGACGATAACTGTACTATGCCGGCCGCTGACGTGCTCGCGGGAGTTATAGCTTGCTTGGTTGCGGATATTGCTCCGTCGGATCCTTGCGCGACCGTGCTGATGAACTCGGTGGTCGTACCCGAGCCGGTGGCCGGGCTTGCCTGCGTAAAGTCCTTGGCGGTGACCGTCCCGCCGGTACCCGTAACGATGCCAAGACCGGCCGTGTTGCCTATCTTGCCGTCGTCGGTGATGTTCCCGTGCGTATGGGAGCTCGGGGTCATCTCGGTCGGGAAGTCGCTCACCTGCGACTTCGTAATCTCGATGTCCTGGAATGTGGCGGCTACCTTGCCGTCGGTCTCGGTAAGGGTCGCCAGCGTCTTGCCGGCACCAAACCCGGAAATGTCGTTGACGTCAAGCGTACCTATTGCGGCAGCGACGGCCTTCCCGTTAACCGGATTGGTTCCGGCGGAAGAATACGTCGAGTCTACCGTGACGGTCTTCTTGGTGGCGGTTATCTCGCCGTTCTCGTCCTGGGATACCGTGTCGATGAAGGATAGAGCGCTACCCGATGCCGCGGGGGAGACCTTTGCGGGCTGCCTGGTCTTGAACGTGCCTTCCAGGTCGGAATACGACTTGCCCGAGTCCACAAGGTTTCCGTTGGAGTCGAGCCCGGCGAAGTTGCCGGCAGTCGCGCTGCTGACCTTGTCGGCCTTTCCGGTGATGTCCTGGTGGGCGGTCAGCACGGTGGCCGTTGTCCCGGTCTTCAGCTGGATGGTAGTCTTGTCGGCATTTGCACCGGTCCCGGGAGTTACCGTCATCTCGGACTTGTTCGCCTTCAGGTCAAGGCTGTCTTTCACCAGCTTCTCGGAAGGATAGTGCATGTCGTCAGGTGCCGCCTGGAAACTGGACACCTTGTTGTTCACGTTCTCCGTGTTGTCGGTGGCGATGTTCACACCGGCGATCTTGCCGTCTGTCTGGGTGACCTTGACCTGGACGTTAGTCCCGTCGGTAGACGTAACTTCCGCGTCTAGGACGGATACAACCGAATCCGCATGCTCGTAGGCAAGCTTGACTGCCTTCGGGGTGGCTGCAGCGTCTTCCGCGTCGGAATCCACCGCACTGGACAGGGATACGGTCTTCTTGGTCGGGGTGATTACACCGTTGGTATCCTGGGATATGGTGTCGATGAAGGAAATCGCGTTTCCGCTGGCTGTCGGGTCAGAAACTGCGGCCTGCTTGGTCTTGAAGTCGGAAGCTTTCTTGCCGGAGTCCGTCAGGTTTCCTTCGGAATCCAGTCCGGCGAAATTGCCTGCGGTTGCGTTGGAAACCTTGTCCGCCTTTTTGCCGGAAAGGCCATCCACGGAGTCCATGACATCCTTTACCGCCTTCGAGGTCGCCGCAACGGTTTCCGATTCGGAGTCGGTTGCCGACGATAGCTGCACGACACCCTTCTGCGAAGTGGTTCCATCCTGTATCGTCTTCTTCTCTACGGAAATCTTCCCCTTGGAGTCCTGGGTTACCGCGGTGACTGCGGTCAGAGTGGTGCCCGATGCGGCCACGTCGGCTGTAGCCAGATCCGCCACGGTTACCTCGCCACCGGTCGTCGTCACTACGGACAGGCCTGCGGTCGACCCTACCTTGCCGTCGTTGGATATGTTGCCATGGCTATGGCCGAAAATGGCGAAGTCCGACGCCTTGCTCCCCGAGTCGGTCAGGTTCCCGTTGACATCCAGCCCGGCAAAGTTGCCTTTGGTAGCGTCCAATACCTTGTCCGCCTTGTCGGCTATGGCTAAGCCCACCGCAGCCCCGGTCACGGGGTCCGTGGAATTGCTTCCGTCATAGGCGGACGTGATTTTGGCACCTGAGTCGACCGGGTTTCCGTTTCCGTCAAATACGGCCAGGTTGCCCTCGACCGCATCGGCATCCTTGTCGGCCTTCGCAGCAAGATCATTGGCAAGCGTGCTTGCGTCCGGCAGCGCATCCAGCTTGGACCAGTCGGACGAGCTCATCAGGCCGTCCTGTGTGGACGATGCCGATGGCACGGTCTTCTTGGTGACGGCTATCTCGCCGTCGGAATCCTGTTCGATGGTGTCGATGAACGAGACCGCCGTGCCAGAAGCGGCCGGGTCGTTTACTGGGGACTGCTTTGCCTTGAAGGCGCCAGCCAGGTCGGCGTAGGACTTTCCGGAATCGGTCAGGTTTCCATTGACGTCAAGTCCGGCAAAGTTACCTGGTGTCGCACTGGTTACCTTGTCGGCCTTGCCACCCATGGCATCAAATACGGCACCGGACGTAACGAGGTTTCCGCTGTTCTCGGTAGGTACCGGGTCAAGTGTCCCGGGTATTCCCGAGTCGGCCAAGTTGCCGGTGTCGTCCAGTCCGGCGAGATTTCCAGCAGCGGAAGGATCTGTCTTGTCCGCCTTGCCGGAGAGGTCTATATTGACTGTCTTGTCCGTAACCGTAAGGGGAATGTCGTCGACTTTGACAGTCTCGATTACGTTGACCTCGGCACCGTCCTCTATGCCGGCGAGCTTCTCCTTTTCGGCGGTAGTGTAGTTGTTGTCCGTATGGACATAGTCCGCGTCCTGGACGAGGTTCTCCGGCTTGTTCTTGATGAACGCATCGGAATTGCTGTCGGACTCAGTCCAGTCGGACTGAACGTTGACTTCCGCACCCGTCTCTACCCCGGCGAGCTTCACCTTCTCTTCGTCGGTATAGTTGTTGTCCGTATGGACGTAGGAGGCGTCATGCACCAAGTCGGTCGGAATATGAAGCAGGTCCCCATACTCGCCTGTAGTAGCTACGGTGGCAAGGTTCGGCTTGTTCTTGATGAACGCGTCGGACTCACTATTTGTCTCAGACCAGTCGGCTTGCACGTTGACCTCGGCACCCGACGCAATGCCGTCCAGCTTTGCCTTGTCATCGGCGCTCATAGCGCCGTCTGCACTCGTTGTAGCCAGCGGTATGTCGACCACGTTATTCACACCAGGCGTAAGTGCCGTTCCGTCGATACTTACTCCCTGGATGGAAGAGCCGGCCGAGCTGATTGCCGCTTCCAGGTCGTCCTTCGAGATTCCGCCGTCAACCGGGGATCCATTCCCGTCGAATACGGCTACATTATTCTCGACAGCATCGGTATCCTTGTCAGCCTTAGTGGAAAGATGCTGATAGACACCGCCCGATTTCACCGGATTTGTACTGTTTTCGGTCGGCTCGGCATCGAGTGTGCCTTCCGTGGCGGTTACTACGCCCGCGGTTTCGCTTACCGATACGATGTACTTCCCTTCCCCGCCGAACGTACCGGCATCCAGTTCTCCAATGGCGGCAGACACTGCAGAGCCGGTAACGGGGTTAATCTCGTCAGTCCCGTCATACGAGCTGGTTATGGCAGCATGGGAATCCACCAGGGTCTTCCCGTTATCCCCCAGTACGACGATATGGTTGGCAGTACCGTCTACCACGTTGTCGGCCTTCTCATCAAGGGCCGTCTGGGTAGCCGTGCTTATCGGCTTGTCCAAGTCAGCGGTATTGTCCACGTTGCCTAGCCCGACCTGTGCGGCAGTTACCTGATGGGGGTTCTCGTGGTCATTAAGATGGGCGTCGTAGGTTTCTACCTTGACGACGTTGATTCCGCTGTTGATGGCAAGAAGCTGAGCCTCGCTCAACGCAGAGTTATTGATTGTATATTCGTAACGCCATTCGCCGGGGACGGTCTCCGGCTTGAAGAACCTCCACCTCGTAGTGGTCGGCTGGCCATTTTCATTCAAGTGCTTCTCGTCAGCTGTGATTACGATCACGTCATTGTTGTTCGGGGCCGTAAGGGCGTTCATGTAGTAGAACGTGTCGGTCTGCTGGGCTACCTCGAAGTCACGATGTGTAGGGAACGGCAGTCCATCCTCGCTATAGCTCAGGTACCTCGCCTCTACACGCTCGCCAATAGCATCAACATACGCCTTGTCGGCAAGCTGGTTGTCCGGGCTTGCCGCCGTGGGGATTAACTGCTGGAACGCGGCATCCGCACCCGCCCTCTCGATAGCCTCGGCACCGATACTCGCAAACACGCCTCCGCTCTTCACCGGCTTCGTACTGTCCTGCGTAGGGACGTCGTCCATTGCGGCGGTGGTGATGGACACGAAGCCGTCAGTCTCGTCTACGGACGTGATGTAGTGACCGTCAGGTACGGTATTCTCCGCATCCAGTCTCGACACAGTAGCCCGCTCGGCCTCTATGATGGCATCATGCACCGCCTTCGGCGTAGCCGCCATCGTCTCAGAAGTAGAATCAATCTTGCTGGATAGCTGCACGATGCCAGCAGACGACGTGCTCGCCTGCTGCACGTTCTTCTTGGTAACCGCAATCTCGCCGTTGGGGTTCTGCGAAACCGTATCGATGAACGCGATACCGGAACCATCGGCGTCAGGGGAGGCCACCGGGTCTTGTAGGTCTTTCTTAGTAGAAAGCTTGCCGTTGAGCGCCGAAATATCGGCGTCGAGCGAGCTACCCGGAACAGCCTTCGATGCGGCTATCGGGAAATTGTTTATCTTGTGTACGTGTTTCTGTGGCTTTCCTGACATTTCGTAATTTCCTAAAGTTCTATTGTTGCTATAGTGAGAAGGCCCAGGTTGCCGGACTGCGTTTCCTTGGTTTCCGGGTCGATTACGCTTCCTGCCACGGCGGTGGGAATGCACGCTATATTGTCCGTGATCTCGAACTCGGTACCGTCGGCATCGACGATTCCCTGGATGGAGGACTCTACGCTCAGTCCGGAATCAACGATATTGCCGGCATCGTCGAATGCCGGTATGTTTCCCTCAGTGAAGGCGCCGTCACCGCGACCCACCGTGTTGTCGGTTACTATGCTGACACCGGTTATTTTGCCGGCAGTCTGGGTGACCCCAACCTGCACGTTTGTCCCGTCACTGCTCGTGACGTCCGCGTCGAGGTCCGGCTTGTTCTTGATATAGTCAACCGCCTTCTCATCCGTCTGGTTCCAGTCAGCCTGCACTTGCGGCTTTGCATCGGCAGATATGGTATATACATTGTGGTGGTCGGTCGGATCCTCGGTATGGACAACTTGTGTGTTGTCGCCGGCAATCACTTCAGTTGTAGCCCCCAGCACCATCGCGCCGATGTCCGGTTTATTGAGAATATATGCGGGCGACGCAGTGGAATTTTCATTCCAGTCGCTCTGCACTTGTTCCGGGAACTCTATCGGGGACCACTTGCCGTCCCCCTTCAGATAGTAATTACGATCGCCCTTTGCCGGAGCCGGAACCGCTCCCGGTTTCCCATCATCCTGAGCCGTCGCGCCGACAAAATCATATATCCCGATCGGATTATCCGGGGTGCCGTCCCCGTACAGGGCATCGGACGAATCCCCGTCAATTTTCACAGGGAACTGCACCGCATCGATTGTAAAATCGGTCCCAACATCAGTCGTTTTGCGCCGTACCGCGATGTGATCGCCCGGAAGGACATTGAACTTGTCGGCCTCGCTCGATACCGTATATTTCCACACGTCATCGTCCTTGTCAACCTGCAGGTCGATGTTCCTGCCGGCAATAAGCTCGACATCGGGAGGGTTCCTGTACTCTCTCGGCGGGCAGTTGCACGGTTTCGGCGGATTTACCGGCGGTGGCGGCAGTGGCGGGGGCAACGGTGGTGGCGGTGGGGGCGGGGGCAACGGTGGGGGCAACGGTGGTGGCGGTGGCAGCGGTTTGCATCGGCACCGATTCATGCCAATTTCCGGGTCAACTTTTACCGGTTCCTTGTCAGGCATGACCACGGAAATCTTGTCGGCTACCTGTTGTTCGTCTTGTGTTTCATCAAGCCTATTGTTATCCCTATCTTCAGGTATTACGTCGGGTGAATTGCGATACAACCGTGGCGGGCGATTGCTCGGTTTCGCCGGATTTACTATCGGCGGCAGTGGTGTGTATCGGCTGTCATTCATGCTAGGCAGTTTATAATATCGGG
>SFPC01000059.1 GCA_004552195.1 Bacteroidales bacterium | reverse complement strand
CTTTTAGAGGCAGAGCGTTTGCGGAGAATATCGGAAGAACAACTGAGAAGCATACAGCAGATACAGGAAGCAGTCAACCAATTGCCGACAGATTACTTTGAAGAGGATGCAACCAACAAGCGTTGGGTGCTAAAACAAGCGTTTTCACCGAAATTCAAGGTTAGAGACTTCAATATTAGCCTATTGAATGACACGACCAACCTCATAAAGGTAGGTAATTCGCTTATGGGCGTAATTGACAGGTTGAACAGGATGAAAAATAACCCTCAGTACAAGGATATGGATATAACCTATCTTGTTGTAATTGAAGGTATGGCTTCCAAAGATAATTATTATGATAATGATGCTTTGAGCTATAATCGCGCACTGAGTCTTTATTACTTGTGGAGAAGAAACGGAATTTCGTTTGAAAAATCACAATGTGAAGTGCAGATTTCTGGCAGTGGCGTGCGTGGAAGAGGACGTTTCAATGCAGACGGAATGCATCCAAAAGATGAAGTCAGGAATCAGCGAATAATGATTCAAATTATTCCAAAGATTGGTAATCTGAACAAGACTAATCCACAATAAATTTAGTGGAGAAATAAATTATTTTTCAGAGAATATAATTATTTCTGTCCGCTAAAATGTGTACCTTTGTTCATAGTTATCGTTGTTACCCGAGAAAACACAAAGGTAACTACAAGGGCTGAATACCAAGCGAGGTACTCAGCCCTAATTTTAATCGTCTCAAAAAGTTTTACCGGACAGCAATAATTTAGAACAACGCTTTGGCCTTTTACATGGCCTCCAACATCCGCTTCAGTACCACGGTGGCCGAAATTTCGCGGTTGGCAGCTTCGGGTATGACGAGGGAACGAGGGGACTCGATCACGTCGTCCGTCACAATCATGTTGCGGCGCACGGGCAGGCAGTGCATGAAATGGGCGTTGTCCGTCACGGCCATGTGTGCCGCATCGACGGTCCAGGAACGGTCGGCGTGGAGCACACGGCCATAGTCAGCGGGGCGTGTTACGCCGGGACAACTCCAGTTTTTGGCGTAGACGAAGTCGGCACCTTCCAGTGCCTTCAGCTGGTCGTATTCCACCCGTGCATCGCCCACAAACAGCGGATCGAGCTCGTAGCCTTCCGGGTGCGTGACTACCAGTTCCACGTCGGCTGCACGCATCCACTCGGCGAAACTGTTGGGCACGGCCTGCGGCAAAGCACGGGGATGGGGTGCCCAGGTGAGCACTACCTTGGGACGCGGTTTCTGCTTGTGCTCGTTGATGGTGATGAGGTCGGCAAAGGCCTGGAGCGGGTGAGCCGTGGCACTCTCCATGGAGAATACCGGTTTGCCGCTGTAACGGATGAACTGCGAGAGTATGTTCTCGGCATAGTCGGCCTCGCGGTTCTGCAGGCCGGCAAAGGTGCGCACGCCGATGAGGTCGCAGTAGGATGCCATCACGGGGATGGCCTCCAGCAGGTGTTCGCTCTTGTCGCCGTCCATGACCACGCCGCGCTCCGTTTCCAGTTTCCACGCGCCTTGGTTCACATCGAGCACCACTACGTCGAGGCCCAAGTTGCGAGCGGCCTTCTGGGTGGACAGGCGGGTGCGCAGCGAGTTGTTGAAGAAGATGAGCAACGCGGTGCGATGGCGGCCCAGGTGTTCGTAGCGGTAACGGTCCTGTTTGATTTCTGCTGCTTCTTGCAGGGCTTTGTCGAGCGGTCCGAGGTCGGAAACATGAAGAAATGAGTGCATGTTGTAATCTGTGTTTGGAGTGTTCTACGTTTTGTGCCGGCCGACATGCCCTTTAGGTGTTGCAACGTCGGTTTCTGCCTCGCAAAAGTACGCATTTATCTTGGATAGGGCGTTTCAGCCATCCGATTTGTTATTTCCGGCGGCGGAGTTGTCTGTGTATCTCATGCTGGGTACAACTTGAACAAGTGATGCATACGCTGACAAGGCTGCGTTCGGCAATGCTGAAGCGGCCGTTTGATACAAATATAGGTTAACAATCAGTCATGATACGCGGAAAACACTAACTTTGCACCCATCCTAATTTTCCAAAAACATGACATTATGAAAAAAACGCTTCTGTTGATTGCCATCGCAGCCACCACTTTCGCTTTTGGCTGCGCCAAAAAGTCTGCTTCTGCCGATACGAATTCCACAGAAAACGTGACTGCCGCGCCGGTGCAGGCCGACTCGGTGAAATCGGTGGTGCGCAGCATCCCCACCAACGTGTCGGGCGCCGATATCCTCACGACCATCGCCAGCAACTACAAGGGCAAGGTGGTGCTCTTCGACTTTTGGGCCACCTGGTGCGGTCCCTGCCGCATGGCCATGAAGCAGATTGACGACATCAAGCCCGAACTGGCCAAGAAAGGCTGCGTGTTCGTGTACGTGGCAGGCGAGAACTCGCCCGAGGAGACGTGGAACAAGATGATTGCCGGCATCGAGGGCGAACACTACCGCTTGACGGACAAGCAGTGGGGCGAATTGTGCCGCCACCTCAACATTCCCGGCATCCCGGCCTATCTGCTGTTGGGCAAAGACGGAAAAAGGGCTTATGACAACTTGAGTGAAGGTGGTTACCCGGGCAGCCAAATCCTCCAGAATAATATCGAGGTGGCGCTGACGAAGTAACAAGTTATATAAAGATCATTTCCACTTTTTACCCAGTGCGTAAATACGGAACAACGGCCTTGTTGGCCATCGTCTTTGTGCTCGTGCTCACCGGACTGCGTTCGCGTCAGTCTGATGAAACCGAACCGACTGCCGCACTGTCGCAACCAATGGCTGTGCCCGATGCTTCGGGCGATGGATCGGGCCATCGTGATGCAGCGGCGCAGCCGGAGGAAGGCTCCTTGCCCGAGGGGCTGGAAATTCCGCGTTACGAAAGCAGCCGGGGTGGCCAGATTATCCACCACACGGGGTTCACGCTGAGCTACGATGCCGATTTCAAAACGCCCGGGTGGGTGGCGTGGCAACTCACGGCGCAGGAAGCCGAAGGCGAGGAGCCGCGCGCCAAATCGTTCCGCCCCGACCCCGACGTGCGTGGTGCCAAGGCTTATTCGGAGGACTATTCCCACTCCGGCTACGACCGTGGGCACATGGCACCGGCGGCCGACATGAAATGGAGCGCGCAGGCCATGGAGGAAAGTTTCTACATGACAAACGTCTGCCCGCAAAACCGCAACCTTAACCGGGGCGATTGGAAAGACCTGGAGGAACTTGAACGCGAATGGGCCACCCGCTACGGTGCGGTCTGTATCGTGGCCGGCCCATTGTACGAAACGAAAAATCCGAAGCGCATCGGCAACCACCGCGTGGCCGTGCCCGACGGTTTCTTCAAGGTGCTCTTGGTGGGAAACACCTCGCAGCCCAAAGCCTACGGGTTCGTATTCAAGAACGAGGCGGGCAGCCGGCCGCTTACGGACTATCAGCACACGGTGGACGAGGTGGAGGAGCTGACCGGCATGGACTTCTTCCCGGCTTTGCCCGATGAGGTGGAGCAACGCGTGGAAGCAGAAATGCCTGCACTGCGGTAAACGTTACTGTTGTAACTATGGGTTATAAGGTTTGGGTCGTTTTCGCTCCCAGGGTTATGAGGTTATAAAGTTACTGTTGTAACGCTTGAACATCGACCGCTCAAATAGTAATCTTATAACCTCATAACCTAAAAACTCATAACCTCAGCCATAACCTCATAACCTCCCAATCATAAATAAGGAGTAAAACAGATGAAACGGAAAATTCTGGTGGCCATGTCCGGCGGTGTGGACAGCTCTGCCGTCTGCCTGATGTTGCAGGAGCAGGGCTACGAAGTGGTGGGCATGACGATGCGCGTGTTCGACCTGCCCCGTCAATTTGCCGACGGTGCGGAGGAGCCCGACTTCGTGCGCTCAGCCCGCGAACTGGCAGACCGGTTAGGCATTGCACACCACGTGGCCGATGTGCGTCAGGAGTTCCGCGACAGCATCGTACAATATTTTCTCGACGAATACGAAGCCGGCCGCACCCCCAACCCCTGCGTGCGCTGCAACCGTTTCTTCAAGTTCCGGCTGATGGAAGAGTGGGCCGACCGCCTGGGTTGCGACCTCATGGCCACAGGCCACTATGTGCGCACCTTGCACCACACCGACGGCCTCATCTACCTGCTCACAGGCACCGACCCGCGCAAGGACCAGAGCTATTTCCTCTGGCGCGTGCCCCAGCGCATCCTGCGCCGCTGCGTGTTCCCCTTGGGCGGAATGGAGAAGTCCCAAGTGCGGGCTTACCTTGACGAGAAAGGCTTCGCCGTAAGGGCGCGCCAGTCGGAGTCGATGGAAGTGTGCTTCGTGGAAGGCGACTACCGCGACTTCCTGCGCCGCTACCGTCCCGAACTGGCCCGGCAGGTGGAGGGTGGGCTCTATGTCAATGCGCAGGGCAAAACCTTGGGGCGACACCTCGGAGTACCCTTCTACACGGTGGGACAGCGCAAAGGCTTGGGTATCGCCCTCGGCAGTCCGGCCTACGTGTTGCGCCTCAACGCCGAAAAGAACACCATCGTGCTGGGCAACGAACAGGATTTGCTCACCGACGTGTTCTTTGCCGAACAGCCCGAATGGGTGAACGAAGACGCATTTTTCTCCTGCCCCTCGCTCGCTGTGCGCATCCGTTACCATGCCACACCCGTGGCCTGCACCGTGCAACGGCTGGACAACGGCCTGCTGCTGGTAAGGACCGCAGAGAAAGTGAGTGCCGTAACGCCCGGTCAGAGTGCCGTATTCTACGAAGACGAGCGCATAGTGGGAGGGGCCGTCATTGCTAATCAAAAAGGAATTGGACAATATGTATAAAAAGATTATCCTACTCTTATTGGCTTGCCTCAGCTGGGGCGCAGGCAACGCTCAGACCGAAGAACCGGAGGAACAGACCGTTTTCCGGAAAATCCCCAAGACGTACCGTTACCGTGTGGCCTTCACCGACAAAAAGAACAACGGCTACAGTCTGAAACATCCCGAAGCCTTCCTTTCGGCGCGCTCGCTCGAACGCCGTGCCCGCTACGGGCTGAAGGTGGACCATCACGACCTGCCCGTTACGCCGGCCTATCTTGACTCCTTGCGCCAGATGGGCCTGAAGGTGTGCAACTGGAGCAAGTGGAACAACACGGCGGTGGTGGAGTTGGCCGACACCACCCTGATGCAGCAGGTGCGCCGGCTGAAATTCGTCCAAGGCGACCGTCTGGTGCGTATCTCGCCCGACAGTGTGCCGGTGAAGTCGCCGGCCTCGCGGCATGATTTGCTGGCTCCGAAGCGCGACACGCTGGAAACTTTCTACGGTCATGCGAATTCGCAGAACGAGATGCTGGGCGTGGACTCGCTCCACCGCGCCGGCTATCGCGGAGCGGGCGTGCTGATAGCCGTTATCGACGGCGGTTTTTTCAATGCGGACATCATTCCCGGATTAAAACAGGCCAAGGTGCTGGGTACGCGCAACTTCGTTCGCCCTGAACAGAGCGTCTACGACGAAGCGCAGCCCCACGGCATGATGGTGCTTTCGTGCATTGCCGCCAACGAGCCGAACTCCTTTGTGGGCACTGCGCCGGAGGCCTCGTTCTACCTGTTGCAGAGCGAGGACAGCGAAACGGAACAGCTGGTGGAGGAAGACAACTGGTGCGCCGCCGTGGAATATGCCGACAGCCTGGGCTGCGACATGATAACGAGTTCGCTGGGCTACCAGCTCTTCGACCACGAAGAGATGAACCACTACTATTGGGAACTGGACGGCGCGACGGCGTTGAACAGCCGAAGCGCGTCGTTGGCGGCCAGCCGGGGCATTTTGCTGCTCAACAGCGCGGGCAATTCGGGTGCCGATCCGTGGAAGAAAATCGGCGTGCCGGCCGATGCCAAGGATATGCTGGCCGTGGGTGCCGTTACCTTCCAACGCCGCAACACGGTTTTCTCTTCGTTAGGTAACGCTACCGACGGACGCATCAAGCCCAACGTGATGGCGCAGGGACAGTTCTGCGCAGTGTACGACGTTGACGGCACGGTGGGCCGGGTCAACGGCACTTCCTTCTCCTGCCCCATCATGTGCGGTGCAGCCGCCTGCCTCATCCAGCAGTTCCCCCACAAACGCCCCACGGAAATTATCGATGCTTTGCAGCGAAGCGGAAACAATGCCGCGCATCCCGACAACGTCTATGGCTACGGCATCCCCTCGCTCCCCAAAGCGGCGGAATGGCTGAAGAAACGCTAAGCGCGGAGATGGCCTCATGGTGTAAGGCTGAGTACGTAAGGCGGAATTGCTGAGGAACATTGAACGCCTAAGCACCTTTGCCTCCCTCTCGCCCCCAATTATAAATTATACATTGTAAATTATAAATTAAAAAACATCCCCTTGCCCCTCTCACTTCGTCCCCAAGCTGCGGCTTCGCCACGAACCGCACTGAGCCTGTTTGAGCTCAACAGCATGGTCCACGCCGTGTTGCAGCATACCCTGCCCGACACCTATTGGTTGGCGGCAGAGGTGGGAGAGATGCGCGTGGCCTCCAACGGACATTGCTACTTGGAATTCGTACAGAAGGATGAAGTCGGGGGAACGCTCGTGGCCAAGGCAAGAGGCCACATCTGGCGGCAAAGCTACGTGAACATCAGCGCACAATTCCGGCACGCCACGGGGCAGGACCTGCGGGCCGGGCTGAAGGTGCTGGCCGAGGTGGAGGTAACTTTCCATGAACTCTACGGCTATTCTCTCCACGTGGTCGACATTGACCCCACCTACACCCTCGGCGACCTGGCCGCCCAACGGCAGGCCATCATCCGCCAGCTGGAGGCCGACGGTGTCATCAACCTGAACAAGGAAATCCCCCTGCCCCGGCTCATCCGCCACGTGGCGGTCATCTCCAGTGCCACCGCCGCCGGCTACGGCGACTTCTGCCGACAGTTGGAACAAAGCGGCTATGGCTTCGAGGTGCAACTCTTCCCCGCCGTGATGCAAGGGGACGGGGTGGAGCAAAGCGTGATAGCTGCCCTCGACCGCATTGCCACTAAAACCGACAGATGGGACGTGGTGGTCATTATCCGTGGCGGCGGCTCGTCCTTAGACCTCCACGGTTTCGACACCTACCTACTGGCCGCCAACGTGGCGCAGTTCCCGTTGCCCGTGCTCTCGGGCATTGGGCACGAACGGGACGACACGCTGGTGGATCTCGTGGCCCACACCCGTCTGAAAACGCCTACCGCCGTGGCCGCCTTCCTCGTACAACTCCGTGAGGACGAAGCCATCTGTTTGTACCAACTCGCACAACGGTTGCAGCAAGCCGTAGCGGCACAGTTAGAGGGGCACGGCAAACAGTTGACCGCGCTGACCCACCGGTTGCAGCTCGCCGCCACGCAGTATGTGCATTGGCAACAGCAACGCCTGCTGCGCCATCAGACTCGGCTGGATGTGGGCGCGCAAATCGTGTTCCAAAACGAACGCCACCGCCTTGAGCTGTTCCGTCAGCGGGCGGCGCAGGCGGTAAAGGAGCGCATCAGCCAGGAGCGTCACCGGTTGGAAATGCAGGAGCGCAACCTGCAACTGGCCTCGCCCGAGCGCATCCTCCGCATGGGCTATACGCTGACCACGAAGGACGGCGAGGTGGTACAGTCGGCGGATCAGCTCGTACCGGGCGACCGCATCGTGACACACTTTGCCGACGGCGAACGGATCAGCGTGGTACAACCCTTTCAAGAATGAACAATAACTCCATCGTGATATGCCACAGAAAAGCAAGACCTACGAAGAAAAGATGCAGGAGCTGGAGGAGAACGTAGCACAGATAGAAAGCCGCTCCCTCCCGCTCAACCAGCTCGTCGCGAAGCTGAAAAGTTCGCTCAAGCTCGTGGAGGAATGCCAAAAAGAACTGCAGCGCATAGAAACGGACGCTAACAGATTATTACAGCATGAGCAAGAATAAATTATCCAAGTTTGCCGACATGGAACACTACCCCCACGTGTTCCAAGCCGGAAATGTGGCGGTCGACCCCACGCCCTTCCCGCTGCGTGGCCGATGGAACGAAGATTTCTTCCACAACGACCACCCCATCGTGTTGGAGCTGGGCTGCGGCCGGGGCGAATACACCGTGGGCTTGGGTCGCCTTTTCCCTGAAAAGAACTTCATCGGCGTGGACATCAAGGGAGCACGGATGTGGACGGGCGCGACAGAGTCGCTTCAGGCCGGCATGACGAACGTGGCCTTCCTGCGCACCCACATCGAGTTCATTGACCGCTTCTTCGCTCCCGGCGAGGTGGCGGAGATATGGCTCACCTTCTCCGACCCGCAGATGAAAAAAGCCACCAAACGCCTCACCTCCACCTATTTCCTCCAACGCTACCGCCGTTTCCTCCGCCCCGACGGACTCATCCACCTCAAGACGGACAGCAACTTCCTGTTCACCTACACCCGGCTGATGGTGGAGAAAAACCGGTTGCCTGTGGCGTTCCTCACCGATGACCTGTACCACACGCTCTCGGCCACGACCGACGAGGAAGTCCGCCAGATATTAGGCATACAAACCTACTATGAGCAGCAATGGATTTCGCGCGGTCTGACCATCAAATACCTCAAATTCCAACTGCCGCAAGAAGGCGAGCTGGAAGAGCCGGAGGTGGAAATAGAACTCGACGATTACCGCAGCTACAACCGCTCCAAGCGTTCGGGCTTGGAAAAGAGCAAATAAAACGGTCCCTGAAAACGTATTTTTGAAAACCTTTAAACACCAGACAGCCATGTTGAAGCATATAGTAATGTGGAAATTCATTGACGGCGCACAGGATAAATCCGCCGTTGAGCACGCCCTTTGGATGAAGTGCCATCTGGAAGCACTCGTGGGCGTAGTGCCTGAAATCAAGCAGTTGGAAGTGGGTGTCAACACGAGCAGCAGCCCGATGGCCTACGATGCCGTACTCACCCTCGTGGTGGACGATGTCGAGGCCCTGCAGCGTTACCGCCAACACCCGGCCCATCAGGAAATATCCCAGTATTGCCATGCCGTACGCAGTGCCCGTGTGGTGGTAGATTATAAACTGTTGTAAGGTGATTAGGTTATAAGGTGAAGAGGTTATAAAGTTACTACGTAACTCGGTTATAAGGTTATGGGGTTATAAGGTTATAAAGATTGTGCCAGTGAGTGCAGAGCCAAGCTTGCTTGAGCTCTGCCGAGCGCAGCCAATCTTATGCAAAGTTACTACTGTGACACCTGAATACCATCCACTCAAATAGTAAATTTATAACCTCATAACCTCAGCAATAACCTCATAACCCAAAAACCTCATAACTTTGGGAGCACAGCGACCATCACCTTATAACCTTCTCTCACCCTCCCGACGTGCGCAACTCAAACAGACTGTAACCCATGCAACTCTATCCCAAACTCATCACTGACGCACTGGCCACCGTGCGCTATCCCGGCACGGGGAAGAACCTCGTGGAAGCGGGGATGGTGGAGGACGACCTCCGCATCGACGGCCTCAGCGTCAGTTTCTCCCTCATCTTTGAAAAATCAACCGACCCGTTCCTCAAATCCGTGGTCAAGGCTGCCGAAGCCGCCATCCACACCTATGTGGACAAGTCGGTACAGGTGACCATCCACACCAAGACTCTGCAGGCCGCCCGGCCCGAACCCGGCAAGATGTTGCCGCAGGTGAAGAACGTCATCGCCGTCAGTTCCGGCAAAGGCGGCGTGGGCAAGAGCACCGTGGCCGCCAACCTGGCGGTGTCCCTGTCCAAGCTCGGCTACAAGGTCGGACTGCTCGATGCCGACATCTTCGGGCCTTCCGTTCCCAAAATGTTCCACTTGGAGGCGGAACGCATCTTCGCCGAACAGCGCGACGGGCGGCAGCTCCTCATCCCGGCCTATAAATACGGAGTGAAGATACTCTCCATCGGCTTCTTCGTCAACCCCGACACGGCCACGCTGTGGCGCGGCGGCATGGCCTCGAACGCACTGAAGCAACTCATTGCCGACACCGACTGGGGCGAACTGGACTACTTTATCCTCGACACGCCTCCCGGCACCTCCGACATCCACCTCACGCTGCTCCAGAACCTGGCCATCACGGGAGCCGTCATCGTCAGCACCCCGCAGGCCGTGGCCCTGGCGGACGCTCGCAAGGGCATCGACATGTACCGCAACGAGAAGGTGAATGTGCCCATCCTGGGACTGGTGGAGAACATGGCGTGGTTCACTCCCGCTGAACTTCCCGAAAACCGCTATTACCTCTTTGGTCGCGAAGGCAGATGCAGGTGCCGCTGCTGGGGCAAATCCCCTTGGTGCAGGGCATTTGCGAGAGCGGCGATGCCGGCGAGCCCGCTGCGGTGGCCGACAACACCATGACGGCCACGGCCTTCCTCGCCCTGGCAGAAGAGGTGGTGAAGGCTACGGAAAAGCGCAACCGCGAACAGCCCGCCACTACGATTGTAGAAATGAACAAATAGAATGGTAGCGGAACAGATGTACCCGCTGCCTTTTACCCCAAAAACTTTATTCCATGCAAATAGGTGATAAAGTGCGCTTCCTCAACGATGTGGGAGGAGGCGTGATAACCGGATTTCAAGACAAGCAGACCGTTTTGGTGAGTGATGCTGACGGTTTCGAGATACCCACGCTCATCAAGGACGTGGTGGTGGTGGAAACAGACAACTACAACATTGCCAAGAAGAAGTCCGCCCCGAAGACCGAAACTCCCAAGTCCGCCGAAGCCGAAGCCGAGGAAACGGATCTGGCTGACCTTCCCCTGAACTACACCCCTCTGCCGCAGGAACGGCGCGGAGCTGATGCACTCAACCTCAGTCTGGCATTCGTGCCGGCCCAGGTGCAGCGGGTGCCCGACACGACTTTCGACGTGTACCTGGTCAATGACTGCAACTACTACTTCCGTTATCTCCTCTTCCTGACCTCGGAGGGCGAAACAACCCTTCGCCACGAGGGCGAGCTGGCTCCCAACACGAAGCTCTGTTTAGAAACACTGAACGCCACTGACCTACAACAGTGGGAACGGCCGCTCATACAGATCTTGGCCTACAAACGCGAAAAAGCGTGCCAGCCTAAATCACCCATGAACATTCAACTCCGCCCGGACCTCAGCCGCTTCTTCAAGCTCCACACGTTCCAGTCCACGCCCTTCTTCCGCACCCCGGCATGGCAGTTGGACATCGTGCGCGATGACGAACCTGCAAGGGGCACGCAAATTGACGCACAGGAAATCCGGGAGGCGATGCAAAGCGGCTCACCGGCCCGTGACGCAAGGGCAGCTACTCCTGCCTCACAGCCGGGACGCAAACAAAAAAAGGGAATGGAAACCATCGAAGTGGACCTCCATGCTCATAGCCTGCTCGACACATTGGTAGGGTTACAGCCTGCCGATATTCTGGATTACCAGCTGAAGGTCTTTACCGACGTGATGGAACAGCACAAGACGAAACGTGGACAACGCATCGTCTTCATCCACGGCAAGGGAAACGGCGTACTGCGTCAGGCTCTCCTAAAACTGCTCCAGACGCACTACCCTCAATGCCGCTGCCAGGATGCCTCTTTCCGCGAATACGGTTTCGGGGCCACGCTCGTCACCATATGAGGCGCAGTCCTTGGGATGAAACAACAAAGTGCAAATTCAAAACTCTTACCCTATGAAAAAGTTACTACTCTTCTTCCTCGCACTGGCCGGTATCGCATCGGTCTCGGCGCAAACAGTGCCCCTGAGTTACTGCAACGGCGAAATGGCCAGCAGTACCAACTACAAAGTAACGGAGCGTGGCTGGTTAGACTGCGCCCTGCGCCTGCCCGCATCGGCCTTGGCCGCCTATGATGGCGGACAGATTGACGGAGTCCGCGCAGCCATCGTGAAACGCCTCAACACCGACTCGCTCGTCGTATGGGTGCGCACCTCGCTCGACGGCCCCAACCTAGCCGAAAAACTCATCCGTCGTTCCGAAACGACACCCACCTTGCAGCAAGGCTGGAACGAGGTGCTGTTCGATACCCCCTACCAGCTCGACAATGTTGACAACGACCTGTTCGTAGGCTTCTCCATTTTCCAGAAGACGGGTCAGGAAATCATCTCGCAGGTGCAGCCCATCGTACCCAGTAGCTCCTACTACCGCTTCAACGGAGGAACATGGAAGGACATCAGTGCCACCGGCGTGGTGAGCGTCGAAGCCCTGATGGGTGGCGACAAGTTGCCCGCTCACGACCTGGGCATCTTCATCGGCACCATCTGTCCCTCGCCCACCACATCCTCCACCGCCATGCAGGCCACCTTGTTCGTCCACAACTTCGGCACACAGACCCTTTCGGGCTACAGCGTGCAGTTTGACCACGACGGAACAACCGTTGCCCCAGTCAGCGTGACGCAGACCATTGAGCCGGGACAAACCTTGGAAAGCCAGGTGATATTTGAGCCGGGTGTGGTGACAGACGAGCACACGGTATGGACCGCCACCATTACCGGCCTCACCGAAGGCGACGACGAGGTGGCTGCCAACAACTCTGTACAACCCACGTACGGCTTCCTGCGCAATGTGCTGATAGAAGAGTTCACCACGGAAAGATGCCCCAACTGCCCTTCCATGGCTGAATTGCTCCACGATATGCTCTCCAAGAAAGAATATGCCGACCGCGTCTACGCCGTAGCCCATCACGCCGGATACCACACCGATAGTTATACACTGGATGCCGACTACGACTACCTGGGTTTCTACTACGCCATTTCCGGCACCTTTGCCCCTGCCTTGATGATGAACCGCCGGCCCATCTATCCCAACTATTATTCCCCCAGCCAGCAGAATACCATCTTCCTGCCCAGTTCGCAGGAACAGGTGGAGGGCTATGCCAACACAGAATTGCGGCGCGGTGCCGACGTGATGCTGGATCTTGCACTGACCTACAATGAAGACAGCACGAACGTAACGGTGAATGTCGGCGCGCGCAAAAACTCCAACTACACCACGGCCAATCCCTATCTCAACGTGTACTTGCTGGAAAACGACATCTACACCCGTAATCAGAGCGGTTCCGGTGGCGAATTTTACCATCAGCACGTGAAACGTCAGTACAACTCCTCATGGGGCAGTCCGGTCAACTGGGACGGCAACGATTTCAGCTATACCTATACGTTTGACTTGGAAAGTGGCTGGAACAAGGACAACATGGAAGTGCTTGCCTTTATCTACAATTACGGCAGCAGCTACGCCAACCGCGAGGTAGACAACTGTGTCCGCTTGAAGCTAAAGGATGCCAAATCGGAAACCACCGGCATCCTCCCGGCCACGGGCACCCATGCCGCCACCATAGTGGCCCGCTACGACCTGATGGGCCGTCCCGTGACCGAGGCAGCCAAGGGCGTACAGCTCATCCGCCTGTCCGACGGCTCTGTACGTAAGATAGTTAACAAATAAGAGAAAAGACAGCGCAAAATCACTGCTAACAGATGTGTGGGGCTGCACGGTAAAACATAATTACCTTGCAGCCCCATCATATTAGCCTGTTGATATCAGGCAAAGTCTTGTATGCTCCTATGCAAAAGGATGCTTACATAGGTATACAACAAAATCCGGCCGAACTGATTGAAAAAGATTGCGCTAATGAAAGCAGCAAATCAGGTTCATTCAGTTCGGCCGGATTAGTTATCTACGTCCCTTAACAAGCACGTTCAATGTAGGCCACCACATCGCCCTTATTGACGTGGGCACCCTGTTTGGCATTGATTTCAACCAATTTGCCACCCAGAGCTGCGGGAATTTCAAGGATTTGTCCGTGGTTATTCTCAATGTAGCAGAAGAAGTCGCCCTCTTTGTATTCCTTGCCAATGAAGGGTTCGATGCTCTTCACGCATTCGCCGTCGCCTCCGATTTCCCACAGCAGCGTACCGCTTTCGGGTGCTACGATAGCATCGGCCTTGGCGTGTTTCAGAGCCGCAGCCTCTTCCGGTGTCATACCGGCTGCACCGGCTTTGTCCTTGGCAGCCTGCAGATCGGCTAAGAAACGCTTCTTGGCAGCTCCGCTCTTGTAGTCGCGATACTGCGTTTCGTGCATGGCAAACTCGAAGAGTTCTTCATCGTCTTCGCCGCGTTCCCATCCGTTCTCTTCCATCTCCTTGATGAAGCGATCGAGTTCGTCGGGATAATAGCTCTGCGGGTCGGCATCAGTGAACTCGAAGCCCTTTTCCTTGGCCAGTTCCTTGATTTCGGGATCAACCTCACCGGGCAACCGTCCGCTCTTGCCGAGAATCATGCCCCAGATAGAGTTGTCCATCATGGAGTAGCGAGGCTTGCCCATCGACTCCGTGAGGAGGTTCATCAATGCGATGTTCTTGACATATTGCGAGAAAGGAGTTACCAAAGGAGGATAACCCACGCGCGGCCATACATAGGCCACCTCGTCGAAGAGTTTCACGAGCAGTTCGTCTTCCGAGTATTCCGGTTCGCCTTTCGCCTTGCGGTTATTGTTGATAGCTCCCATCACGCCGGTGAGGTCCGCCATCATCGAACCCATCATGCCGCCGGGCAGTCCGCAACCCAGGAGCAGAGAACTCATCAATTTGTTAGAGGGGTTCATGAAGTAACCCAAGAAATCGTCAATAAACTCTTGGGTGAGTTTACGAGCCTCCATGTAAGCCTCCATGTTGATTTCGGGCACATCGAAACCGGCGTGCTTCAGCATGCTCTGCACTGAAATCACATCCGGATGCACCTTACCCCACGACAGAGGTTCAATGGCAGTGTCAATCACATCGGCACCGTTGCGGCACACTTCGAGGATGGTGGCCATCGACAGGCCCGGACCCGAGTGGCCGTGGTATTCGATGATCACTTCGGGATGCTTGTCCTTGATCATCTTGGTGAGTCGGCCCAGCATGGCGGGCTGGCCGATACCGGCCATATCCTTCAAGCAGATTTCAGGTGCGCCGGCCTCAATGAGCTGGTCGGCGATGTGGGCGTAGTATTCGGCCGTGTGGATGGGCGAATTGGTGATACAGAGCGTAGCCTGCGGTGTCATGCCTCCCTCGATGGCATACTTGATGGAGGGGATGATGTTGCGCACGTCGTTCAGTCCACAGAAGATGCGGGTGATGTCCACGCCCTGTGCGTGTTTCACCTTGTACATCAAACGGCGCACGTCAGCCGGTACGGGGAACATACGCAGGGCGTTCAGTCCACGGTCGAGCATGTGGGTCTTGATACCTACCTCGTTGAAGGGCTTGGTAAAGGCACGCACGGCCTGATTGGGATTTTCGCCATAGAGCAAATTTACCTGTTCAAAGGCTCCGCCGTTGGTTTCCACGCGGGCAAAACAACCCATCTTTATGATTACGGGGGCTATCCGCTCCAACTGGTCCTTGCGCGGCTGGAACTTGCCGCTGCTCTGGAACATGTCGCGATAGACTAAACTAAATTGAATTTTGCGTTTGGTCATACTGGTGTATTAAAGTTTTGAATTTGCGGTGTAAGAAGAGATACATTGCGCAAAAAGTAGCTTTATGCGCAATTTTGTTGCAAAAGTAGTGTTTTTCTTCTGAGCTGTCGAGTATTTTTGCAAAAAGTATATCGTTTACCACACAGCTCTGTGCAAATAAATGAGTGAAGACCAGACAGAAAAACAAAACAACAGGAAAAAAGGATAATCCTTCTCTTCCTGTTGTCGATGTACACTCTCAGGGGTTCGAACCCTGGACCCACTGATTAAGAGTCAGTTGCTCTACCAACTGAGCTAAGAGTGCGTAATGTAGAAAATAGGTTGTACACTCTCAGGGGTTCGAACCCTGGACCCACTGATTAAGAGTCAGTTGCTCTACCAACTGAGCTAAGAGTGCATACGCAACGAAAAAGCGTTCAAAAACCGTTCTTTTAAGAGCAATGTCCTTGGACTTTTTGCACCTTTCCCGTTTTGCGAGTGCAAATGTATTGCTTTTTGTCTTCTTAACCAAATCTTTCTCTACATTTTTAGCATATATCTACTAATTAACCGATGTAGTGAAATAAAGTAGTGGGATTCCATAACGACGAAAGTGGGACTTAGATAGCTAAAACAACTGCTTTGCAGGCAGCAAGGGCATCACCCCAATGCCACAGAGATAAACCACCGGAAGAAATGGTATCTCCCGGTGATTTGATAAACTTATTTAGCAAGGGCTTGTTATTCATCCTCCAGGGCATCCCACATGGAATGGTCGTTTCCCTTTTTGTTGGACAATTCCTGAAAGTTATTTCCGGCTTTTCCGCCGTAGACACCAACGCTGTTACCATCGCTCCCTGCCAAAGGAAGGGAGAGAGTCAGCCTGAGGGAATGGCTGGCAGGGGAAATATAGGTTCTTTTCATTATTGTTTTGTTTAGGATTTATCGGATGTTTTGAGCATGGACGTAACATTTCACACCGTTCACGATGTAGAGGCCGGGCTGGGTGATGCGTGCCAAGCGGCGGCCCTGCACGTCGTAGATAACGGCGTTTTCGGGAATGCGTCCCTGAAGCTGGCCGATGGCCGTTTCCACACCGCCGAAGTCGAAGTGGAAGGCCATGGCATTCCCGCCGGCAGACGGTGCATAGGCCATGTAAATCTTGTTGGCCGAAACGCGGAAGTAGCCGCCATTGTCGGTGTCGTCGATGGAAACGGTTTCGGTGATGGCATTGCCGCTCTCATCAATTTCGCCCGTTTCCTGCGTATAGCTCTGGCTGCCGTCGGCGAAGTATTCCAAGTATGCCTTGTACAGACCAACCTGTTCGTCCATCACGCCGAAGAGATAGTAGTTCGTACCGTCTTCGCCGGCAAGGTAGCGGAGATAGGGCGAGCCACTGAGCAAGTTGTCCGCCGGGGCAGTACCTTCACTGGCAGAATAGTTCAGGTTGTAGCTGCCTTCCGCACCACAGAGCACAACACCCGTATGAGCCGGGATGATGTCGGTGATTTCCGTGAGCGTGGCCGTGCCTGCCGTTTCGCCGCTCTGTTCTGTCACTTCGCCCTGTTTGATGTAGTAAGCCTGAAGGCCGGTGGGGAGAATGACGGGATAAGCGGAGTAGAATCCGGCATAGCCGTAGCTTGACATCGACAGGGTGTGAACCACAGCAGTTGCATCAGCTTCCTCTATACGCCATGCGGAGGCACTGTTGGCATCGCCGGCATAGACAACCAGGGAGTTTCCACTGCCCTGCGCGTGGATGGGGCTGCCGTTGATCATGATGTTCAGCACGCCACCGCCCAGCCGAACGAAGGTGACGGGTTGTTTGGTGGTTTCCGACAGGGTGCGCGGCTGATACGGTCCTGTAGCATCCCTCGTGAGATACGTTCCTGTGTGGAGGTTGCGCAGGTAGTAGTTGCTGCCGTCCTGTTCGAAGCACCATACTGCCGTGGCATCGGTAGTTTCCTTCGACTTGTTCCACATGGCCGTATGGCTGGCCGGGTCGGCATAAGCCAAAGCGTCGGAACAGTAGCCGTTCTCAGCAGGGTAAGCATTGCGCAGCACGTAGAACTTGTCGGTGGAGGGTTGTGTCACGACGAGTGCCTCGTTGGCGGCCACCAGTGCATCGTAAGCAGCGGTCAGCGATGCGTCTGTCACGTCTTCCGTGCCCCACCCTGCGAGTTGCGAAGTGGCTGTGTTGAAGGCAGTGGTGTAGGCCGTGGCCAGGGCGGTCGAGTAGTAACCGATGGCTGAAGCGTCCTCAAGGTCAGCGGGGAAGGTATTCTCCGTCGTGGTCAGGTCGAACTTCGCCTCATTGTGGTAATAATTGTAGAGCGTGTAGTACGCGTCGCTTCTGCCCCAAATGTCGACTTCCTCGAAACGGAAGTTCGAGCCGGGGTCGCCGGCTTGGTTGTAGAAGCCCATGTTATTGGTCACACCGCCATGGTTACTCATGTAGAACGTGGTGGTGGTTGTCGTCTCGCCGGAGGTTGTCACCTTATCGGCGGTGATGTTGTACCAGCCGCTTATAGAGTTGGTGTTGGAGATGGTCCACTCGTTCGTACCGCAGTCAGCAGCCTCTACCGGTTGGGAAATGATTTTGTCGGGGTCTTGGGCAAAGTCGCCGGAAGTACAAGCTACCACCAAGCTGGGCGTGGCTTTGTTGACAATGCGCACCTTCGGGGCTTCCGTACCCTTCACAAAGTACCAGCCCTGACGGTCGTTTCCGGCTTCGAAGGTTGCGAGCTTGATCTTGTTCTCTTGCCCCTGGCCCTCATCAGCCGTACGGCTTTGGAACACGGGGTAACCGTCGCGGTTGATGACAATCTTGTAGTACGTGGGATTCTCCGTGTCGGTGGTCAGCTTCACGGGCAGGGCAGCATAGCCGATGGCTTCTTGCAGGGCAGCCTTTTGGGCTTCGAGCAGCGTAACCTGTGCGGCCAGTTCTTCAGCCGTAGCGAGTCCGTTGACATTCACAGCCTGTGCCGTTGCAAGAGCTGCCGTCACGGCGTTCAGGACTTCGTCGGTAAGGTTGAGAGAGTTCTGGTAAGCAGCCTTCAACGTGGTACACTCGGCATCAACATAGCAACCGGCATAGAGCGTTTGCAGTGCCGCAATGGCAGCATTGATGACCGTTCGGTCTGCCGGGTTCTGGAGCTGGTAGAGCAAATCATACTGGGCCTGCAAGTCCGCCTTAGCCTGCTGCAGTTGGTCAACCGAAGTGGCCATGTTGTAGGTTGTCTGGGCTGCCTTGATGGCATCATCGGTTTCAAGCAGAACTTGCGAAGTAACGAATTGGCTGGCATCGTCAGCAACAGTAGCGTTCCGCGCTATTTTCGTCATCCAGAAATCACCCATAGCGAAGAAATAATGTCCGCCATACTGAGTAGCAGCAGGACCACTGCTTCCTGTCACTACAAAGCGAAGATAACGGTAAGGGGCACGCGCACGGATAGTTGATGAAGTCCAGACTGTTCCACGGCTGGTGTAAGCCGGTAACGGATTGCTTCCGTCTGTTGACTTAAAAGTGGCCAGTAACTGGCTGAAATCGCTTCCATCATTGCTCGCATAGACACTGATAACGGTGGGGTGCGGAGATTGTCCGTTTGCTTCAGCCGGAGTACGCACCGAATAAGCGAACTTAAAATCTTCTATCAAATTACCCTCGCCCATGTCCACTTGCAGGTAATGGTCTTCGCTCACGGCAGTGCCGCTCCATTGGCTGTGGAAGTAGGTAGAAGAGTCGTCGTCCAACAGCGCACTGACGCCACCACCATCGTTCGCTCCGCCTACAACATTCTGGTCGGCATTGGAGGAGATGTAGTAAGCGGCGGCGGCTTCCGTACACTGAAGTGTCAGGGCCGTTTCAGTATTCTCAACGGTACCGCACTCGCGCAGCAACGTCTGCGTGTTGCCGATCACTGTCTGCAGCGCTGCTTTGGCAGCATTCAGCTCGGTATTCTCACCGTCTTCATAGGCGGCGAGCAGGGCGTTGTAGGCCGTTTCGAGCGTGTTGTATTGGTCGTCTAACTGCGTCTGGGTAGCCTCCGCATTGGCCAGCAAGGTGTTGGCATCGACCATGGCATCGGCAGCGGCAATCAGGGTTGCGTCGGTCAGCGTGGTGTACTTGGCATCTTTGGAGTTCACCGCGCTTTCGGTACGGGTCAGTCCCAGCTCAGCCAAGCCGAACCAGTGGTGTCCGTTGACGGTGCCGAAATGGGTGGCATTGGTCACGGTCAGGCGAATGAAGCGGTAGCCTGTACCCTCAGTGGCCAGCGTGGGCGAAGTGTAGCTTGCACCGCGCTCATTGCCTGGCAGTCCGTTGGCATCCTTTGTCAGGGAAGCCAGGGTGGTAAAGTTGCTCACGTTGCCTTCGCCATCCACGGTATTGCTACCCGCCACGGTGATGGCGGTGGGCGCATCGGTGTTGCCGGCACCGGTGGGGAGGGTAACGTAGTTGAAGGTGAACTGCTCCAAGGAGCTGCCTTCGCCGCAGTCTATCTGCAGGTAGTGGTCTTCGTCGAGCGAAGTGCCGGTCCATTCGGAGTGGTAGTAGGTGGTGAGGTCGCCGTCGGTGAGCAGGTCGGTGCCGTGGCCTTGCTCCACAGAGTTGGAGGAGATGCGGTACTTGCTCATGTCCTGTGCGCCCTTTACGCTGACATCGGCCATCTGGTCAATCAGTGCCTGCGTCTTCTCGGCCAATTCTCTCAGGTTGGTCTGTGCCACCATCACCTCGTTCTTGCTCACCATGGTGATGTACCAGTGGGAGTTTTGGTTGGCCGTGTCCCACCAGCCCACGATGTTGTTGCTGCCGTTTTTGTGGATGAGCTGGTTGTTGTCGGCGTACTTAATGCCCCAAGAGCCGTCCTCATTGTCGAGGAGCGTGTAGCCGTAGGCTGTAGAACCTACCAAGAGTGTCTGGCTTTGCGACAATGCGGCGGCATAATCTCCATAGCTCTTGTTCTTGAGATAATAGGTGTCCGCAGCACTACCGGTCTCGAACACCCACTGTCCGGCTTCGGGCACACTGGCCACCACTACGCCACCGCTCACAACAGTGGTGGCTACCTTCCTGGTGGTAGTGGTGACTTCATCCGTAGTGGTGGTCACCTCCACTTCGCTCAGGTAGCGTGTGTTGGCTGCCTTGTTCACCAGCACGCAGGTGCTGCCGGGCACGAAAGTCACGCGGGCGTACTCGTTGGCCATCACGTTTTGGTACTCTTCGTTGAGAGCCTGGTAGGCCGAAACGTAAGAGCCGGTTTCGGCATCGTTGTAAATGCTCAGTGCCTGCCCGTAGAGCGTTTGCAGCTTCTCCACAGCCGTATTCTTATAGAAGCCTACCTTGGTGTAGCCGTTCGTGCCGCCTTCGTCCACCACGGCCAGCACTTGGGCCGCCTTGTCCAATGCGCCCTTGATCAGGCTCTCGGCAGCCGAACTGCCTTCATAGGGCACTTCGGCCTGCGTGCCGTCGGCCGTCACGACCGTAACCACCGCTGTACCCTTGGCAATGGCCGAGACTGCGGCATCGCTCACGGGGAAGGAATAGTCGGAGGAGAAGGCCAGCAAGTTGCCGCCGGCATCGTAGATAAAGAAGCCCACGCCGCCCGTAGCTCCCGAGAGCTGGGCCGTGCCGTCGGTGACAGTGAGGTCGTAGGTGCCGCTCACGGGCGAGCGGCTTTCATCCTGATAGGCCAGATAGCTGCCCAGGTCTGAGTAGGTCGTGCCGTCCCAGAGCCTGCGTGCCGTGGTGCCGTCGTGCTTCACATAAGTGTCGCCGGTGGTGCAGTCGTTGATGAAGAGGATTTCGCGGTTTTCGCGATAGCCCTTGGCTCTGACGCTGGCAATGGCGGCATCGATGTCAGCCTGTGTCTGCGTGTATTCGGCATTGGAGTAGTCGCCCACGAACCGCTTGTTCATGACCTCGAAGAAGCCGTAGGCGCGGAAGTCGCGGCGCAGCATCTCGAAGAGGCGGGGCACGAACTTGGTGTTGTGGCCCACGAGGTGGTAGTAGAGCCAGAGTTTGTAGTACATCTGGGTCTGTGCCCAAATGTTGTTGGTGAAGAAGTCGTGTCCTTCGGTGTTGTAGGCTTCGAGCACGCTGGTAAGGTCGCCCTGTCCCTCGGCAGTACGCGAGGTGCCGCGTCCGTCGTACCACACGGCCACGTTAGAGAACATATTGTTGGACACTTCGGTCAGACCGCGCATATTGAGCAGCTGCTGGTGCTGGTGGCCGATTTCGTGGCCCGGCCCCCACATGACACCGCCCGTTGTGTTTTCGTTGGTCATGCCGCCGATGATGTCGGGCAGGGTGCTGTAGTTGTAGTTCGAGCTGGTCGAACCACCGGACATGTAGCCCGTGCTGAGCGTGATGGCCAAACCGTGCATGCGGTAGTGCTTGGAGTAGTCAACGCCGAAGTTCTCAGCGCCGTCGTTGCCGGTGTAGGTGAAGATGTCGTGCTTCGTTTCGTCCTGAGCATGGTAGCGGGCGTTGGCCTCAGCCATCTCCTCCTCGCTGAGTAATCCCATGACGAGGCGTTCGCTCATCATGATGCGGTCCCAGCGTTCGAGCCATTGGGTCACATTGACACGGCGCGAACCGTCGCTCTGCTTGTTAAACCAATAGCTGGTGCAATAGTCGGGATGAGCCTGTTCGGGGCTTTCATAGCAGAACTGGAAAATCATGTAGCGTCCCATGATGGTGAGGTCTTCCATCACGTTGCGCTCGGCATAGTAGTCCCAGTCGGCCTCGTTGTCGCCCTTGGGGTAGATGCAGTTGGACTGGAGCAGGTTGTCGTTCTCGGCGGTCAGCGAGCCGTCGGCCTTGGTCAGGTGGGTCGCGAGCGTCGAGAGGTTACGGCCTTCGTCGCAACCCGTAGTGGCCGCATCGTGTTGCCAGAGGTCATCGCCCACGGCATTGTAGAAGCCGTTGATGTTGCCGCCCTCGATGTGGATCTTCATGTCGGGGAACTGCGTGAGGTCGAAGTCGGCCTTGTTGGTCGTGCCGTCCCACGACTTGAGGGTCTTGGCGGTATAGTAGACGCAGGTCCAGGTTTTGTCGCCCCAATAGGGAATGACGTTCAGACCCTGGTGCAGCTCCACACCGTCGTTGTAGTTGCCGCCCTGTCCGTGGCCCACATAGCTGCCGAGATAGAGCGAGGCGTTGGCGGGCACCTCCTGGTCGACCATGACGAAGAGCACCTGACGGTAATTGCCGAAAATGCCGGTGGGGTTGTTCAGGTTGGTGTGTACGTTGATGCCCAAGCCGCTGTTGGTGCAGTCGCGCTCGGTATAGACTTCATAGTTCTGAATGCGGAAGCGTTTGGCATAGTCGCCGTCCCATGCGGGCTTCGAGCTGTCGTAGTTGCTCTCGGTCCAGGCTTCTTTGAGCGTAGCGTTGCCCGTCTGTTCTTTCCATATCTTCAGCACCATGGCTTGCAACGTGGAGGGCAATGCCTGATACTGGGCATCGGCCGTCAGCTGCTCCTCGCTTTTGGAAGCGTAGCTGGATTGCAGGTTGGTGCAAGCCTTGTCGGTGAAGAGGGCGTCGAGGGCCGACTGGAAACTGCTGACTTGCGCGTCGGTGTACATCACCGTCTCTAACTGAGTCCAGTTCTCCGCAATCGTAGCCGCATCGATGTCAACCTGGGTTATGTCCCACTGGGTGGAGGCGTTGTCCGACGACCAGCCCACCACGTTGCGGCTACCGTCGAGGTGCATCAGCCTCTTGCCCGTGGTGACGTTGTCGACACTGAGCGTGTTGTGCGTGGTGCCCACGGTCTGCAGGTAGAGATAGGTGTTGTCGGTGGTGCCTGCGTCTACCAGCTGCCAGCGTGTGCCGGCGCCTTTGCCCTGCAGGTAGAGGCCGTTGCCCAGGTTGCGCAGGCGGTAGGTATTGTCTTTCACTTCACTGACGTACCACAACTGGGGATAGTCGGCCGCCGTGGAGGTGGATGTGGCGGTTTCGCCGTTTGCGCCGGCCAAGGTGGTGGCTGCCAAGGCGTAGGACGACTGGCCTACGTTGGTGAAGCGGTACACCTTTCCCTGCTCCAAAACCGAAAGCTGGGCCTTGGAGACGAGTGCGGCGGAAAACAGCGACAGGAGAAGGGTTATCCTCCAAAACAAACTGTTTTTCATGATATTATTTAAGTTTGATTATTGTAAGAGAAAAAGAAAACGCTGGTTTCCACAACGTTTTGCGCGGCAAAGCTATGGCTTTTTCGTGTTTTTTAAAACACTTTCAGCCTTTATTTTTTGCAAATTTTACCTCCAAATAGACGAAACCGAAGAAAAAGTAGATAAATTCAAGGTTCCCGGTTGATATATAAGACTATTTAACCGTGTTTGCGGTAATCATAAGGTGATGACAGTGATGGGGAATGCCGACCATTGGCGGCGTGGCGGAACTGAGTAAAGCAAGCGCACGGAATGTTGCCGGCAAGCAGGAAACTTCACAAAAAATTAACGGCTGACGGCGGCGCGGAATATTTCTTTGTGCTAACATTGCACCACGAAACGGGAGGCAAGCGGTGACGTTCTGCCTTTCATCCCATCGTTTTATCCATTCCAAAACAACATCAGGAACCATGTCAGCGAAAATCTTAGTGGTAGACGACGAACCCGATTTGCGGGAAATCTTACAATGTAATCTCGAAAACGCGGGCTACGAGGTGGACACGGCAGAAAGCGCGGAGGAGGCTCTGCATATCCTCTCACCGGCCCACAGCCTGATATTGCTCGACGTGATGCTGGGCGGCATGTCGGGCTTCAAAATGGCCGAACGGCTGCGCAAGGACCTCGACAACAAAATCCCTATCGTGTTCCTCACGGCCAAGGACACCGAACGGGATATGCTCACGGGGTTCTCGGCCGGCGGCGATGACTATATCTCGAAACCGTTCTCGCTCCACGAGGTGCTGGCCCGCGTGAAGGCGGTGCTCCGCAGGGCACAACGGGAGGAAATACCCGCACTGCTGAAGGCGGGCAGCATCAGCCTGGACTTTGAAAAGAAAATCGTGGTGGCAAACGGCGAACGCCTGAAGCTCTCGCCCAAGGAATTTGGCATCCTCAGCATGCTCGTGCGCCACCCGGGAAGGGTGTTCACTCGCGAAGAGATTTTGGCTGAGGTGTGGCACGGCGATGCTTTCGTGCTGGACCGCACGGTGGACGTTCACATTGCCCGCATACGCCGCAAACTGGGGGATGGGGCGGTGCACCTCACGAACCGACAGGGATATGGATATTGTTTTGAGGAGGATGCGTGATGCCGAAACTGACTTATAAGACTAAACTGCTGCTGAACTTCACCGCGCTGTTCGCCGTGTTCACGCTGCTGCTGGTGCTTTTCCAATATAACCGCGAGAAACAGTACAAACGGGAACTGCTGGAGGAACGCCTGCGCTGTTATGCCAACGTGGTGGCGGGACAGACGGTGGACAGTCTGCCGGCAACGGGTCACGAGGCGTGGCAGGAACCGGCGGAACTGTTGCCTCCCGAACTGCGCCTGACCATCGTGGACCGCAGGGGGAAGGTGCTCTTCGAGAACTCGGGCCACCGACTGGAGGAGATGGGCAACCACTTGGGACGCCCTGAGGTGCAGACGGCTTTGCTGCGCGGCGAAGGGTCGGACATCAGGCTCTCCACCACCGAACACCGCGAGTTCTTTTATTTTGCCAAGGTTTTCGGCCCGATGGTGGTGCGCGTGGCGTTGCCGTACGACGCGACGGTGCAAACGTTCATGAAGGCTAACAATATGTTCCTCTGGTTCGTGTTGATGCTCTTCCCCGTGGTGCTGGTACTCCTTATCTATATATCGGACCGCTTCGGAAAGGCCATCACGGGACTGAAACAGTTCATGCGCTCGGCCGACCGAGGATTGGTGGACTACGACCACATTGAGTTTCCACGCTCTGACTTGGGCGACGTGGCGCGCGGCATCATGGCGAAATACCGGCAGCTGGAAGAGTCGAACCGCACGATTGCCAACGAACGGGAACGCCTCGTGCGCCATTTCCACTACTTCGGCGAGGGTATCGCCATCTTCTCGCCGGCACGGCAGTGCCTGTATGCCAATGCGCGCTTCATGCAATATGTCAACGTGGTGCTGGAACGACCCACGGCCAACATGGATGCGCTGTGGCAGTCGGATGCGCTGCAACCGGCCCGTGAGTTCCTGCAACTACACGGCGGCAGCCGGCCCATGGCGGAGGAAGCACCGATTTTCCGCTATTCGCTCCGGGCGGGCAGCTCGACCTTTGCCGTACAGCTGCTGGTGTACAGCGACGGGGGATTTGAACTCACACTGACGGACATCACGGCGGCTGAGAAGACCCGCCTGCTGAAGCAGCAGATGAGCAACAACATCACGCACGAACTGCGCACACCAGTGAGCAGCGTGAGGGGCTATCTCGAAACTATCCTGAACTGCTCGGGACTGGCTGAGGAACGGAAGCATTATTTCCTCGAAAAGGCACTGGCGCAGGTGGTGCGCCTGACCGACCTGATACGCGACGTGGCGCTGATCACGAAAACGGAGGAGGCGGCGGAACTCATGCCGCGCGAAACGGTGGACATAGCACAGTTGGTCAGCGGGGTGCAGGAGGACTTGCACGAACTGCTCCAACAGGCGGAAATGCGGGTGGTGGTGAAACTGCCCGAGGAGATGACGCTTTACGGAAACTATTCGCTCGTCTACGCCATCTTCCGCAACCTGCTCGAAAACAGTGCGCGCTATGCCGGACGCAGCGCGGAAATCCATGTGGTGTGCTACAATGCCACGGCCGAAACGTTCTACTTCTCCGTTTACGACACGGGACGGGGCGTGCCGGAAGAACACCTACCCCGACTGTTCGAGCGCTTCTACCGTGTTTCCGAAGGCCGCACCCGCGACGGCGGCGGCACGGGGCTGGGACTTTCCATCGTACGCAATGCGGTCCGCTTCCACGGCGGAGACATCTCGGTGCGCAATCGCCGGGAGGGCGGTCTGGAATTTCTCTTCACGCTCAGCCGGAACTCGGAAAGAATTGTCAAGCCGTGAACAAAGAGCACCTGAACCCATGATTAGCCCCACTTCAACACAAAGGGTGGCTTTGAAAAAACAAGTCCTGAACTATTTTTTCCTACTCGCCGAGTTGGGAAAAATTGTCCAGGACTTGTTCATCTTAGAAAGGGAACTGTTTTAGAGCGATAATTTTGATACATCTACTTTCTCTCACGCGCGCGTATATACGATATTTATTTCCCCAAAAAAGCATTCACCCCTTCACACACCAACAGTTTCCTCCTGATTTTCATAGAGAAAGCGTGTGAATGGTTGAAAATTCAAGTATTCACACTGAAGGTAGCCGCGTGAAGGGTTGGAACATCAAGCCTTCACAACGTATTTCAAGTATTCACACTGTCACAGAAGGTTTCTTTCTCCCTACGCCCAAAGGTAGGAGTGCGAAAATGGATATCAAAAGCTGTGAAGGATTGGTGAAAGTCCAACAATCCGGCGTATGCAGGCTATGTCAGCCTGACTCTGGCAATGTGAAGGCTTGAAAATTCAAGCCTTCACACCTGAAACTGCTGAAAATCAGCAATAAAAAGGCCATCTGTGAACGAGTGAAGGCTTTTTTCGGGAAAATATTTACGTATATAGAGAGCTCATTTCAAGCCTTCACACCGTAGTTTCAAGCCTTCACACATTGTTGGATTTTTAGAATAGTATTGTAAATATCTACAGAAACAGAGCGTTACTTTCACAGAAAATTGCTAACTATGTGGTCGAAAACCCTTCAAGGGGTTAGCGGACATAATTTAGGAAGCGTTTTCGCATCGTTCCACTCAGTGAAACTTCGACAACTTCAATGAAATACGGAATGGTGGTGAAAGTACGCTCTCTTTGGCTTGTGATGTCATATCCCATGATATACGGTCAAAGTGGAGCTGTCGTCACTTGCCACGTATTTCATGGGAGTCGAAGCCCACACTGAGGTTGGTGAGTGAGAAGTAGCTCCGCTTTCTTATTTTGTTCAGGATAAATCACCATTAAACGCGCCCACAGAGCTACTAAGCGCATGAAACGCTCATGGCTTTAGTTATATGCTCTGAATGTGGACAGAAAGTTAGCGACAAAGCGAAAGTATGTCCGCAATGTGGTGCGCCTATTGAAGTTACCGTCTCTGACGAATTTGGCACTTTGTACGCACTTTGCGCAAATGTCGTCGTCCATATCAAGCGCGGTTTTGCCGATGTGAAAACGCTCGTCACTA
>SFPC01000058.1 GCA_004552195.1 Bacteroidales bacterium | reverse complement strand
CGGACTGTTCGGCGGCAACGGCGCCGCGACCGATATGGCGGTTTCGCTGAGTTTTCAGAACAACCTCTTTTTGCTGATCGTGGCGGCGGTGGCCTGTACTCCGCTGACGGCCCGGCTGTGGCAGCGGCTGAAGGAAGCGACAGGCCCCGAGGGTCGGCTGTGCGAAAGCCGCTTTTGGCACGGGATCTGTGCCGTGTGGGAGGCGATCCATCCGGTGGTCCTGCTGCTGATTTCCGCCATGGCGCTGGCCGGCAACAGCTACAATCCGTTTTTGTATTTCCAGTTCTGAGGAGGGCGCCGCAATGAACAAGAAAAATTGGGAAAGGAGCGTCCGCCCCATCAAGCTGCTGCTGTTTTTCGGGGCGCTGGCGGTGCTTTGCCTCATCGGGCTGGTGCTGCCCCGTCCGACGGTAAGCGAGCTGGAAAAGCGGGAACTGACCGAATTCCCCGCCGTTACCTGGCAGAGCTTTTGGGACGGCAGCTTCTTTTCCGCCGTGGATACCTGGTATGCCGATACCTATCCGCTGCGGGAGCCACTGATTGCCGGCAACCACCTGCTGCAGGGGCTGTACGGCATCCAGACCGACGTGATCGTGGGCGGAGAGGAGCAGGGAGAGGAGATCCCGCAGATCGGGGAGGGACAGATTGAGCTGCCCACCCTGCCGCAGCAGACGGAGGAACCGGGCAACACCCCCGAACCGCCCGCCGCGGACGAACCGCCCCGGGACGGCAACGTGACGGCGCCGGGAGAGATGATCAGCGGGATCTATGTCAGCGACAACGTGGGCTACGGCCTGTACTACTTTGTGCAGAAAAACGCCGACTGGTACGCGGCGATCCTGAACGAGGCCCAGAGCCGTCTGGCGGGGCGCGCCAACCTGTACAGCGTGGTCGCGCCCATCAACGGCGGCGTGATGCTGAGCGAGGAGCTGCAGAATCAGCTGCACGTCAGCGACCAGCGGGAGGCCATCCGCTATCTTTACAGCCGCATGGACCCCGGCATCCGCACCGTGGAGGTCTTTGACACGCTGCGGGCGCATGTGGAGGAATATCTGTACTTCCATACCGACCACCACTGGACGGCGCTGGGCGCCTACTACGCCTATACCCAGTACGCGGCGGCGGCCGGACTGACCCCGCACACGCTGGACCAGTTTGAACGGGTGGAATACCCCGGCTTTTTGGGGACCTATTATTCCAGCAGCGGCATCACTTCGCTGGCGGCCAACCCCGATACCGTGATCGCCTACCGCCCGATGGGCACCAATAAAATGAAGATGACGATGCCCGACGGCACCGTTTACGACTGGTATGTGGTGAACGATGTTTCGGACTACGCCAGCAGCGTGAAATACGGCTGCTTTGCGGGCGGGGACCAGCCCTATAACGAGGTGGAAAACCCCGCCATCACCGACGGCTCCGCCTGCCTGGTTATCAAGGACAGCTACGGCAATGCCTTTATTCCCTTTTTGGTGGACCACTACCAGTATCTGTACTGGGTGGATTTCCGCTATTACAAGGGCTCCATTTACGACCTGGTGGAGCAGAAGGGGATCCGGGACGTGGTGGTGGTGCAGAACATCTACAACACCGCCGCCGAGGGAACCCTTTCTTCGCTGCAGGCGCTGATTGAGCGATAACGCAAAATACGCAGAACGCCGCCCCAGACCGGAATGCTCCGGCCGGGGGCGGCGGTTTTTACGCCTATTTATATAGGAAAGCAGAAAGACGGCTTTAATCCTCGATGGGGGTAAAGACGTTATCGCGACTGATCTCCGCGACGATATCGGAGAGGTAGAAAGTGGCCTGTACCATGCCGTTTTCCTCATTGTACAGCTTGCGCAGGCTGGGGGCGACCTCAAACATATGGGCCTGCACCTCGGGGCGCAGATCAAAGTGGGCGACACCCTTGACCCGCATAAAGCTGCCGTCGGGATTCATGGCGCAGATCTCCACATTGGGATTGGCCTTGACCTGCTTGTAGCTTTCCTTGTGGGTGCCCATGCCGAAGTACAGTTTGTCTTCAAAGATCATGGTAAAGCCGAAGGGACGGACACGGGGCTTATCGCCATCGCAGCTGGCAAAGAAAAAGCCGTTGCAATCAGCGATGACTGCAACGGCTTTTTCTGACCAGGCTTTTAAGTATGTCCTAAAGCAGTTCGGAGGAATTAGCGGATGAAGAGGAGTTCGCGGTACTTGGGCAGCGTCCACATCTCGTCCTCCACGATGAGTTCCAGCTTGTCAATGTGGTAACGGATTTGGTCAAAGTAGGGCGCGATCTCGTCGTGGTAAGCCACGGCCAGGGCGCGCATATCCTCGATCTTGTTCACCACCTTGCGCTTCTCCACCATCGCCTCCACGTTCTCGGCAATGAAACTCGTGTGCTTGTTGATTTTCTCGATGAGGTCGATGTTGTAAGCCGTGAGTTCCTTCACCTTGGCGGGGTCGGAGAATGTCAGCTGAATCTTGTGGACATTGTCAACGAGTTCGCTCTGGTACTTCGTGGCTACGGGGATGATGTGGTTCATGCACAGGTCGCCGAGCACGCGGGCCTCGATCTGAATCTTCTTCTGGTAAGTTTCCCATTTGATTTCGTTGCGTGCCTCCAGCTCGTGGCGGTTCATGACGTTCATGTCCTCGAACATCTTCACCGTAGCGTCGTCGAGGTAGCGGTCGAAGATAACCGGGCAGGACGTTTCGCAATCCAGTCCGCGCCGTGCGGCCTCCTCCTTCCACTCATCGCTGTAACCGTTGCCGTCGAAGTGGATGGGTTTGCACGTCTTGATGTCCTCGCGCACCACGTCGAGGATGGCGCCCACCTTGCTATGGCCCTGTTCGATGAGAGCATCGACGCGCTTCTTGAAGTCGGTGAGAGCTTCAGCCACGGCGGCGTTAAGCGCAATCATTGCGCTGGCACAATTGGCGATGGAGCCGACCGCGCGGAACTCGAAGCGGTTTCCGGTGAAGGCGAAAGGTGACGTGCGGTTGCGGTCCGTGTTATCAATCATCAATTCGGGAATCTGGGGCACGTCGAGCTTCACGCCGTGTTTGCCCTCCATGAGGAAGAGTTCCTCGGTGGTAGAGTTCTCCACCTTCTCCAGGAGTTCGCTCACCTGCTTGCCGAGGAAACTGGAGATGATGGCGGGAGGAGCCTCGTGGGCACCGAGACGGTGGGCATTGGTGGCACTCATGATGGACGCTTTGAGGAGTCCGTTGTGGCGGTACACACCCATGAGCGTTTCCACGATAAACACGATGAAGCGGAGGTTTTCCTCGGGAGTCTTTCCGGGGCCATGGAGCAACGCGCCGGTGTTGGTGGTCAAGCTCCAGTTGTTGTGCTTGCCCGAACCGTTGATGCCGGCGAAGGGCTTCTCGTGGAGCAGGCAGCGGAAGCCGTGCTTGCGGGCAATCTTGCGCATGAGCGACATGATGAGCATATTGTGGTCCACGGCAAGGTTACACTCCTCAAAGATCGGAGCCAGCTCGAACTGGTTGGGAGCCACCTCGTTGTGGCGCGTCTTGCAGGGAATGCCCAGCTCCAGGGCCTGGATTTCCAGGTCGCGCATAAATTCGGCCACACGTTCGGGAATGGCACCGAAGTAGTGATCCTCCATCTGCTGGTTCTTGGCCGAATCGTGTCCCATGAGCGTGCGGCCTGTCAGGAGCAGGTCGGGGCGCGCGGCGTAAAGTCCTTCGTCAATGAGGAAATACTCCTGTTCCCAGCCGAGGTTGGCCGTCACGCGGGTAACCTGCGGGTCGAAGTACTGGCAAACGGCAGTGGCGGCCTTGTCGACGGCGGCGAGTGCCTTTTTGAGGGGAGTCTTGTAGTCGAGTGCCTCACCGGTGTAGCTCACGAAGATGGTGGGGATCATGAGCGTGTCGCCGATGATGAAGACGGGCGAAGCGGGGTCCCAGGCCGAGTAGCCGCGTGCCTCGAAGGTGGAACGGATGCCACCGTTGGGGAACGACGATGCGTCGGGTTCCTGCTGCACGAGTTCCTTTCCGGAAAAATTCTCCACCATGCCGCCCTTGAAGTCATGTTCCACGAAGGCATCGTGTTTCTCAGCCGTACCTTCAGTGAGCGGCTGGAACCAGTGCGTGCAGTGCGTAACGCCCATATCCATGGCCCACTGCTTCATGCCTTTGGCCACCTCGTTGGCCACGGAAAGGGGCAGCACGGTGCCTTTCTCTATCACCTCGCGGAGCTGCTGGTAGGTTTTCAGGGGCAGGTACTTGAACATTTTCTCTTGGTTGAAGACATACTTGCCAAAATAGTCTGACGGACGTTCGGCAGGCATTGCCACTTCAACGGGGCGTTTCTTGAACGCTTCTTCCACAACTTTAAAACGAAGGGTACTCATAGGGAAAATATTTTAAGGGTGTATATGTAATTCGGTGTGTATATATAATATGGAGTGCAAACGTGCCCTCGCACTGTCAGAAGCCCTGCTTCAGGCGGCGCATGGCCTCTTGGCAATCCTCGCGCCGGCCGAAGGCGGTCAGGCGGATGTAGCCTTCACCGGCAGGGCCGAAGCCTACGCCGGGGGTGCTCACCAGGTGGCATTCGTGGAGGAGCTTTTCAAAGAACTCCCAGCTGCCCATGCCGTCGGGGGTCTTGAACCAGATGTAGGGAGCATCCACTCCGCCATACACCTGCAGGCCCACGGCAGTCAGTCCCTCGCGCATGAGGCGTGCGTTCTCCATATAGTAGCCGATGGTCTCGCGCACCTGAGCGCGTCCCTCGTCGGTGTAGATGGCGGCGGCAGCGCGCTGCACGATGTAGGCCGTTCCGTTGAACTTGGTGCATTGGCGACGGTTCCACAGCTGGTTGAGCTCCACTTCCTCACCGTTGGCGCTGACCACCTTCAGCTCCTTGGGCACCACGGTGTAGCCGCAGCGCAAGCCGGTGAAGCCCGCCGTTTTGGAGTAGGAATGAAATTCCACCGCACACTGCTTGGCACCGGGTATTTCGTAGATGGAATGCGGGATACCCTCGCGTGTGATGTAAGCCTCGTAGGCAGCATCGTAGAGCAGGATGCTGTGGTTTTTCAGGGCGTAGGCCACCCATTTTTCCAGTTCGGCGCGGCAAAGCGTAGTACCCGTGGGGTTATTCGGGTAGCAAAGATATATCATATCTGTGGGATGGTCGGGCAGTTGGGGCACAAAACCGTTTTCTGCAGTGCAGGGACAATAAGTGATGCGGCTCCATGCACCACCCTGAAACTCCCCGGCGCGGCCTCCCATCACGTTGGAGTCGATGTAGACGGGGTAGATGGGATCGGTGACGCAGATACTGTTGTCCGTGCCCAGGATGTCGCCGAAGTTGCCCGTATCGCTCTTGGCACCATCGTTCACAAAAACCTCGTCGGGGTCAATCTGCACGCCCCGGGGCGCAAAGTCGTTTTCCACGATGGCGCGGCGCAGAAATTCGTAGCCGTGTTCCGGCCCGTAACCCCGGAAGGTTTCGGCGCGTCCCATCTCGTCGGTAGCCTCGTGGAGGGCGCGGATGACGGCGGGAGCCAAGGGACGGGTTACATCGCCTATGCCGAGGCGTATGATCGCCGCTTCGGGGTTTGCCTCCTTGAAGGCGGCCACTTTCTGGGCGATGTCGGCAAAGAGATAATTCTTTTGCAGTTTCAGGAAGTTCTCGTTAATCGTTGCCATATAGTGTTAATCTTGTGTATTGAAAAACGCAGCCTGCCGCTGGGGCAAACTGCGTTGTTCCGCTTTTATTCTTCGTAAGTGATTGTACCGTCGAACACGTGGGTAGCGGGCCCTGTCATCCACACCCTGCCGTCGGCCTCGCGCCATTCAATGCAGAGCGCACCGCCGTCCATGACCACTTCGCTCTTGCGCGGGGCGCGACAGGTCAGTGCGGCTGCCACTGCCGTGGCACAGGCACCCGTTCCACAGGCCATGGTGATGCCGGAACCGCGTTCCCACACGCGCATTCGTACGGTGCCGTCGGGACGCACGGTGGCAAACTCTATGTTGCACCGTTCGGGAAAAATGGGGGCGAACTCCAGCGTGGGACCCACGGTAGCCACGTCCAGACTTTCCACATCGTCGACAAAAACCACGAAATGGGGGTTGCCCATCGACACGAACGTGCCGGTGTACTCCTTTCCGTCGGTGGCCTTCACCGCCCCTTCGGTCAGACTGCCGTCAGGCGTAGCAAGCTGTGAGGGCACGGCCAACCGGGGACTGTCCATGTCCACCGTCACCTCATCCACGCCGCCCTCGGCGTTGACCTTGAGTTTGAGCACCTTGATGCCCGAGAGCGTAGCGAGGCGGATTTCCGTTTGCTGCGTCAGCCCCTTTTCGTAAAGGTATTTGCCGATACAGCGCGAGGCGTTGCCGCACATACGGGCTTCGGAGCCGTCGTTGTTGAAGATGCGCATGCCGAAGTCAGCATCTTCGGCCGGGGTGATAAGCACCAGTCCGTCGCCGCCGATACCTTTATGGCGGTCGCTCCATGCTTCCGCCCAGTGTTCTGGATTGTCAATAGGGAATTGCAGGGTGTTGACGTAAATATAATCGTTACCTGCTCCGTGCATTTTTGTGAACTCTATGGTCTTGCGCATCATCCAGTTGTAGTTGTGTTGTTCGGAACCACCGGGCTGAAATGCCCGCAGGCTTCCGGCAGGCCAGGCGTATCATTTTTTAACCTTTCTGCCTCCTACTTGTAATTGGGGGCAAAGATATAACAAAAACTTAATGATTTGCACGCTAACGAAGCATATTTTTTATTTTTGCCCCGGATTATTTACTTTTTGTTGCTTCTATATGCTTACGCTCTACCTTACCCGCCACGGCGAAACCGAGGAAAATGTGGCGAAGATACTCCAAGGCCACCTGCCGGGCCGCCTCACGGCGCGCGGCTTGGAGCAGGCGGCGGCCCTGCGCGATGAGCTGTGCGCGAGCGGCCTGCATTTCGACGTTTTTCTCACCAGCGACTTGCTGCGGGCGCGCCGGACGGCGGACATTGTGGCGGAAGCCGTGGGCCTCACTCCCCTGCCCTGCCCCTTGCTGCGCGAACGGGATTGGGGAAGCATGACGGGCCTGCCCGCAGCGGCCCTGCGCCACCGCCCACTGGCTGCCGACGCGGAAACGGTGGAGCAGATGATGGACCGCGCCCGCCGCTTCCTTATATATATAAGGTGTCAGTACGACGGACTGTCGGTGCTCGCTATGGCTCACGGGCTTTTCAACCGTTGCATCGCCGCCACGCTGCAAGGGAGCACGCTCCACGACATACCGGCTTGGCAGAACGGCGAGGTGCGCCTCCTGACGGTGGAAGGGGATGGCTGAAGGCGGCGCGTGACTACGGCTCCGCGCGGCAGCAAGGCCGGAAAGAGCTGCCGTGGAATGAAACTTACCCCAACGATTACATCATCATGTATCAGAAATTCATCATCAACCAAGACGGCGTGCTGAAGTTCGGCCGCGTTTACCTGCATAAGGACCTGTTGCAGCCCGGAGAGCAATGTGTGTTCGGCGGCGGGCTGTGGAAAATCGACGAAGGCCGCCGCGCCATCCTGCTCTATGGCCGCTCTTTCGACTTCGGGCCTCCTTACCTGGAGGACGTGCGCCGCATCGACTGGAGCGGTGTGGGTGGCCGGCCGTTGCCCCTGTTCTTCCTTCCCCACTGGCCCTCCGAGGACGTGCTGGAGCCGGTGTACGCACGGCGGTGAACCGGCCACCGCGCCCCGGCAGCGGATTTGCCGTAAACAAAAAAGAGGTTATCAAGAAACTGATGCTGCAACAGGCTGTTGCTGTACGTTCAGTGACTTGATAACCTCTTTTGCAAGACAGGACAAGGCGGGAGCAAAGGGGAAAGCCTATGCGGAGGCTACATCATTTCCTTTGCCGAGTCCCGGCCTGTCTTCCAACATGATCCAATAAACTAAATCTTCAACCCATCAGAAGTCAATTTCCAGACCGATGCCGAACACATCGTTCGTACGGTGGAAGTTGTCGCGACCGGCAGTGCTGAGCGAACCCAGTCCGGTAGCGATTTGCTGGATGGCTCCCAGCTCTCCGCTGATGATGCCCAACTGATGCTGTGCAATGAGACGATCGGCCTCCGACGTGTTGGGGTTGGCAATGACACCCTGCAACTGCTGTGCACCGGCCTGCAACTGCTGGCTCAGGGGCGTTACCATGCCGCCCATAGTCTGCTTGATGTCGCAGTAGTCGTCCATCTTGCGCTCGTAGTGCTTGTAAATGGTCTTGAAGTAGGCCACGTTGAGGGCCACACGTTCGCGCAGTTTGATGCGGGCGCCCAGACCCACGGAGTTGGAGTTGGTCACGAAACTCATGTCGCTGATAAAGCGGCTGTTGTCGCCCAGTCCGTAGTTGGTGGTTTGCCAACCGGCACTCACGGTAATCCGTTTATTGAGGTCAACTTCGGCACCTGCCAGCACTTCCCATCCGCCTCCTTCGAGCTTCTCCTCGCGGGCTCCATACTGGGTGGCCTGCTTGTCGAAATAGTAGTGGAAGCCGGCCGACAGACGGACGTTGTCCTTCACGTCGTACTTTGCGCCGAGGGTGAGGATGGCGGGAATGTCGGCAGGGAGCTTCTTGCCGTCGTCGTATTCCTCGAGTCCGCTGGTGTTCTCGCCGGAACGGTTCTTCAGGCGCAGACGGGTCTTGAATTCATACTTGGCAGCCAGGTTGAGTTTGCCAAGCTGGTAGTCCACACCGATGATGGGCGTAAATCCCCAGCCGGTCTGGTCGCAGTTAAGCTCGCGGTCACCGGCCAAAGCGGCGAAGTGGGGCATATTGGCGTTCTCGAAGAACGTGCCGGCAGGCACCAGTCCGGCAGCGGTCTGCACCTGGATGTTGCGCACATAGCCATAGTAGTTACAGTCTGCATAGACCAAGCGGCCGCCTGCACTGACGCTCAAGTTGGGAAGCAGCTTGTAACCTACGCCAAACTGGCCTCCGAAGTAGTACTGGCGACCCTGCATGTACGTGTCCATGGAATAACCTGTCACGGCGCCGGGATTGATGGCGTTGATCAGCACGGGTACCATGGCCACCTGGCTCTCGAACGAAGGCAGACCGTCGTCGAACTTACACTTGCCGCCACCACCGGTGATGCCGAAGTGGAAGGTGGCAAACCAACGCTTGCCCACACGAGCCAAGTCGATGGAGGGGATGACAGGCGCGGTGGCCTTGCCCTCGAACTTCTTTTCCTGATTCTGACCGTTGGCTATGCCGTTCACGATGCCGCCCTGAAAGAAGGGGAAGAAGGTCTCGACCGTACGAGTCTGGTAGGCACTCTGGATGTCGAAGCCCATATGCCATCCTTCGCTCATGAAGCCCACACCGGCGGGGTTGTAATAGCAACCATCGATGGCGATGTAAGCGTCGCGCGCCGGGTTGCGCAGGAATGCCGCATTCTGGTTGGAATTGGTCAGGAAGCCTCCGGCCCAAGCCGTAGCTGTGGTGCCCAGCACTAGGGCGGTAGTGAGGATTTGTTTTCTCATTTATCGTATTTATTGGTAAAAACTGCGGCAAAAGTAAGGCCGCTTTGCACACAAGCCAAGGGTTTCGTGCAAAAACAACAGTTTTTTTTACATTTCTTTCCGTTTAGGAGCATTTTTGCTTGTCCCACATTGAAAACGCATGGGAAAAGCAGTCGCCCCACCTGAATGAGGCCTCAAAAAGTGTGGGGGGGGACTTTCCCTAAAAGTCCTGTAATTGCAGCGCAGCACCGTTTAAGAATGCAAACATAGGTTATGAGGGATTAGATTATGAGGATAACATCATGATCTGGGAGCGAAGCGACCATCACCTCATGAACTTTCATTATTCATTAGCAGCGCACCCGTTTGCCAATCCATATTCCTTAACTTTGCCGCGCAAACCTTAACCTCTGTCTACTTTGTATGAAAAACCTCCTTTCATTCCTGCTCTTCCTGCTTTTAGCGTTGCCCCTGACGGCCAAAGAGCGCACCATCAAGCCCGGTGAAATCTGGCCCGACGCTGCCGGCAACCACATCAACGCCCACGGCGGCGGCGTGATGTTCCACAAAGGATATTACTACTGGTACGGCGAACACAAGGCTGAGAACACCTCGTCGGCCTTGGTGGGCGTGACGTGCTACCGCTCCAAGGACCTCGTGAACTGGACCTACTGCGGCGTGGCCCTGCCGGTGGAGGAACAGGTGGGCAGCGACATCGAGAAAGGCTGCACCCTTGAACGCCCCAAGGTGATTTACTGCCCCCGGACGGGCAAGTTCGTCATGTGGTTCCACCTCGAACTGAAAGGGCGCGGCTATGCTGCCGCCCGGGCTGCCGTGGCGGTGGCCGACAAGCCGACCGGACCTTTCCAATACCTGCGCTCGGGCCGCGTGAACCCCTACTGCTGGCCCGCCGACTGGACCGAGGCCGAACGCACCTGCGCCGACACACTCAACGCCGCAAACTACGGCCAATGGTGGACGAACCCATGGCGCAAAGCCATCGCACAGGGACTTTTTCTCAAACGCGACTTCAACGGAGGCCAGATGGCGCGCGACATGACGCTCTTTGTCGACGACGACGGCCGGGCTTACCACATTTTCTCCTCCGAAGATAACCTCACGCTCCAAGTGGCGGAACTCTCGGACGATTTCACCTTCCACACAGGCCGCTACTGGCGCATCGCCCCCGGCGGACAGAACGAGGCACCGGCCATCTTCAAGCACGAAGACCGCTATTGGCTCATCACCAGCGGCTGCACGGGCTGGGACCCGAACGAAGCGCGAATGTTCACCGCCGAACGCATCAGCGGACCCTGGAAGCAGTTGCCCTCGCCCTGCGTCGGCCCTGGCGCGAAGCTGACCTTCGGCGGACAGAGCACCTACATCCTGCCCGTACAGGGCAAATCCGGAGCTTTCATCTTCATGGCGGACATCTGGCGACCCAAGCATCCCATCGATGCCCGCTACATCTGGTTGCCCATCACCTTCAAGGACAACATCCCCGTGGTGGAATGGCGCGACGAGTGGGCTCCCGAGGAATTCTTTAGAAACGGGTGAGCTGAAGACCTTTGAGCAGCTCGACATGGGCTTCGGTACCGTGGTCTACACCACTACCCTCCCCGCCCTGAAGACCTCCGCCACGCTCCATACCGACGTTCACGACTATGCCGTGGCGTTCATGGACGGCAAGCGCGTGGGTGCCATCAACCGCGCACAGAGCCAGAACTCAGTGGTCATCCCGGCCTGCGCTGAAGGCACGGAACTGAAGATGGTGGTGGAAGGCATGGGCCGTATCAACTTCGGCTACGGCATCTACGACTACAAAGGCATCGTGGGCCAGCCGTGCATCGAACTGACCAAGCCGGCCAGTACAGCGTATTCCTGTATAACTAAGGAATATTTCTCACACACTCATCCAACAAATGATTGCTGTCAGGCAAACACCCATGGCTACCGATGCCGGGGCTGTTTACCTGACAGCTTTGTCATTAAATATTTATCACTAAATAGGTGCCTGAACTTGAAAAACACCGGATTTCCCTTGCCATATCCCTGTGCTTGTACTACTTTTGCCGACATGGATGCCGGCGAACACGCATTCATTCGCCCCAACAGCCCTGACAGACAGAATGCCACGTTTCACCTCCTAACCCCTATTCCGCGCATATTCCGCCGCAGCATCCTTCCGCCAGCGGCCCGGATTGCCACCTACGAAACAGACAGGATCCGATGAACGCACTGCCTCCGCGTGCCACCATGAAGAGCAGCGGTCAGGCCATTGAGAGATATTACAACGAGGCATACAGCCTCCCTATTTTATTCCGCGTGCGTTCCGTTCCCTTTGACTTGATTTAGAACACATACATATATTACTGAGCTTTTTGCTCTTGTTCTCTATTTTCGAATACCGCCAATATTCCACAGCTGAGAACAAGCAGTATGAAGGTTCACGCCTTAAGGCGTGAGCCATTCTGCGCTTGTTAGCTGTGAGGCCACTTGGCGGTAGCCCGAGAATAGGCAAGCAAACGAATGGTTGCACGCCTTTTCTGTATCCTTTTTCATGAAAAAATTATTCTCACTATTTATCCTCTGCCTTTGTTTCAGCGCGGCGTGGGCACAAAAAACGATGTACACAGTGTTCAACACCGAGACCGGTACGCTGACGTTTATGTATGATGAAAACAAGCCGGAGAGTACGTCTACCCGAGAGGTGTATGATATTCCTGCATCAGGCGTTGATCCCGAGTGGATAACCTCCCATGCATCCAACATTAAGAAAGTCGTTTTTGACGCATCATTCGCTGACGCACGGCCAACTACATGCTATAAGTGGTTCTATGATTGTAGTGCATTGACAGAAATCCAAGGTATGAAGAACCTCAATACTTCTGAGGTGAAGGACATGTTCTGCATGTTCTGTTATTGTTCAAGTCTCACCTCGCTTGACCTTTCGAACTTCAACACAGCCAAGGTGACGACTATGAACAATATGTTCGATGGGTGCTCAAGCCTCACTTCGCTTGACCTGTCGGCTTTTAACACAGTCAATGTGAAAGATATGGGTGCCATGTTTGCATATTGTTCAGGCCTCACCTCGCTTGACCTGTCAAGCTTCAACACCGACAACGTGACGGATATGGACAATATGTTCTCTGCTTGCTCAGGCCTCACCTCGCTCGATCTGTCAGGCTTCAACACTGCCAACGTGACGAATATGAGCTCTATGTTCTATAATTGCTCAGGCCTCGTTACCATATATGCTTCTGACTTGTTCACAACAGAGAGTGTTACCTACTACTTAAAATATTCCATGTTTTCCTACTGTACATCCTTAGTTGGAGCCATTTCATACGACCCCAACAAGACAGATGCCACCTATGCCAACTATACAACCGGCTATTTCACATGCAAGCATAATTTTACGGGCGAAACCCTGTTCGACAACGGCAAAAAGATCTATTATAAGGTATGTAAGCATACAGATTGCGGCCATATAGGCTATTTTGCCGATGCGGCAGGAACCATCGAGGCTGTACCCAATGAGGATGAAACGGCCTTCAGCGTGGCAAAATACGACTTGCTGGATGCCACAACGTACGACAACCAAGCGGTATTTACTGCGACTGACTTCACCTATAGCCGCACCTTCGGCGGGGCGGAATGGACTACGTGGTACGTGCCCTTCGACCTGACGCTGACCTCCGAGCTTTGCGACAAATATGCCTTCTCACGCATTAACAACGTGCATCAGTATGACCTGGACAACGATGGCAAGGCGGAAAAGACCGTGGTGGAGAGCTTCCGCCAGCAGCCCGGCGTGACGTTGAAGGCCAACTATCCTTATTTGGTGAAGCCGCTCAGCAGTGCCGACTGTGACATGGTGCTGCATTTGTCCGACGTCACTCCCGCACCGGCAGAGACGAACAGCATCGACTGCCAAAGTGTGGACTTCACCTATACCTTCACGGGCACTTACAATGATATGGGCGAGAGCGGCGCAACGCTGTACGACCCGTACACGCTGTGGACCAACGGCACGTGGCAGCATTTCCACAGTCTGGAACCTATGCGCCACTACCTGACCATCGCGCCGCGTCATTCGGCATCACCTGCAGCTTCCATCAGCAGCATCGTGCTCTCTGTCATCGGCGAGGAGAACGTGACGGGCATCGTGAACGTCTATGGCGATGAGCGCAAGGCGACGGAGACCTACGACCTGAGCGGCCGCCGTCTGCCGGCAGGAAGTTCGCAGAAAGGCTTGGTCATCCGGAACGGAAAAGTGGTTTTCAACAAATAAAAGCTGATGATTATGGACAAACAATATATCAAGCCCGAAATGAAGTGCTTCGATGTGCATCCAGAGCAGCTGCTGTGTCTGTCAGGAGTGGACGAAACGGAAGTGAATTTCGGAGAGGGCTACCCTGACGATTTTGAGGACGACGATCAAAACAACTATTGGTAGCCTCATCTTCCCCCGCCCTTCGTGGGAACGACAAGGGTCTATGCGCCACGATGGTGGTGTATAGACCCTTTGCCGTATAGTGCTGTTCGGTGGATATCTGTATAGTGGCGAGGGACATTTACACACGAAAGCAAGCAGGGAAAACACGGAAGTTGCACAACTCGGCGAGATGGTGCCCACAAGTCCAGGACTTGTTTTTCCTACTCGCCTATTAGAAAAAAATAGTCCGGGACTTGTAAGCCGTACTCCCCGAACTGCCCAAAATAGAACCGTTGCTGTGTAAAATCCTGTAACAAAAACAAGGGTCTGTGTGAAAGGTGTAACGGGTTCTCATCAACCCTTCACCAACCCTTCACCAACCCTCATCAGCACGCACCAATCCTTCACACTCGCTTGCAAAACCTGCTGTGAAGGGTCGAGAAACGAAGTATTCACACGCCTATATATACGTATTTTTTCGCCCGAAAAAGCATTCACACGTTCACAAAGCGTACGTTTCTTGCTGATTTTCATCTGTTTCAAGTGTGAAGGGTTGGAAGTTCAAGCCTTCACACCGCCCTTCGCTGACGAACCTGCTGTGAATGCTTGAAAATCCAAGTATTCACACGCCTATATATACGTATTTTTTCGTCCGAAAAAGCATTCACACGTTCACAAAGCGTACGTTTCTTGCTGATTTTCAAGTGTTTCACGTGTGAAGGGTTGGGGTTTCAAGCCTTCACACCGCCCCTCGCTGACGAACCTGCTGTGAATGCTTGAAAATCCAAGCCTTCACACTTTATTTGTATGAAAATCAGAAGGAAACAGCCTTTCGGTGAAGGTGTGAATACTTTTTTGGGGGAATAAAATACGTATATACAGAGAGTCTGTCACGGTGATTGCTGAGCCAAAATGGTGAATGGTGAATGACAACGGTCCTTCTTCATTGCCGGCTTTGAGTGGACTGCGCAGGCCGAGCGTCTGACGTAGGCACATGACGAGCGAAACGGCATAAGGCCGCAACCGAGTGAAACACGCAGTTGCGGCCTTATGCCAACCGGACGACCGTGGAACGGAAGCCGGGACTTACTGGTCCTCGTTCTTGACATAGCCCTGGTACTTCTCGGGCAGGGCGGACATGATGACGCGATAGGATTCGTCCATGGTGCGGCGGATGTCCTCGGGGCTGTGCGAGGTGGGGAAGATGGGCTTGTGGATGACGAGGCGCATGGGGTGGCGGTGGACGAAGTTGACACCGGCCATGCGGGTGAGCACATCAAACGAGCCGTCGATGGTGAGGGGAACGACAGGCAGCTGCAACTCGTCGGCCAACTGGAACGCACCCTTGCGGAACAGGCCCATGTGGCCGGTGAAGCTGCGCGAGCCTTCGGGGAAGACGACGAGCGAAGTGCCGCCCTGCAAGGTGCGGCGGGCGTTGTCGATGGTTTCCTTGATGGCCTTGGGACCGGATTTGTCCACAAAGATGTGGCGCGCCTTGACGCAGGCGTAGCCCACCAAAGGCACCTTGCGCAGGGCTTTCTTCATCATCCACTTGAAATTGCGGCCCAGATAGCCGTAGATGAGGAAGATGTCGAACGGTCCCTGGTGGTTGGCCACGAACACGTAGCTCTGCCGGCTGTCAATGTTTTCACGGCCTTCGACGTGAATGGGCAGGAGCAACACGCGGCAGATGATTTTGGACCATATCTTGCCGGGATAGTAGCCGAAGATGTGGGCATTGAACAGTCCGCCGATGATGGTAACCACACTCGTCAGGAAAGTGGCGACCAAAATGACGGGCAACGCGATGCAAAGTTGATATAGACGATACATGGGCTTGATGTTATTGACTGGAAATCTGGCCTGGGATTATCGGTTGAAGCAGACGGCCTGGCCACGGAACTTTTCATCGGTCACGTGTCCACGGTTGTAAATGGGGAAGCCGTTGCAGAAGGTGCGCTCCACGCGCCAGTGGAAGGTATGCCCTTCGAGGGGACTCCAGTTGCACCGGCTCTGGATGCGGTTGGGGGTGAGGGTCCAAGGCACATGGGGACGTACGAGGACGAGGTCGGCCTTGTAGCCTTCGCGCAGGTAGCCCCGGTTTTCCACTTGGAAGAGGTCGGCGGGATGGTGGCACATGAGCTGGACGAGCCGCTCGATGGTGAGCACGCCCTGATCAACGAGTTCCAACATGGACACGAGTGAGAATTGTATGAGGGGCATACCCGAAGCGGCACGCACGCATCCTCCCACTTTCTCGCTCATGCGGTGGGGGGCATGGTCGGTGCCGACGGTATAAATCTTGCCCGAACGCAGGGCGGCACGGAGTGCCTCGCGGTCCTCAGCCGTCTTGATGGCGGGATTGACCTTGATGCGGCTGCCGAGGCGGGGATAGTCCTGGTCGGTGAAGAGGAGGTGTCCCACGCAGGCTTCAGCAGTGATTTGTGGGTCGGTGGGGTCGAAGAGTTCCAGTTCGCGGGCTGTGGTGAGATGGGCCACGTGGAGACGGGCTCCCGTTTCGCGCGCCAGCCTCACGGCGAGAGCCGTGGAACGGTAACAGGCTTCGGCATTGCGCACTTCGGGATGATGGACGATGGCGGGGTCGTTGCCGCAGGTGGCCTTGACGCGCTCCAGGTTGGCGGCAATGAGATGGGAGTCTTCGCAATGAGCCATGATGGGCAGGCGGCTGTGCTCGAAAATGGCTTGCAGCGACCGCTCATTGTCCACCAGCATATTGCCCGTGGACGAACCCATGAAGAGTTTCACGCCTGCCACCTTGCGGGGATTGAGCTTTTCAAGTTCATAGGCGTTTCCTGCCGTGGCCCCGAAGAGGAAGCCGTAGTTCACCACACTCTTTTCGGCTGCAATGCGCCATTTTTCTTCGTAAGCCTGCCAGGTGGTGGTCTGGGGCAGACAGTTGGGCATGTCAAAGACGGTTGTCACGCCGCCGGCTGCGGCAGCACGGCTCTCCGAGGCGAAATCGCCCTTGGCGGTGAGGCCGGGGTCGCGGAAGTGGACGTGATCGTCGATGAGGCCGGGCAGCAAGTAGCAACCGGTGCCATCGATGACCTCGTCGACGGGGATGACGGGCTGCGCGTCGCCCTCCAGTATTTCCTCAATGCGGTCGTCTTCGATGATGAGGGTGCCGCGTTTCCGGCATCCCTCATTGACCATGGTTACATTCGTAATTTGTGTTCGGAAGTGCATAAGTTTAGTTTGTTATGTGAACGATTTCGTTAAGCCAAAAGACCAAAGGTTGTGCAAGGTGAGCGCAATCAAGTTTACTTGAATTGCCGAACCGCAGCCAACCTTATTTAAAGAGAGCTTGCTCACTTTGGCTTGGCGAGAACTTTCGTGCAAGCGAGCGCAGAGCCAAGCTTGCTTGAGCTATGCCGAGCGCAGCCGAAAGTGTCAGAGAAAATCGCACTTTTAAGAAGGGAAGTCTTTGAAGACTCAGGCTTTTTTCCGGGGTTTTATTTTCCCCGTGAGAGCGGCCCAGCGCAGTCGCATGACACCGAAAAGGGCTTCGCTGAAAATGCCGCCGCTCATCTTGCTGGTGCCGAGCTGACGGTTGACAAAGATGACCGGCACTTCTTTCACCTTGAAGCCGAGCTTGTAGGCGGTGAACTTCATTTCTATCTGGAAGGCATAACCCTTGAAACGTATGGCATCAAGGTCGATGGTTTCGAGCACGCGGCGACGGTAGCACTTGAACCCGGCCGTGGTGTCGTGGATGGGCACGCCGGTGACGAGGCGCACATATTTCGAGGCGTAATAGCTCATCAACACACGCCCCATGGGCCAGTTGACCACGTTGACCCCGCTGACATAACGCGAGCCGATGGAGAGGTCGTAGCCCTCTTGGGCACAGGCGTTGTAGAGGCGGGGCAGGTCGTTGGGGTCGTGGCTGAAGTCGGCATCCATTTCAAACACGTAGTCGTAACCATGCTCAATGGCCCATTTGAAACCGGCGATATAGGCCGTTCCCAGCCCCAACTTTCCCTGTCTTTCCACCAAAAAAAGACGGCCGGCACAGTCGCCCTGCATCAGCCGCTTCACAATGGCGGCGGTGCCGTCGGGCGAACCGTCGTCAATGACCAGTATGTGAAAGGAATGGGCCGTCAGCCCCAGGACTGCCCGGATGATATTCTCGATGTTTTCCTTTTCGTTGTAAGTGGGGATAATTACAATGCTGTCGCTCGTATTCATACGTACGGTGGTTTTGATTTTGGCGAAGCAAAAGTAATGATAATGTTTCTAAATGGTTACTTTTGCGCCGTTTAAAAACCTACAAACCCTTGAAGATGACAAAGAAAGTGATTTTGGGCACGTGCCTGACATGGTTCCTGGCTTCCGGACCGGCAGCCGCACAACAATATGCGGTGGAGGGTCAGGCCGGTGCCGACGTGAAAACGGTGTATATGTACAATGTGCAAAACAAGACGACCGACAGTACTGCCGTGGCCAACGGGAAGTTCCGTTTCAACGGTGATGCCGACGGGAAAATCTTCGCCTACATCATGGCCAAAGGCCAACAGGTGCCGGTGGTGCTCGACGGGAATGTGCGGGTGGACCTGCAGACGCTGGCCGTGGGCGGCACGCCCGAAAACGACCGCCTCAGCGAATGGGCCGCCCGCTTCAATGAGAAAGAAGCGGAGATGAGAAAGCTCCGGAAGGAGCTGGGCCGCCTGAAATCCGAGGAGGTGAAGGAGGAGGACGAGGCTTGGAAAACGGCGTACAAGGCTTACGAACAGGCGGAAACGGACTTGACGGCATTGGTGGCCGCTTGCTGCCGCGCCAACACGGACAAGCGTTTCCCGGCCTTGTACCTGATACCGAACTGGCATTATTTTCCCAGGCAGGAGTTCATCGACCTTTGCGAAACGGGCAACCCGGCCTATATGCAGACCTCTTACGCCAGCAGGTTGCGGCAGACGATTGAGGGCTGGAAACGTCAGGAGCCGAGAAGGCTGTTTACGGACCTGACGCTGAGCGACACGTTGGGACAAGTGAAAAAACTGTCCGATTACGTGGGCAAGGGTAAATATGTGCTGGTGGACTTCTGGGCTTCGTGGTGCGGTCCGTGTCGCCGGGCCATGCCGGAGCTGAAGCGGACTTACGAGCAATACAAGGACAAGGGGCTGGACATTGTCGGGGTTTCGTTCGACACGGACAAGAAGGCATGGACAAAGGCCATCAACACTCTGGGACTTCCGTGGCACCACCTGTCGGACCTGAAGGGCTGGCAGTGTGTGGCGAGCGAGGTGTACGGCATCATGTCTATCCCGGCCACGATGCTCATCGGGCCGGACGGCATCATCGTGATGGGGAATGCTGACCACGATACGTTGCAGAAGAAATTGGCCGAGCTGATGCCTTGATGCGCGAAAGGAAAATGGCCAAGGCACGATGGTTTCTCCCCGGACTCCACGGCCATAAGAAATAGCAAAGAGGGCACGCTCCGAACGGTTGCGTACCCTCTTTTCTGTAATATGAAGCGTTTAATCAAATGGTCGGGGATTGCTTTGCCGACATGCTGCGGCAGCTGACAGGTTCTGTCAAACAGGCGGAAGGATTACCGCTTCGTTACCTGAGGTTTGCCCTGCCAGCTCACCTTTCCGCCGGATGATTGGCTGTAAAAGAGGCGGGACGTAAGCGGCACGTTGATGATGCCGGCTGAGGAGGCTTCGGCTTCCACGGTTCCGGTCTTCAACTTGTCGAGGTTCATGATGGCGCCGGAGGAGGTGTCCAGTTCGGCATCGTCGCATTGGCCGCCCGAGATGGACAGCACCGCACCGCTGCTGCCTTCGGCATCTAAGTGCCGGCAGTTCAGGGAGGTGATGCCGACAACGGAACTCGGCCTTGGACGGTGAACGAAGCTCGCCGCTCCAGCTGAACACGGCTCCGGACGAGAGATCCAACGAGAAGGGGGCATCAACGGTGGGGTTCTTGGGGAATTGCAACTGCGCACCGGTGGAAGCCTCCAGGCCGGAAGGCAGGGGGGCACTGACCGTTACGACGGTCTGGAGCGAGCCGGAAGCATCGTCTCCCAGCCGCAACTCCACACCCGACTTGCCGAAGCGGACGTAGCTGTGGCCTCGTTTTTTAAAGATTTGCAAATCTTCATAGCCTAACTGGAGCACGCCGGCACTCTCCTTGACTTGCATATATTGGATAAAGGCTTCTGGTGCCGATACCTCGACTTTGGCGGCGGATGCGGCGGCTGGCACGCACTTGACGATTATGGGTCCCGAAGCACACAACTTCTTGACAGCTTGCAGGGGATAGGTCCGGGTGGCGAGGGACAAATCGTTCTTAAAAGTGCGATTTCTCGCCATGGCAGAGTATTCAAGCGAGCTTGAACTCTGCTCATTTGGCTTAACGAAATCGTTCTTAAAAATCTCTACGGTTTCTCCACTTGCCCGTTCGCTCTCAGAGGGGGGCCAACTCTTGATTTCATGCCCGCAAGACAACAGGGTGCTTGCACACAGCAACAAAAAACAATTTCTGAACATAAGGCTACATTTACGTTAAACACTATATATATGTATGTGGAACTTCTCATGCACCTGAGCAAGAGGTTCACTATTCTATAAACGCCACTACCCTACCATTTGCAACAAAAAAATCGTTGTTTTTTTCTCAGAAAAGCTGCTATCCCGCGTAAATGGCGAAGATGGTGGGTATCTTTCCGAGGTCGGGCGGCGGTGTTTGCCGCCACTGTCTGACGGTGCAGGTGCGCAGATACTCGGCTTCGGTGGTAAGCCCCGAAGCTATGCACAGGCGGGTGTGCGGACTGAGTGTGGCCAAGAGGTCGGCCACCATCTTGGCATTGCGATAGGGCGTTTCGATGAAGAGCTGCGTCTGCTTCTCGGAAGCGGAACGGGCTTCGAGTTGCTTGATGCGCTTGGCGCGGTCGGCAGGATGGATGGGGAGGTAACCATTGAAAGCGAAGCTCTGGCCGTTGAAGCCGGAACCCATCACGGCCAGCAGGATGGACGACGGACCCACCAAGGGGACTACCGACAAGCCTTCGCGCTGGGCTATGGCCACTACATCGGCTCCGGGGTCGGCCACGGCAGGGCAGCCGGCTTCGCTGATGACTCCCACCGACTCACCCAGACGCAAGGGTTCGAGGTAGCGGCTGAAGAGGGCAGCATCGGCATGCTTGCCCATGGGATAGAATTGGAGCGCATCGATGTCAATGTCGCGGTGAACCTGCTTGAGGAAACGGCGCGCCGTGCGCACCTCCTCCACAATGAAATGGCGCAGGCTGAGAATGACTTCTTTGTTATAGTCGGGCAATACGCGGCTATGGGGCGTATCGCCCAAGGTTACGGGGATGAGATACAGGGATGGCATGGAGAGGACAAGTATAATGAGATAATGTATAATGTAAAATGTATAATGAAGCCTACGGCCAGGACATTGGCATAGCTCTCATTATACATTTTCTCTTTATACATTTTAAAGTTTAATGACGCATTGGGAGTTGGGAAAACCGTTTGCGGCCCCGCACGTAGTACTGCCACAAGAGGGAAAAGGGTACCCGCTCGGGCACCGCTCCTCCGGCTACGGCCAAGCGGAGATTTTCGGCACGGTCAGGGGCGAAGCCGGGCCGCAACCGGTTGAACTCACGCCGCGCCCGCCACACTGCCTTGAAGTTGGCCACATCGCCCTTGAGCAGGAACTGCAGGGAGGCCAGTGCATCGAGCCACCAACGGAGCCGCATCACGGAGCGCAACTCCTCCTCAGGCAGGTTTTTATAGAGCATGAGGAGGTTATTGCGGAAATTGAGGAAGGTTTTGCGCGGATTGCCGGCATCGAGCGTGCCACCGCCCACGTGATAGGCCACGCTCTGGGGCACACACACTATCTGCCGCCCACGGGTACGGAGCCGCCAGCAGAGGTCTATTTCTTCCATGTGGGCAAAAAAACGACCGTCGAGCCCGCCGCTCTGTTCCCAGTCGGCTCGGCGCACCATGAAGGCTGCACCCGTAGCCCAAAGCAAGGGTACGATTTGGTCGTACTGGCCCTCGTCGCGCTCGACATCGGCAAACACACGACCCCGGCAGAAGGGGTAGCCCAGACGGTCGAGGTAACCGCCGGCACCGCCGGCATACTCAAACTCTTCTTTACGGGCCTGGCTCAACAGCTTGGGTTGGCACGCGGCCACCTCAGGATGTTGCTCCATGTAGGCCAGCAGGGACGAGAGCCAACCAGCCGGCACCTCCACGTCGGAGTTGAGCAAGAGATAATAGGGTGCCTCCACTTGCTTCAGTGCCTGATTATAACCTTCGGCGAAACCGTAGTTACGAGGCAAGGGGAGCTGCACCACTTCGGGAAACTCGGAGGCGAGCATGGGCAATGAGCCATCGGTGGACCCATTGTCGGCCACGATGACCAAGCCCTCAGGCTGCGAATGCCGGATTACCGAAGGCAGGAAACGGCGCATCATGTCGCATCCATTCCAGTTGAGTATCACGACGGCTATCTTGTCTGTCTTTATCATTTTAAAAAAGTGCTATCTTGAATCAATGAGGGCGCGGCTCGGCTTAATGAACCACGGAATTTTTCAAACATTGGCAAAGGGTTTCGCCATCGGCGGAGAAGTCGCCGAGCTTCACCACGGTGAGCATATTGTCGGCCACGGAAGCCCCCTCGGCCTGCACCACACGGATATAATTGTCGGTAAACCCCTGCATGGGTTCGCCGGAACGGGCATGTTCCCACAGCACAGGCCGCTCGGTGCCAATGAAACGGGCATAAAAAGCCTTGCGTTTCTCCTCCGACAAAGCCAGCAACCGGTTGCTCCGTGCATGTTTGGTTTGCGGTGTCACCACATAAGGTATTTGCAACGCCTTGGTGCCGGGCCGCTCGCTGTAGCTGAACACATGGAGCTGGGAAACGGGCAATGATTCAATAAAGCGGAAACTATCCTCAAAGAAAGCGTCCGTCTCGCCCCGCATACCCACAATCACATCCACTCCGATAAAGGCATCGGGCATGGCCTGCAGTATGCTATGGACTTTGCGTTCAAAGAGTGCCGTGTCGTAGCGGCGGCGCATCAGCTTCAGCACTTCGTCGCTGCCGCTCTGAAGAGGTATGTGGAAATGGGGCATGAAAGCACGCGAATGTACACAAAAGTCAATGACCTCATCGGTCAGCAAATTCGGCTCAATGCTGGAAATGCGATAGCGTTCGATGCCCTCCACACGATCCAGGGCACGCAGCAGGTCAATAAAGGTTTCGTCCGTGGAGCGGCCAAAGTCGCCCGTGTTGACCCCCGTGATGACAATTTCCTTGCCCCCTTGCGCCGCCACCTGCTCCGCTTGTTTCACCAACGACGCGATGGAGCCGTTGCGCGAACGCCCCCGGGCAATGGGAATGGTGCAATAGGTGCAGTAATAGTTGCACCCGTCCTGTACCTTGAGGAAATAACGCGTGCGGTCGCCCCGGGAGCACGATGGCACGAATGTGCGGATGTCGTGCGTTGGTACACTGATGGCTTCATGGCAGGCATCCCCGCCGGCCAAAGCCCGTTTCTGCGCCAAACGCTCCTTTATATATTGCCAGACCTTTCCCTTCTGCTCCATGCCCAGCACGAGGTCCACGCCCTCAAAGGCCGCAATCTCGTCGGCTTTGAGCTGTGCGTAACAGCCCATCACCACCACAAACGCCCCGGGGTGCTCCCGTGTGAAGCGATGGATGGCCTGACGGCATTTGTGGTCTGCTACATCCGTTACCGAACAGGTGTTGACAATGCAGATATCGGCCTTCTCCCCCCGGGCAGCAGTCTGCACCCCTTCGCTTTCCAGCAAATCGCGAAGCGATGAGGTCTCGGCAAAATTCAATTTGCAGCCCAATGTCTGATAGGCTGCTTTCATATCCTGTGATAAAGACATTTCGTATATAATATAAATATGTGTGCGAAGATAGTGCTTTTTAGTTGAAAAGTTGAAGAGTCGAGAAGTTTATCCTTCTCGGTCGGAACAGAAGCAAGCGTTTTCTCTGCACACCCATCAACAAACCAAGCAAAATGACATACCAAGCTGACAACGAAACGTTTCAAAATAAGAAATTGTTAAATAATCACGATAGAATTCAAAAAAAGTGGGGCTGGACTTGCAAGAGATGAAAAAGTCCGTACCTTTGCAGCGTTTTACAAAGGCAATTGATTGTTTTACTTAAAATTTTAATTCAAACAAAATGAAAAAGTTAGTTTTCATGTTCGTAGCTTTCGCTGCTATCTCTTTCGCTTCTTGCGGTAACAAAACTTCTGACGCTGCTGCCACTGACTCTGTAGCTGATAGCGCAGTTGTTGATAGCGCTGCTACTGACTCTGCTGCTGCTGACAGCGTAGTTGCTGACAGCGCTGCTGCTGACTCTGTTGAAGTTCCCGCTTAATTTTAAGCCAAGAACGTTTAGCTAAAGCAGCCAAGCGGAACTCGCGAACAACGAGAGAAACTGAAACCTGTGGAACCGTGTTCTACAGGTTTTTTTGTGCTTTGATGAAACGCACTCCACACACTGTAAAGAAATACAAGCACAAGAAAAACGGAGAATAAGCAAGAAAATACCAATCAAAAGTCGCGTATTGGCTATGCCCATATACAAGAAAGTGTTTAAGAGTGGTTGATATCACGAGTGCTCTATCGAGAGACATACATGATATCAACTACTTTTAAACACCTACTTATATGATCTTCATTAAAACAGAGCTCAACACATTGCAAGGCTACCGAAGAACAGCTTCACCCGTGAATAACGCAAAGGTGCACTTTAATCCTCCATTCCATCGTCGCCCGTAGTGTCCTGGTTACTGTCGCGCACGATACTGGGTGCTCCCCCTCCAAGCGGTATTTCCACGACGAAGGCAGGTCCTTCCTCCACACCTACCTGCCCTATCTGCGCACCCAGACGGATGGCACGGGAATCGCTGCGGTCGGCATCAAAGGCCATGCCCAAGAGAACTGTGCCCTGCTTGTCGGAAGCGGACAGGAAGTCGGAGAAAGCATCCTTGGTGTAACTGCGCTGCAAGAAAGACTGACCATCGCGCAAAATGCTCACTTCCACACGGTTGTCGTAAAAACGGTTTCCCAATTCATCGGTCACCACCGGGAGCGAAGTGTCGGCACGACGCTCCACGGTAATCTGGTAAGTTCTTCCCCCCAGTTTCGCCGTGGAAGTGTTCTTGAGTTCCGGTTCGGCATAGGGAGTGCCGGCCACAGCCTGCTGCTGTTCCGTCTGCAGGGCTTCCACATTCACATTGCTCTTCTTTTCGCCACAGGATGACAGCATGAAGATGGCGCACGCCCCGAGGACGGAAATTTTCTTTATTCTCATTTTGTTTAGAACGGTGTGTTTTGTATTACGGAAGAGCAAAATAACAAAAACTTTGTCAGTTATCAAAATAAGCACTCCAAAGACTGAAAGTTTTTCTCTAATTTTGCCCTATTAAAACCGTTTGACGTATGCGCAGTCTTTTACTTTCCATCGTAACAACCGTGCTGTTATTGGCCGGCATTGTACCTTACACCGCTTCGTGCAGCAGGTGCGGAAACGGGACGGACAGCGTGCGTAGCGAACAGGCTATAAGAACCGACACCGTGGCACGCATTGTGATGGAGGTTAACAAACAAGCACGGCTCTACACCACTGAAGCCGTCATCCACAAACTGGTCACCTACAGCGATGCCCCTTCGCTGGAAGGCCAAATAGTGGGCATCCCCGTAAAGGTGCCTACCCGGGTTGGCGACCGGAAAATCGCCATCCCGATTGACGTGACACTGAAAGCTTATATTGACTTTGCACAGTTTGACAGCCGGAACGTAGAATGCCGTGACGGGAAAATTGTCATCACCCTGCCAGACCCCTGTTTGGTGGCCACAGCCTCAAAGATTGACCACCAAGGCACCCGGCAATATGTCGGCCCGTTGCGCTCACGCTTCTCCGATGCAGAAAAAGCTGCACTGGCCAAACAAGGCATGGACAGCATCCTGAACCACACAGCCCAGTACGGGCTGACGGAACAAGCACGACAAGATGCCACAACACTGCTGGTGCCGCTACTGGAGCGGATGGGGTTTGACGAGCAGCACATCGTCATTCGCTTCCGCAAGGATTTTTCAGACAAGGACTTACTTCCCCTCATCCAAAAGCTTTGACGCATGACGCAGAACAGACCTCACTCTTTTTCCAGGCTGGGTGGCATCCTGCTCAGCATGGTGCGTTATTGGTGGGTGGCGGCCATTGCTGCCACCGCTGTGGCTGTTGCGGTAATCGTGAAAAGTTTCCAGGAAAATCCGCCTGTAGCACTGAATCTGGTACACAACACACGCATTGACATCACCCCGGAGGAGATACGGAGCCTGCGCAAACTTGACCAATGGGAATTTTTGTCAGTGACGACGGAAGAACTGGTGGAGTGGCACAGGAAAGGCACGTTCGGCGATGACCACCTGGTACGCATCTACAGCGGCACGCTACGTCTGGGCATAGATATGACGACAGCACCCGAGGATTGGTTCACCTCGCTACCCGACTCGGTATGCCGGCTGCGCCTGCCGGCCATCACGCTGCTCGATTCGCTGTTCGTGGACGAGGCCCACAGCCGGTCTTTCTACGAAAAAGGCAGTATCCCGCCACAGGCGAACGAAGAACTTTACAAAAAAGCGCGGCAGGCTATGCTGGACAGATGCCTGACACCGCACAACCTGCAATTGGCTGAAGAACATGCACGCACGCATTTCACACAGGTATTCTCGGCCCTGGGATTCAAAAAAATCGAGATTTCCTTTATCCAAAACAATGCTGACCAATGAAGAACTTCTTAAAAGTGCGATTTCTCGCCATGGCAGAGTATTCAAGCGAGCTTGAACTCTGCTCATTTGTGCTCATTTGGCTTAACGAAATCGTTCTTAAAAGTGCGATTTCTCGCCATGGCAGAGTATTCAAGCGAGCTTGAACTCTGCTCATTTGGCTTAACGAAATCGTTCCCATATTTGTTCTTACTTTTCCTGTCCACCCTACTCATTGCCTGCTCTGACAAAAAGCCGGAGACGGAACAGCCCGACATCGGCATGGCGCGCCGTACGGTTTTGGTTTACATGTGTGCCGAGAACTCCTTGGGAGCTTGGCACTGCCACACGACCGACTCTGCTGAAATCATGGACGGACACGCCTTCATTTCCCCAGCAGACCGTCTACTCATGTTCATTGACGACGACAAGAAACCCCGGCTCTATTCCGTCACAGCCGGACGCGAAGAGCCACTCCTGCTGAAGCAATGGGACTACGACATTTGCTCTGCCTCCCCGAAACGCTTCGCTGAAGTGCTCGAAATAATGAAAGAAAAATGTCCGGCCCAAGAATACGGGTTGGTGATGTGGTCGCACGCCGACGGGTGGATCCCGGCAACCGAAACGGACTACGACGCGTTTGAAAATCCGGCAGCCTCACCACAGCTTCCCCACACACTGTCGTTTGGCATCGATAGCGGACCGGACGGGAAACTGGTCGACAAAGGCGCAAATATGAACGTGGCAGACATGGCGCAGGCCATTGACGCTGCCGGCATACACTGCCGGTTCATCTTTTTCGATGCCTGCCTGATGCAAAACCTCGAAGTGGCCTACGCACTGCGCAACCAGACGGACTACATCGTGGCTTCACCCATGGCCATACCATCGGCCGGCGCATATTATACCCATCAAATGGAAAAAGGCTTGTTCAGCGCGGACCCGGCAGACATTGCCCGAACCTACCTTCAAGATGTTACGGATACGGACCTCAGATATATCTACGGCGACTACGGCCTGGCGATAGCCTGTCTGCAGACAGACAAACTGGCGCACCTGGCAGAAACGCTGAAGAACGCCTTGCCCGCATCCTCACTGACCGACGGACAAACCGCCGACATGAACGGCGTGTTGAACTATCAGACCTATTGCTCAAAGTACTACTACCGGCCGCACAATTATGATGCCCGGCAAAGTATCGCCCGGATATTGGCTCCGGCTGATACGGCCCAGGCGCTCCGTGCCCTGGACGACGTGATCGTTTACCATGGCGCGACCGAAAGATATTGGATAGGACCCTACAACTGGGATTATCAGCATATGCCCATCGACACTGACAACTACCGGGCTGTCAGTATGTTCGTGCCGCAGGAAGTCTATACCCGAAACGCCAAATCCACCATACACGGCGACCTGAACACAGCATTCCGCCAGACGGAATGGTACAGCGATGCCGGATTTGAAGTCACCGGATGGTAAAGCTGTCCGCCATTCCATCCGGCAATCGTTACAACATTTTTCCTGACAACAAAAATCTCAGCAACTATGGCAAAAAGATATCTGGACCCTAAAGCAGACCTGACTTTCAAGAAAGTGTTCGGCGAACACCCCGACCTGGTCGTAAGCCTTCTGAATGCCCTGCTCCCTTTCAAAAACGAAAATGAAACCATCACTTCGGTGGAATATCTTCCCGCCGAACTGGTGCCTGAAAACCCTTTACGCAAAAACAGCATCGTCGACGTGAGATGCAAAGACCTGAACGGCCGCCAATTTATCGTAGAAATGCAAATGGTGTGGTCGCAAGAGTTCATGCAACGTGTCATGTTCAACTCCGCCAAGGCTTATGTCCGTCAATTGGACCGCAACGAGAGCTATCACCTCCTGGAACCCGTCTATTCCCTGAACCTGGTAAACGATGTATTTGAAAAGGATATTCCCGAATACTACCATTACTATCGTATGGTTCATGAACAGTACACCGACAGAGTGATTGACGGACTGCACCTCATTTTTGTGGAACTGCCCAAATTCCACCCGCATACTCTCTCTGAGAAAAAAATGCAAGTACTCTGGCTCCGGTATCTGACGGAAATCAGAGAAAACACCCAAAACATCCCTCAGGAGATGCTTGACACCCCGGAAATCAA
>SFPC01000138.1 GCA_004552195.1 Bacteroidales bacterium | reverse complement strand
CATGGATGTGGTCATCTGCACCACCGCTCACACCGATGAAGAGGCCCGCGCCCTGCTGCAGCAGGTCGGCGCTCCCTTCGCCCGCTAAGGAGGAAGAGACAAATGGCTAAGAAATCTATGATCCTGAAGCAGCAGGCTCCTGCGAAGTTCTCTACTCGCAAGTACAACCGCTGCAAGCTGTGCGGCCGCCCCCACGCTTACCTGCGTGACTACGGCGTGTGCCGTATCTGCTTCCGGGAGCTGGCCTACAAGGGCGAGATCCCCGGTGTGCGGAAGGCTTCTTTCTAAGAAAAAATTGAATTGGCGCAGCGAAAAACCTTGACGAACTTCGGTTCTTCTGGTACGCTAGATTAGTGGGGCATTTTTTCGAAAATGTGCCCACTGCGCCATGTTCAGATATCATTTCTTAAAATATCGAGCCTGGCACAACTACTTTTTTGTAACCAGGGCCTATGATATGGGGGCCTGGCGATATACGGATGGCGAAAGGTCATGACTAATTGGGCACCACGCGCGAGCGGACTGCTCCATTAGCCATGATACCTCGCTGCCGGAGCGGTCCATTGGACCGCAACTCTAAAAATAGGAGGATTTACCATGCATATCACCGATCCTGTTGCGGATATGCTGACCCGCATCCGCAACGCCAACAGTGCAAAGCACGACACCGTTGATGTTCCTGCTTCCAACATGAAGAAGAGCATTGCTCAGATCCTGCTGGACGAAGGCTACATCAAGAGCTTCACCGTGGTGGACGACGGCCTCCAGGGCATGATCCACATCACTCTGAAGTACAACGCGGGCAAGGAAAAGGTCATCACCGGCCTGCGCCGCGTTTCCAAGCCCGGCCTGCGCGTCTATGTGGGTGCCGATGAGCTGCCCCGCGTGCTGCGTGGCCTGGGTATCGCCATCATCTCTACGTCCAAGGGCGTCATGACCGACAAGAAGGCTCGCGAGCTGCATGTCGGCGGCGAGGTCCTGGCATTCGTCTGGTAAGGAGGGCAAACGAACAATGTCTAGAATTGGTAGAATGCCCATTACCGTTCCCACCGGCGTCACCGTGAATGTCGCCGAGGGTAATGTGGTTACCGTCAAGGGACCCAAGGGCGAGCTGCAGCGTGCGCTGCGCCCCGAGATGATCATTAAGCAGGAAGGCAACACGATCACCGTGGAGCGTCCTTCCGATGATAAGCTGCACCGCAGCCTGCACGGCCTGACCCGGACCCTGCTGCACAACATGGTCGTGGGCGTGACTGACGGCTTCAAGAAGGAGCTGGAGGTCAACGGCGTGGGTTACCGTGTGGCCAAGGAGGGCAAGAACCTGGTCATGAACCTGGGCTTCTCTCATCAGGTGATCGTTTCCGAGATCGAGGGCATTACCATTGATGTCCCCGCTCCCAATAAAATCATTATCAGCGGCTGCGACAAGCAGGCCGTCGGCCAGTTCGCCGCTGAGGTCCGCGAGAAGCGTCCTCCCGAGCCTTATAAGGGCAAGGGCATCAAGTACGCTGATGAAGTCATCCGCCGTAAGGTGGGTAAGACCGGCGCTAAGAAGTAAGGAGGTGTGCCGATATGATTGAGAGACCCAATACCAACGCCCAGCGTCTGAAGCGCCACAAGAGAGTGCGCGCCAAGATCTCCGGCACCCCCGAGATGCCGCGTCTGAATGTGTTCCGCAGCGAGGCCAACATCTACGCCCAGGTCATCGATGATGTCAACGGCGTGACCCTGGCTTCCGCTTCTTCCCTGGATAAGGCTATCGAGGGTTACGGCGGCAACGTTGCCGCTGCTACCGCCGTTGGCAAGCTGGTTGCCGAGCGCGCCAAGGCCAAGGGTATCGAAAACGTGGTCTTCGACCGCGGCGGTTACCTGTACCATGGCCGCGTGAAGGCTCTGGCCGAGGGCGCCCGTGAAGGCGGCCTGAATTTCTAAGGAAGGAGGAACGATAACAATGCCTAGATTTGAAAGAGAGCAGAGCGAGTATATCGAGAAGGTCGTGTACCTGAACCGTGTTTCCAAGACGGTGAAGGGCGGCCGTGTTATGAAGTTCTCCGCCCTGGTCGTCGTTGGCGACGGTAAGGGCAAGGTCGGCTATGGCCTGGGTAAGGCCGCCGAAGTCCCCGAGGCTATCCGCAAGGGCATCGAGGCCGCCAAGAAGAACATGATCACCGTGACTCTGTCCGGAACTACCGTTCCTCATGAGACCATTGGTGAGGCTGGTGCCGGCCGCGTGCTGATGAAGCCCGCTGCTCCCGGTACCGGCGTGATCGCCGGCGGCGCCGTCCGTGCCGTCGTCGAGGCCGCGGGCATCAAGGACATCCGTACTAAGTGCCTGCGTTCCAACAACCCCAACAACGTCGTCGCCGCCGCTTTCCAGGGCCTGAAGAACATGCGTGGCCCCGAGGAGGTCGCCCGCATCCGCGGCAAGAGCGTCGAAGAGATCGTGGGTTAAGGAGGCGCTGAACATGGCAAACTTAAATATTAAGCTCGTCAAGAGCCTGAATGGCCGCCTGGAGAAGCAGGTCGCCACCGCTCATTCCCTGGGCCTGCGCAAGATCGGTGACGTCACCGTGCAGCCCGACAACGACCAGACCCGCGGCAAGATCGCCAAGATCGGCTACATGCTGCAGGTCACTGAAGTGAAGTAAGGAGGCACGGAATTATGAAACTGAGCGAACTGTCTCCCGCCGAGGGCTCTGTCCGTCAGGCCTACCGCAAGGGCCGGGGCGCCGGCTCCGGC
>SFPC01000137.1 GCA_004552195.1 Bacteroidales bacterium | reverse complement strand
CTCAATGAGGACGGTACCATGGCACGGATGCCGCAACTTCAGGTAATAGCCCAAGAAGAGGGGTTGCACATCATTTCCATTCGCGACCTCATTGCCTACCGGCTCAAAAACGAATGCCTGGTAGAACAGGGCGAAGAAGTGGATATGCCAACCGCCCACGGCCATTTCCGACTCATCCCTTTCCGCCAGAAGAGCAACCGCCTGGAACACGTGGCACTCATCAAAGGCAAATGGGAACCCGATGAACCTATCCTGGTGCGAGTTCACTCGTCATGCGTTACAGGCGACATCTTCGGATCAGAGCGTTGCGACTGTGGCGAACAGCTCCACAAAGCCATGGAACTGATTGAAAAAGAAGGCAAAGGCGTGGTGCTCTACCTGAACCAGGAAGGACGCGGCATCGGCCTGATGGCCAAAATTGCGGCTTACAAACTCCAAGAGCAGGGCTACGACACCGTTGACGCCAATGTGCATCTCGGCTACGACCCCGACGAACGCGACTACGGCGTGGGGGCACAGATCCTCGGCCTCCTCGGTGTGCGCAAGATGCGACTGCTCACCAACAACCCCGTGAAGCGCGTAGGTCTCGAAGCTTACGGATTGGAAATCACGGAAAATGTACCCATAGAAATCATCCCCAATCCTTATAATAAAAGATATCTCGAAACAAAGAAAGAACGCATGGGGCACACCCTGCACCTGAAATAAGCACTGCAAGACAAGTAGCTCCCATAGCTTCTGACACACGAAACATCAACCCTAAATTATTTCACACATGAACAATCCTTACGGCTATGACCCCATGGTGGAAGAGCAAAGCACCACCCTCTCTTTCCCGAAACTAATGTCGAAAGTGTACCTCTGGATGTCGATGGCTCTGGCCATGACCGGCCTGACCGCTTTCTGGGTGGCCGGCAACGAAGCACTGGTTTACGCCATCGCCTCAAGCAACTTGCTGTTCTGGGGACTGATTTTGGCTGAATTGGCATTGGTCATGATGCTATCGGCACGCATCCACAAGCTCTCCTTTGCTGCTGCGGGCACATCCTTTGCCCTCTATGCCATCCTGAACGGCGCGACCCTGTCTGTCATCCTGCTCACCTACACGATGGAAAGCGTGGCATCGACCTTCTTCATCACGGCGGGCACATTCGGTGCCATGTCGTTGATAGGTTTGGGCATCAAGCGCGACATGTCGCGCATCGGCCGGTTCCTTTTCATGGCACTCATCGGCCTGATCATTGCTACGATTGCCAACTACTTCCTGGCAAGCAGCGGTTTGGCTATGATTCTCAACTATGTCGGCGTGCTGATTTTCTGCGGGTTGACAGCCTACGACACACAAAAGATGAAGGAAATCCTTGCCCAGAGCGAAGAGGCAGGCAACGAGAACATGCTGAAAATAGCCCTGCTGTGCAGCCTTTCCCTCTATCTCGACTTCATCAATCTCTTCCTCTACCTACTCCACATCTTTGGCGACAGAGATTAAGTTTAGCCACATTAAAACAAACACAAAGATATGCTTTCAACACTCGTACAGCGTTTAGCTCCCTCGGCAACTTTGGCCATGTCGCAAAAGAGTGCCGAGCTGAAAGCCCAAGGGGTCGATGTCATCAACCTCTCTGTGGGCGAACCGGACTTCAACACACCCGACCACATCAAGGAAGCCGCCAAAAAGGCAGTGGACGACAACTATTCGCGCTACTCTCCCGTAGCCGGCTACCCTGCCCTCCGCAAGGCCATCGTGGCGAAGCTGAAAAAAGAAAATGGTCTTGACTACACGCCCGAGCAGATTGTCTGCTCCAACGGAGCCAAGCAATGCGTCTGCAATGCCGTCATGGCATTGGTATCGCCGGGCGAAGAAGTGATAATCCCCGCTCCTTATTGGGTGAGCTACCCACAGATGGTGCTCATGGCCGACGGCAAACCGGTGTTCGTAGAAGCCGGCATCGAACAAGACTTCAAGATTACGCCGGCACAGCTGGAAGAAGCCATTACGGCACGCACCAAAGCCATCATACTCTGTTCGCCGAGCAACCCCACCGGAGCGGTCTACAGCCAGGCAGAACTCGAAGCCCTGGCTGAAGTGCTACGCCGCCACGAGCAGGTGTACATCATCAGCGACGAAATTTATGAACACATCAACTACGTGGGCAGCCATGCCTCCATAGCCCGCTGCGAAGGCATGTACGACCGCACCATCGTCATCAACGGTGTGTCGAAAGCCTACGCTATGACAGGCTGGCGCATCGGTTTCTGTGCCGCACCCATCGCCTTGGCCAAAGCCTGCAGCAAACTCCAAGGCCAGTACACCAGTGGACCATGTTCCGTGAGCCAGGTAGCAGCTACCGAAGCCTTTGCCGGGCCTCAGGAATGTGTGGAAGAAATGCGCCAAGCCTTTGAACGCCGCAAGGAGCTCATTGTCCGCCTTGCCCGCGAAATCCCTGGATTAGAGGTCAACGAGCCCCATGGCGCCTTCTACCTCTTCCCGCAGTGCAGCTCCTACTTTGGCAAACGCTTCGGCGACAAGGTGATTGAAAACTCCACGGACTTCGCTCTCTACCTCCTGGAACATGCCCACGTGGCAACGGTAGGTGGCGATGCCTTCGGCTCCCCCCGCTGCTTCCGCATGAGCTATGCCACGAGCGACGAAAACATCGTGGAAGCCATGCACCGCATCAAGGAGGCATTGGCCGAACTGGCATAACAACACCTTCAAGCGAATTATACAGGCCTCCAACAGCCTGTAACTCACCATTCGAGCGACAATCCGCATC
>SFPC01000008.1 GCA_004552195.1 Bacteroidales bacterium | reverse complement strand
CTCGCCTTGCACTACTCTGCTTCGCGAAGATAGGCGGCGGCTCGGCAAAGAAAATGAAAATCCTGCGGCTTTTCTTTTCTTTGCTCTCGCCTTGCACTAACTTTGCCGCGCAAAAACAACGTTTTCCTATCGGAACTTCTCATGAATTGGTTTTCAGAAACGATTATGCAACCTTCTGCGGTGCAGGCGGTCATCATTATCTGCCTGATTTGCGCCGTAGGGTTGTCCTTTGGCAAAATGCGCTTCCGTGGCATTAGTCTGGGCGTTACTTACGTGTTCTTCTTCGGCATTCTGGCCGGTGCGCTCGGCCTTCGTGTCGACGCGCAGATGCTGGGCTATGCCGAAAGCTTCGGGTTGATACTTTTTGTCTATACCCTCGGTCTGCAAGTGGGGCCGGGCTTTGTCAGTGCCTTCCGTCAGGGCGGCACCCAGCTCAATCTGCTCGCCGTGGGGGTGGTGCTGCTCGGCACCCTCATGGCCTTGGGCGTGGGGTGGGCCGGTCTGCTGCCTTTGCAGGACATGATGGGCGTGCTCTGCGGAGCCACGACCAACACGCCCGCCCTCGGTGCGGCCCAACAAACGCTCAAGCAGCTCGGACAGCCGGCTTCGGGTGCGGCACTCAGCTGTGCCGTGACTTATCCGCTCGGCATGGTGGGCGTTATCCTGGCCCTGCTGATCATGCGCGGCTGGCTGTCGCGCCACGAGCGGGTGAAAGTGGCCGAAAAGGACAATGAGCCTTTCATAGCCTCCTTCTCCGTGTGCAACCCCGCCGTGTTCGGCCACACACTCGGCGAGCTGAGCCACATGGAGGACGGCCGCTTCGTCGTGTCCCGCCTGTGGCGCGGCGGGAAAGTCATCCTGCCCAACGCACAGACACAGCTGTGCGAGGGCGACCGCGTGCTCGTCATCACCACCCCCCGACAGCTCAACCACCTCACGCTCTACTTTGGTCGGCGCGACGAGGAAAACTGGAACCGCGAGGATGTGGACTGGAACGCCCTCGACTCCAACCTCATCTCCCAGCGCATACTCATCACCAGGCCCGAGATCAACGGCCGCCACCTCGGTTCGCTCCAGCTGCGCAACCGTTACGGCGTCAACGTGAGCCGGGTGAAGCGCGCAGGCATACAGCTCGTGGCCACACCCGACCTCACGCTCCGCATGGGCGACCGCGTCACCGTAGTGGGCGAGGCGGAGAGCATCCGCAAGGTGGCCGAGGAGCTCGGCAACGTGGTCAAGCAGCTCGAAGAGCCCAACATGGTCACCATCTTCATCGGTATCGTGCTCGGCCTGCTGCTTGGCAGCATCCCCTTCTTTGTTCCCGGCATCAGCTATCCCGTGAAGCTCGGTCTGGCCGGTGGTCCCATCGTGATGGGTCTGCTCATCGGTGCTTACGGTCCGCGGTTTCACATGGTGGCCTATACCACCACGAGCGCCAACCTCATGCTCCGTTCGTTGGGCCTCTCCATGTACTTGGCCTGCCTCGGCCTCGATGCCGGGCGCGACTTCCTCTCCACCGTCATGCAGCCCGCTGCGCTGTGGTGGATCGGCATAGGGCTTGTGTTCACGCTGCTCCCCGTGGCGGTGATGGGCGTGGTGAGCGTGATGGGCGGCAAGAACACGTATGCCACCACGGCCGGTATGCTCTGCGGCGCCATGGCCAACCCCATTGCGCTCAACTATGTCAACGACACCCTGCCGGGCGACAAGGCATCGGTGGCCTATGCCACGGTATACCCCCTCTGCATGTTCCTGCGCGTTATCATAGCGCAAATTATCGTCATGTTCTGGGTGGGGTGAGGGGTACGAAAAAAGCAGCCGGGCGTCTTCCGGCTGCGTCAGTATAAGAAAAGCGGCGGGCCGTCAGGTCCGCCGCTGCTGTTTGTGCGATGCGTATCATTCAGAGAGATCTGCCTGAATTTTGAAGAAGGCGGAGCGAATGCGCGCCAGGGTTTCGATAGACTCTTGCATGAGGTATTTCTGCGACTCCTCGTTGTTGAAATAAAATTCGCACGATGCGCTCACCGAAGCCATGGTGCTGTCCACATAGACCTTGGCCATTCTTATCTCGCGCGAGCATTTGTTGCTGATGGCCAGGAATTGGGGCACCTCGTCCTCGGGTATGGAGATGAACTGCGGGAACCACACCGTCATGTAGTCGTCCAGGTCAGCTCCGGGCATGAAGTAGAACGTTTTCATTTCGTATCTGAGGCACACGTCGCCGTCTTCGTCCAATTTGGGTTTGTAGCCGAGCTCTTCGAGCAGGGTCATTATTCTTTGTTTCTTCTCTTCCATCATTTGGGAGTTAAAGGGTGAAACTTCTGTTGTCTGTTTCGGGTTGGGGCGTTTACTCTTCGTTGGCCTCTTCCTGCATTTTCCGATAGGTGTTCAGGGCATACATGTTGGAGCGTTCGAGCTGGAAAATCATGTGTGAGATCACCTTTTCGTAGTCCTCCTCGTCCATCAGTTTTCGTTCGTAGAACATCCAGAGACTGTCGGGCGACATGAGGTAGACCTTGATGTATTTTATCGAGCTGTTGATTCTCTCGATCAGGTCCCTGACTAATTCGCGGTTGTCGTCGTCCACGTCGAGGATGCCCGGCAGCGAGAAACTGAGAAATTGCGGGTCGTCATCGTTGACCATCCACAGGTAATTGAGACCTTCATAGTGGAAGATGTAATAGCCATCGTTGCCCTGTGCGAGTTCGGGTGAGAATCCCAACTCCTCCAGTGTTTTAAGAACTTTCTCTTTCATGGTGTTAAAGTATTAAAGTGGATAATGCGTTTCAGTGAAATCCGATTGAAGTCGGTCGGTTTTGCGGGTCTTTGGGCGAGAGGTCCTTTCTCACCCGTTCGTATTCGCGCAAGTCGCGTGGGCTTACCGAGGGGTTTCGCTGGGCGATGATGTCTTCGAGCAGCTGTTGTGTGATTTGCTCGTAGGGTTTGTCCGGTTGTCGGATTGATGCGTTGAACATCTTGCGCGCTGCCGTTTTCACGATGTAGCTGATGTCGCTGCAGTTATAGCCTTCGGTGATTTCGGCCAGGTGTTGCAGGTCGATGTGCTCCTCTGTGGGCAGTTTTTTGAGCGACAGGGAGAAGAGGCTTCGGCGTGCTTCCACGTCGGGCATGTCGATGTAGACGAGTTCGTCGATGCGTCCGGTGCGCAGCACCGCCTTGTCGATGCGTTCGGGGTGGTTGGTGGCGGCGAGCACGTAGATGCCGCGTTCCGAGCTATTGTTGAGCATGCAGAGGAACTCGTTCACCTCGTTGTCGTAGTGTTGGTTGTTCTCGTCGCCGGTGCGTCGTGGCACCATGGCGTCGAACTCGTCGAAGAAGAGCAGTGTGGGCGCTTTCTTCTCCGCTTTGCGAAACACCTCGCCGATTTTCTGCTGCGTGCCGTGCACCCAGGTGCAAGCCAGGTCGTCCGGCACAATTTTCATGAAGTGAATGCCCAGCTCCTCGGCCATTTTTTCGGCGAAGAACGTTTTCCCGCACCCCGCGGGGCCGTAAAACAACATGGAGGGCGGCTTGATGCCGTACACCTCGGCACATTCCGGGTGGCGCAACACGTTGATGAAACCCTCGATGACCATTTGTTTCAGCTCGTTCATGCCGGCGATGTCGTCAAATCCGCGTCCTTTCTTTTCTTCCGCTTGGGTCGTCGTTTCCTGCGCCTCCTTGGCCGGTGCGGTGGTGGGAGGTGCTTGGTGGGTTCCGTTTCCGAGGTTGTGGAACCAGGCTTTTTCTGCGTCGTGTGTGTTCATGTGATGTTCGGGCTATGTGACCGAAAAAACAAGGAACTAAATGCGCCCAAGAGGGGACAGATGATATATGCAAACTTTGATTAATCATATAAATATAAACTAATTTTCAACACCTACTTATTACTCTTCAATTCCGGGCTGCACTGTTAATGTATAAGGATGGGTGGAAGTAACCTCTTTCTATCACTTTGCTTTATTTTTTTTGAAAGAAAAGATTTCTCGGTCTGCCGCAACGATGTTTCAGACCACCTCTTCGCCGACATTTCGGGGAAGCTCATTCTGACAACAGAGCATTACAAAACTCATGCCAAACGCACGTTCTCTTCCTGTTATCTTGCCGTCCGGCCGTCGCATCGCCTTTTCGGGAGGTGAAAGGTTCCGGACTGTTTTTTGGGTTCGACGAGTGAAAAAAAACAGTTCGCCACTTGTTGCTGACGGGTGGCGAACTGTTTGAGGGTGAAGCGTTTCGATGGCGTTTGGGGGCTACAGGAGTGTGAACACGACCAGTATGCCGTTGTTCGCCACGCGGATGTCCTGCAGCCTGACGTGCTCCATCGCTTTGCGGAGCTTGTCGCTCTTGCCGGGGTAGAGGTTAACGCGGCGGTCGTCCGTGTTCACCTGCACCACGTCGGGCAGTTTCTCCTCCAGGTGGTTCACCGCTCCGCCGATTATCATCGACAGCGCCTTGCTGCACGTGTACGACAGGCACACCACATCGGGGCGGACGTCCTCCACCTTGAGCTGCACCGTCACGGTGGGGATGAAACGGCCCGGGTTGACCGTCAGCTCTATCGTGCGGTCGTCGATGCACTTGAACTGCGGACGTATCACAAATTTTTCGGCCACATAGTTGGCGATTTCTTCAAAAAATATCCTGAGTTCCATAATTAAAATTTAAGAAGAGGTTATGCCGGTGGAGCCGACGGTGCAATATTACACAGTTTGGCCGAATAAAATGATTTGGAAGGTCGGATTTTTTTGATTGAAAGGAAAGCGGGCGGGTCCGTGGCTCAGAACTCGTCCTTCACCTCAAAGCAGGGGCACGCCTTGGCGGCAAATTCGCGGTGGCCGTGGACGGTGGCGCGCGGGAAACGCAGCCGCAGCAGGAGCACGAGGGCTTCCAAGGCAATGCGTTGCGAGGGTGTGCGAGTGTCCTTGGGCTGTTTGCCGTCGGCGGTCAGACCACCGATGTAGCAAATGCCGATGCTGTGCGCATTGTGCCCTTTGCAGTGTGCGCCGACCTCGTTGAGCGGTCGGCCGGGGAAGACTGCGCCGTCCAACCCCACGACGTAGTGGTATCCCACGTCGCGAAAGCCTTGGGCCTTGTGCCAGCGGCGAATGTCGTCCACGGTGAAGGCGCGTCCTTCCGGCGTGGCGGCGCAGTGGATAATGATTTCGTTGATGTTTCTCATAATCAGTTTTTGTTTTGACGCCAACTTGTGACACCAAAGAACAACTTTGTTGACAGGAGCGTTGTGTTGGTTTCGGCAGGTGGTAGTGTGGCGGCATTTCGGGGAGGCATCAGCGTTTGGGGCGTCCGCCTCCTTCGTTGAACTTCGACTGCATGTAGACCGAAACGCCGAACACGGAGCCGGCATACATCAGGGTCTGTCCGAGATACCAGAGCACGGAGTCAGAAATCTCGCCCGTGGGCGCCACGATGAAGCCTGCCGCGCTCATGGCCACGCCGCTGGTGAGCATCAGCAAGGCCGAGAGGAGAGAGAGGTTTTCTTTGTCGTAGATCATGGCAGATGAGTTTGATGGAAAAGAGAAAAATAGAGAAGACATAAAATAACGCGCGCGGGAGTTGGCGGCTCCCGCGCGCGTAAGGCTATTCGGCAGCGGTCGAAGCTTCAAGGTTCTTGTAGGGCAAGAAGTTCACGGCCTTCTTGGCGAGCTGCAGGTTCATCGTGCCGCTGGGAGTGAAGCGGCAGCGCACCCGTTTGATGAGCGAAGCGTTGCACTCTTCGGGGTCCGTGGTGCCTTCGGCCGACAGGGTGGGGCGGAAGGAGCCGAGGTCGCCGAGGCGTACGGTCTGTCCCTGGATGAGGTGGTCCACAATCTTCTGTTCCAGGGCGTCGAGGCAGGCCTTGATGTCGGCCGAGGCCAATACGGTGGTCTTCTCGATTTCGCGGATCAGCTCTTTGCGGAGCACGGGCGTGGTAGGCGCCATTTGAGGATAGAGTTTCACTTGTCCCGAACGGGGGTTCTTGAAAGAACGGATTACATACTGGATCATGGTAATGTAAGTTTTGAAGAGTGAATAAAAAGTGTGTGTCGTAGTAAATGTCAGAGAGGAGCTGCACCTCGCGAGGATGTTTTTCTTCTGTTTTACTAATGCAAATTTACTGCGGTTTCTGCGGTTGTGCAAATAAAGTGTCGTTGAGATGCACAGTTTGTTCATTTTTTTTTCATGCCTCGTCGATTTCGTCGTCCGGCTGTTTGACATAGCGCAAAAAAGTGCGGTAGTTGATGCCCAGTTCGGTTGCGGCGTAGCGTAGCCACACGCGCTTGTAGCATCGTGCCCGGTTTCCCGGTTCGTAGTGGCTGCTTGCTATTTCGCGGGCGCGCTGCGCCATCAGCCGGTTCAGGGTGCGGCGAAACGAAGCGTGGCGTCGGGTGGAGAGAGTGATGCGTTCCATGGTGAAAAGTGTTGAAAAGCTGAAAGAGATTATCGAAGGCTATAGAAAACTATAGTTATCTATAGCAGCCTATAGTTATCTATAGCAGCCTATAGCTATCTATAGCTCCCTATAGCCATCTATAGCAGCTACGCCTCGCCTTGCTTTGGCGCCTGCCGGTCGGGTGTCAGCGGCCAGCTGTCGATCACTTCGAGCGCGCGCTGCTGTTGCCACTCGATGATGCAGTCCATTTTCTGGCGCGTGAGCCGGATTTTCAGCTGTCGCTGCCGGAGGGGAAGCGGAATGTCGAGTTCGCGGCAAATGAGCTGTTCGAGCGCAGAGCCCGGCGTGGTGCGGAAGCGCAGCTCCAGGCCGAAGAGCGTAGAGGCCGTGGTCTGCTTCCACTGCTCCATCGACATCGTGTGGCGCGGCCGGTTAGGGTCCGCCTCCCGCTGCGTTTCGAGCTCCTGTTGCTTGCGTTTCGCCTCCTCCTCGATGGCTGCCAGCTCCTTGGCCCGTTCCGGCAGGAAAAAGTGGTGGAACACGTTGCCCAGGCGCATCACGTCGATGTTCGCATAGTCGTTGCGGTAATGCCCCGTGTGGTAGCGTGCCAGGAAGAGCATCAGCTCGGTGAGTTTCAGCCCCTCTGCCACGCCCACCATCAGGCCTGCGTAGTTCACCACCTGCTGTGAGAGCATGTCCTCCGGCTTTCGGTGGTTCAGCATGTAGATGGCGTTGAGCTGCACGGTGATCCAGGCTGCGGCACATCCCGGTCCGTAGAGCGCGTCGATGGCCCCCACGCGGGGACACACCCACTCGTACGCCCTGCGAGGCTGAGCCAGGAAGAAAGCCCAGTTGGCCGTGCCGTAGTGGTTGCAGAGCGTGGCAAAGTCGGCGTTCTTAGTGCGCCAGGCCGGCAAGGCTCCAAGTGCGTAGTAGTGCGCTTCGTCCATCGGCCTGAGCCGCAGCGGTTGCGGTGCGGAGAGCGTCGGTTGCTGTGGCGAAGGAGCCGTTTGCTGCGTCGAAGCAGCCGTTTGCTGTGGGTTGGTAGAAGTTGGTTGCGAGGAGGGCGTCGGTTGTTTCGGCTCCTCCTCCATGGGAAACAGGGTTGTAGTCGTGTTCATGGCTATTTTTGTTTTGGGAGATAAAAGTTTCTTCGCGTGCGTTCCACAGTCGGGCGGCCGCCTTCCAGCTTCGCATGGGTCTTAGCCCCATGAGCCATCCTCGTGCTTGGTAATAGCTTACGAAGTGTTCGGGCCTGACCAGCGTCAGTCCGGCTTCTCGGCAGTAGTCCGCCACCCTTTCGGCCGTGGGCGGTTTGTGGAAAGATAGAAAAGAGAAAAAATTTTTTTCTTCGTGCGTTGTGCGCTCCTTTTTCCTGAAAAAGGAAAAATTTCTTTCTTCTTTTTTTCTTTCTTTTTTCTTTTCATTCTTCTTTGTGCCGTGGAGTGTGCTTTCGGCTGTGTTTTCGGCTGTGTTTTCCGGGGTTTGGGTGTTAGGCTTAACCTCGGTGGTTTTCAGCTGTTTTGAGGTGTTTTTCCGTTGTGCTTTTGGTGTGTTTCGGCTTGTGCTTTTCTTTGTGCCCTCTTGTGGGGTTTGCATGGTGGTGCGCGAGCGTTGTTTCGGCATCTCGTGTGGAGCGTCGAAACAGTGTTGGTAGCGTTCGGCAAAGTTCGTAAAGGTGATGCGTGTGAAGCGTCGGGTGGTTTCCACGCCGATTTCGCCGGCTCTTTCGAGTCTTGTGAGGAGGCAGCGTACGCGGCTGAGCGACCATCCCCAGCGCTCTGCCAGGAAGCGGAGCGAGAAGGCCAGTTGTCCGCGGCCCACGCAGACCCGCTGCCCGCCCACGCGCATGAAGCTCTGCTTGGCACCGTAGTGAGCGTGTGTCAGGAGGTCGAGCCATGCCGTCTGCATGTTAAACTGCTGCTCTTCTTGCCAGAGCCTTGAGGAAAAGAGTTGACGGGGGATGATGATGAAACCAGTGTTTTCCATAGTTTTTGCGTGTAAATCGGGGACGTGGAAGTTCGTCGTGTCGTTAGTCTGCGAGCGGCCTGGGCCGTATGCCGTTTCGGCGTGAGATTTGTTGACCGTTGAAGTGTTTGGGGGAGTTTCGTGCCCGAGGTTTGTGTTCAGGATTAGTTTTTAAGCAATGGTGCGTCGAGAGCGGTATTCCTTGTCGGAAAGAAAGAGAATAGCCGCATAAAGCTTTCAGGCTTTATGCGGCCTGTCCGGTTACCCGGAAGCAGATGTAGGGTTCGTGTCGACTTTTCAGCCGATCCATCAGGGTAAATAGCCGGGCGGTGTACCGGCATTTTGGTTGGTCTGTCCGTTCGGGGCTGATGGCAGCCCCGTTCGGCGAACGGTTGCGGCATGGTGCGAAGTGTTTGCCGCCATCGTTCATCTTACGAATGCAAAAGTATGGGGTAAAAATGATATGGCAAAGTGAAAAAATAATTTTTTTTCAGCTTCTATTATTTTAAGGATTATGTCCCCAATTTTTTAATAAAAAAAGTTGAATTTCAGCTTTCTTTTGTTTTCATTTTGAAAATGGGGCTGACGTTCCGCCTCGCGCGCGCGATGGTTAGCGGTCCGTGCGGTTGCCGCCGCGGTGGTGGCGCATGGCGGCCGGGGGCCTTGGATGGGGCGTGAGGCGAAAAGTCGGCGAGCGGCCTTCACAAGTCGGCGAGTAGGATTTTCAAGTCGACGAGTAGAGAAAAATAGTTCGCCACCTGTCGCATCGACTGTTCGCGCTTGCGGGAACTTCGACCGGCGGCGGCGCGCAAAAAAACAGCCCGCGAACAACGTCGCGAGCTGCTGCTGTGCTTGTCGGGATGACTGGATTCGAACCAGCGACCACACGCCCCCCAGACGCGTACTCTAACCGGACTGAGCTACATCCCGAATGCGGGTGCAAAAGTACTGCTTTTTACATATCCCGCAAATTTTTAAGCCGTTTTTTTGTTCTTTTCATGAATTAGGAAACTTGTTCGCCGAAGTTTTAGACCGAAAAACACTAAATTTGCCGTCATTAAGGCACATAGCCCACAGTTTTTATGAATTACACTCCCATCTTTCCCTCCCGGCTGCAAGCCCGGGTGATGTTGCCCGCTTCCAAGAGCATCAGCAACCGCGCCATGCTGCTTTGTGCCCTGAGTGGTGCCATGTCGAGCGTTGAACACATGGCCACCTGCGACGACACGTACGTCATGTGGCGTGCATTGAGCGAGCGCAGCAAGGTCGTCGACATTCAGGCCGCCGGCACCGCCATGCGCTTCCTTACGGCCTACTTTGCCATCTGCTCGGGCGAGGAACATATCCTTACGGGCACCGAACGCATGTGTCAACGGCCCATTGCCCCCCTTGTGCAGTCGCTGCGGGCCTTGGGAGCCAACGTCAGCTACGTGGAGCGCGAGGGCTTTCCCCCGCTCTACATTCGCGGCTGCCGCTTGGACGGGGGAGACCTCTGTGTGACCTCCGACGTCAGTTCGCAGTACATCTCGGCCCTCCTCATGATAGCCCCCACCATGAAGCAGGGGCTCACCCTCACCCTGCGCGGCCCCATCATTTCGCGGCCCTACATCGAGATGACGCTCTCCATGATGCGCAGCGCGGGAGCCGTGGCGCAGTGGGTGGCCCCCAACGTGGTGCGCGTGGAGCCGGGAAGTTATGTCGACGGCAAGATTTTCCATGTGGAGAGCGACTGGAGCGCAGCCTCCTACTGGTATTCCATGGTCGCCCTCTCGCCCGACCCCGCCGCCCGCGTGGCGCTCCGGCAGCTCGACCGTGAGAGTTTGCAGGGCGATGCGGCGGTGCAACACTACTTCCGCCCGCTGGGCGTGGCCACCACGTTCGACGAGGACCACCAGGAGGTGGTGCTCACCAAGTGTGACGTCTTACCAGAGGAGGCCCGCGAGGTGTACCGGCTCAACCTCGTGAACCAGCCCGACCTGGCCCAGACGCTCGTCGTGGCCTGTGCCATGTTGCGCCGGCCCTTCCGTTTTGAAGGCCTCCGCTCGTTGCGCATCAAGGAGACCGACCGCATGGAAGCCCTGCGCGCCGAACTCGCCAAGTTCGGCTTCGAGCTCGGCATCGGGGACGACAACGTGTTGAGCATGGACCGTTTCCCCGCTGCCGACGACCTGTTATATATGACCCAATTCCCCGCCTCCGCACCCCACTGGGACGGACGGCCCATCGCCACCTATCATGACCACCGCATGGCCATGGCCTTCGCCCCCGCCGCCCTCATTTGTCCGGGCTTTTCGATTGCCGACCCCGAGGTGGTGAGCAAAAGTTATCCCGACTTCTGGAAGGACATTGAAGCCCTTTCCGGAGAACCCACACCTACCGTTGCGCCATGAGCATCCTGATTCTTCTCCTTTCCCTCCTCCTGCTCTGCCTCTTTGCTTACGCTGCGGGATGGCTACTCCGCCGCCGCCGTCCCTCCGCCGCCGAGGCGGCACCTTCTGAGCCGGCTTCGCGGCCCCGTCCGGAGGGTTGTTGCGGCCAGCACGAGGTGTGCGAAAAAGAGAGCCTGCTGGCCGCTGTAAGCCGCGAGGTGGAATATTTTGAGGACGAAGAGCTCGATGCCTTTCGCGGCCGTCCCTCCGACGCCTACCGCCCCTCCGAGGTGGAACAGTTCGAGGAGGTGCTCACCACCATGCGCGAGGACGAAGTGGCCGCCTGGGTGCGCTCCCTCCAGCTGCGAGGCGTCAACCTCCCCGACGAGCTCAAGGACCAGGTGCTGCTCATCGTCGGAGAAATGAGGCAGCAGGAAACGCCGTAGCAGGCGCCGGAGCTCGAAAGCTTGCGATAGCTCGCTATAGATTTCTATAGTTATCTGTAGATTTCTATAGTTATCTATAGCTTTCTATAGTTATCTATAGCTATCCGATAGCTTCCGATAGCTCTCCGATAGCTTCCGATCGAAATCCCTAAAAATCCCTTCAAGCCCATGCCTTTTGAATACACCTTCTTCCAACATGCGCTGCTCGGCGCGCTGCTCGCCTCCGTGCTCTGTGCGGTGGTGGGCACGTATGTCGTGACGCGGCGGTTAGTCATCGTGGGCGGCGGCATGGCGCACGCCTCGCTCGGCGGGGTGGGGCTCGGCGCGTGGATGGGTTTCCCGCCGCTGTGGGGAGCCGCCGGCTTTGCCGTAGCCACCGGCCTTGTGCTCCAATTCCTGTCGCGCCGGCGCAACGTGCGCGAGGATGCCGCGGTGGCCATGCTCTGGACCTTCGGCATGGCCCTGGGCATACTCTTCGCCGCCCTCACCCCCGGCTTCATGACCGACCTCGACGCCTATCTCTTTGGCAGCATCCTGAGCATCTCCTCCGCCTCCCTGCGCGTCATCGGCGGACTCTGTGCGGCCGTCGTAGCCTTCTACCTCCTCCTGCGCAGCACCATCTGCTCCATAGCCTGCGACCGCGACTTCGCCCTCACCCAGGGGCTGCCCGTGCGCACGGTCGAAACGCTCTTCACCCTGATCACCGCCCTCACCATCGTGGCCTGCCTCCACCTGGTGGGCATCGTGATGGTCGTTTCCCTGCTCAGTGTGCCCCAGCTCACCGCCGCCCTTTTCGTGAGCCGCTACGACAGCATGGTGTGGTGCTCCGCCCTCATCGGCTTCCTCGCCGCAGTGGCCGGGTTGTGCGTCAGCTGGTGGCTCAACGTGCCCTGCGGCGCAGCCGTCATACTTTGCGGCATCGGCTTTTATCTTCCTGCAAAGGCAATAAAAAGCCTATATCTCAGTTTAAGGAAAACAAGGGACAACGCCTGAGCCGCACCGCGCGCCACGGCCGCTCCGAACAGATTGCTCAAAAAAATTTTTTTTCTCATCAAACGTCGAATTTCCATACTGCCCCTCGCGGCCCTCGCATGTCTGCTGCTGCTCACGGCCTCCTGCTCCACCCGCAAAAACACGGCGGGCGCACGCCGGTGGCATGCCTTCACCGCACGCTACAACACCTTCTACAACGGGCAACAGGCATTCATCGACGGAGAAAAAGCCAAGCTCGATGCACACAAGGACGACTACACCGAGCAACTCCCCGTGTTCCTCGTGGCAAACGAGAAGTCGCGACAAACGGGCAAGGCCAATTACGAAACGGCCATCACCAAATGCCAAAAAGCCATCTCTCTCCATTCCATACAGAAGAAGCCCCAGCTCAAAGCCTCCGCACGACGCTCCGCCAAGGCCCGAGCCTATCTCCAACGCAAGGAGTACAACCCCTTCCTCAAAAACGCCTGGCTCCTCATGGGCGAGGCGCAGTTTGAAAAGGGCGAATTCCTCGAAGCGGCGGCCACCTTCTCCTACATCACGCGCCTCTATGCCGCCGAACCCGACGTGGCCGCCGAGGCACGCCAGTGGCTGGCACGATGCTACACGCAGCAGGGATGGTTCTACGACGCCGAGGATGCCCTCTCCCGCTTTCGCCGCGACAGCGTGGCCAACCGCGTGAGGCAGCTCGCCGACGCCACCACCGCCGACCTCCTCCTGCGTCAGCAACGCAACGAAGAGGCCATCCCTTACCTCGAACGCGCCGCCCGCTACGCCCGCGGCAGCCACCGACAGGCACGACTCTATTTCCTCCTCGGACAGGTGGAACACGGCCTCGGCCACTCCGACCGTGCCTACCGCGCCTTTGGCCGCTGCCTCCGGAAGAGTCCGCCCTTCGACCTGGCCTTCAACGCCCGCATCATGCAGACCGAGGTCATGGCCGCACAGAAAGGGGGAGCACAGCGTATGCTGAAGAAACTCCGGCGCATGGCCCGTTCGGATAACAACAAGGACTATCTCGACCAGGTGTACTACGCCATGGGAAACATACACCTCTCGCTCGCCGACACCGCGCGCGCCATCGCAGCCTACGAGCGCGGACGCGAAAAGAGCACCCGAGGCGGCGTGGAGAAGGGCGTGCTCCTCCTGCGCCTGGGCGGCCTCTACTGGGACCGCCGCAAGTTTGCCGACGCACAGCGTTGCTACACCGAGGCCATCGGACTGATTGACAAGCAGCGCGAGGGCTATGAAGAAGTGGTCCGACGCTCCGCCGTGCTCGACAAGCTCGTGCCTTTCACCGAGGCCGTGGCCCTGCAGGACAGCCTACAGTGGCTCGCATCGGCCTCAGAGAAGGAGCGAAACGAGGCCATCGACCGCGTGATCGAGGCCCTGAAACGGAAGGAGAAGGAGGAACGCGAAGCACGCCTCGACTCCGCAGCACAGGCACGCGCCGAGGCCAACGACGCGCAGAACGGCAACAACCGACAGCAGCAGATGAACAAAAACCTGCCCATGGCGCAAAAGGACAAGCAGACGTGGTACTTCTACAACCCCATGGCCGTGATGCAGGGTAAGCAGGATTTCCAAAAGAGATGGGGAAAAAGAAAAAATGAGGACAACTGGCGACGCTCCAACCGCACCGTGGTGCACATGGACGACGAGGCGGGATTTGACTATGCTGCCGACGACTCGCTCCGCGCTGCGGCCGACTCCCTCGCCACTGCTGAAGACGCTGAGGCCGAAGCAGCCGACTCCCTCGCCGAAGACCCCCACACGCGGGAATATTACCTCAAACAAATTCCCTTCAGCCAGGAGGCACGCGCCGCTTCCGACGAAATCATCAAGGACGGACTCTTCAACGCCGGCATCATCGAAAAGGACGATTTGGAGGACTTCCCCCTCGCCGCACGCACGCTCCGACGCCTCACCGACAACTATACAGACTTCGACCGCATGGCCGAGGCGTGGTACCACCTCTTCCTGCTCTACTCGCGCGCCGGACAAACGGATCTGGCGGAGATGGCACGTAGCCGAATGGCCGAGCTCTATCCCGAAAACGAACTGACGAAACTCATCACCGCGCCCGACTTTGAATACATGGCGCGCCACGGAAAACAGCTGGAGGACTCGCTCTACGCCGCCACCTACGACGCTTACCGACTCCGCCACTTCGACGCCGTGGAGCAGAATTTCCGAGTTTCCACGGAGAAATTCCCCACCGGGGCCAACCGCCCGAAATTTATCCTCGTCCACGCCCTGAGCCGGCTCCGCACGGCCTCCACGCAGGAGCTGCTGGAGGAGTTGCGCGAACTGCTCTCGAAATTTCCCGAGAGCGACGTGAGCACCATGGCCGGCATGATAGTGAAAGGACTGGAGAGCGGCCGACGGCCGGGCACGGGCACCTTCGACCTGGGCTCCCTCTGGGACCGCCGTTCGGCGGCCTCCGACTCCCTGACGGCCGAGGCGGCAGGCGGACAGGGCTTCTCGCCCGATCGCAATGCGCCCTTCGTCTTCCTCCTGGCTTATCCCACCGACAGCATCGACGACAAACAGCTGCTCTACGAAATGGCGCACTTCAACTTCACGAACTTCGTGGTGCGCGGTTTCGACATGGAGGTGGTGCGTGAGGAGGGCCTCTCGCAGTTCCGCGTGGCGGGCTTCACCTCCTTCGACGAGGTGCTTTCCTACGCCCGTCGCGTCTACCGCACGGCGGAGCTACGTCCCCTTCTGCACAAGGCGCGCACGCTGCTCATCTCGCGCCAGAACCTCTCGCTGCTCGGCAGCCGTTTCAGCTTCAACGACTACCGCGAGTTCTACGAGGCGCACTTCGATCCCCTCCTCTCGCCCGACGGCAACCTGCTCCCCGAGACCGAAACGCTGGTGCCGGGCGAAGAGGCTCCCGTGGAACAGCACTACGAGGATGAATACTCTCCCGAGGAGCTGGAACGCATGAACCGCGAAAAGACGCAGACCACCACGGACGACGACGAAGGCGAATGGTACTAACCCGTCGACGCCCCTTCGAAGCGGCCTGCACTCCGCACCGCGCGGCAGGGGAAAATTGGGTTGGAAACGGTGTGAAAGGGGCCGGATCTGCGCATGACGGGGCTGAATACAGTGCAAAATGGGCTGAATGTGCGCATGAAATATCCGTTTGAAAGCGTGATAATGCAGTCATACTGAAAAAAATGGCTTAAAAATTTGTCCTTTCTTTAAAAAGGCGTACTTTTGCACCCGCATTCGGGATGTAGCTCAGTCCGGTTAGAGTACGCGTCTGGGGGGCGTGTGGTCGCTGGTTCGAATCCAGTCATCCCGACAAAGCATGAAAGCAGTCTGTGGCAGAGGTCGCAGGCTGCTTTTCCCGTTTATATCGCCCGCCGCCGCGATTGCCGGGTTGTTTTCATCGTTTCCGTCGCCCGCCGCCGCGATTGCCGGGTTGTTTTCATCGTTTCCGTCGCCCGCCGCCGCGATTGCCGAATTGTTTTCATCGTTTCCGTCGCCTGCCGCCGCGATTGCCGGATGATGGTTCCCATTTTTTCTTGCAACTTTTTTCTTTTTCCCTCTCCGTGCCCGATGGCGGTGGGGCGCTGACTACGGCGGACGCAACAAGTCCTGGACTATTTTTTCCTACTCGACGACTTGAAAAAACTACTCGACGACTTGTGAACACCATTGGCCGACTGTGCGCACGCTGCGCCATGCCGCGGTTGGTCAGCGCTACTGCTGAACATACAACGCCTTTTTCGCGGGTTGCAAGATGGGGTTTCGCCTGGTGCGCATGGCCATCCGGCCCCACATTCCGACAGACGGACAACTTTCAGCGAAACATAAAATATGTAAACTCTTTCCTCAACTTTAGTTTTGGAGTAACTTTGCACCGCAAAAAATGTATGGCCATTTCAAATCATGAATGATAGTAACGATATACATGGTCTGTGGCGTCGGCTGACGGCCTGCCTCCTGTGCGCGCTGCCCCTCTGCTGTCAGGCCGACGAGGTGGTCGCGGGGACGGCAGAGCGCATCGGACAAACGGCTGACTCTCTCATCGCAACGGTCGCCGACACCGTGGCAACCCGGGAGGCACGCCGCGGAGTGGTGCAGAAGGTGCTGGACTATTTCCGAAAGTCGAACCAGCCGCCCGAAGGCAAGAAGGTGGACTTCGGTTTCCTGCCCGGACCCCACTATTCCTCCACGGCGGGTCTTGGACTCGGCATCCTGGGTACAGCAACCTACACCACGGACATGGCAGACAAGGCGTTGCCTCGCTCGAATGCCGCACTCTTTACGGACATGACCACGGGAGGTTTCTTCTTGGTGGGCCTGAAAGGCAGCCATATTTTTCCCCATGAACGTTACCGGCTGGACTATAAGTTGACCGTTTCGACCTTCAGCACCTCCTTCTGGGGCTTAGGCTACGAACAGGCCGACAACGACGCGAACGAAACCGACTACCGCCGCAACCGCATCATCGCCATGGGGCGATTCATGTTCAACATAGCCCCCAAAACTTTCCTCGGCCCCTTGGTGAATTACAACTACTTCCAGGCGCGCGGCATTGAGGAGGGCGGCGAGTGGCTCTGGGAGGGACAGCCCAGGACCATTCGCACCTATACGGCCGGACTCTCCCTCACCTACGACTCGCGCGACTTCATGCTCAACGCGCACCGCGGTGTGTTCTTACAGCTCGACCAAACGTTCTCGCCCCGCTTCTTGGGCAACGAAGACCACGGCTTCTCCACCACCGAACTGACCGTCAGCACGTATCGCGAAGTGTGGAAAAATGCCGTGCTGGCCGGTGAGGTGCACGGCAAGTTCAACTACGGACACACGCCCTGGCCCTTGCTGGCCGAAGTGGGCGACAACCACCGCATGAGGGGCTACTACGAAGGACGCTACCGCGACCAAAACCTTGTGGAGGGGCAGCTCGAACTCCGGCAGCACATCAAGGGTCGCAGCGGCGTGGCGGTGTGGGTCGGTGCGGCCAATGCCTTCAACCGATTCGACGCCATGGAGTGGGGACACACCCTGCTCAACGCCGGAGTCGGCTACCGCTGGGAATTTAAGAAAGGCATCAATGTGCGCATTGACTATGGGTTGACGCGAAACGGCGGAGGCGTTATTTTCAATATCAACGAAGCGTTCTGAACTGCCTGAGGCGGAAAACCAATGCTCACTCCTACAGAAAATACATCAACTAAACACTATGATGAAGCTTTTGAAATCTGAACTGTTTCCCTTGTGGCACCGCCCGCTGCGACACGCTGCGCCGGCAGTGCGCCGTGTGGCCGCCGTGGCCTTGGGGTGCTGGTGGATGGCAGGGCACGTGCACGCCATACCCTACTCACCCGAATTTCTACAAAGCGCCGACGGGGGCAAGATGCAGTACCTCTCCCACGGCGATTTCGAGTCGTGGACCACAAAGACCATCAAGGAAAGCCGCATCCTGGGAGGAAAAACCGTCAACCTGATGAACCTCAGCGGACCCTGGGGCTCGTCGAACGTGTGGGCCAAGGTCTCGGGCGTAACCAAGACCAACGTCAGCGTTTACCGCGATGCCCACGCCGGACATGGCTCGTGCGTGAAACTCTATACGCACATCGTGGAGGCCAAGGTGCTGGGCATCATCAATATCAAGGTGCTGGCAGCAGGGTCTATATACCTCGGCAATACCATTCAGCCTATCAGGGACACGAAGAACCCGATGGCCAAACTGAATGCCGGACAACCCTTCACAGGACGCCCCAAAGCACTCGTCTTTGACTACAAAACGCACATCGTTCCCGGCGACCGCATCCGACAAAACGGGATTACGAAAGGCTCCAAGGTGGCCGGGCAGGACATGGCCGACTGTGTGCTCTACCTCCAGAAACGTTGGGAGGACGCACAGGGAAATATTTTTGCCAAACGGGTAGGCACGATGGTGCAACGCTGGAGCAAAAGCGTGGACTGGCAGCACAATGCCCGCTTCACGATACACTACGGCGACATACGCAGAGAGAAATTCTACAGCTCCGCCTGGGCTCTGACTTCGGGCGACAACACGAAATACGCCCGCAACTCCAAAGGGAAGATGGTGCCCGTCAAGGAAGTGGGATGGGCCGCCGCCGATGAGGCGCCCACCCACATTGTGCTGCAATTCGACTCCAGCCACGGCGGAGCCTACGTCGGGTCGGTGGGCAACACGCTTTGGGTGGACAACGTCAGGTTTGCCTACTAAGGCCGCAGGCTTTGGCGGCGTCAGAGGGCCATTGCCAAGCGGTCGCGCACGTCCATCAAGGCACAGCCCAGGAGATTTTCTCCCCTCCACTGTTCCACGCCGCCCCGTTCGGCCTGTTCGCGGTCGAGCCCGATGCCCCAAATCGTGTCGTAGGGGCTCGCTTCGGCGAGGATGGCGCCCGCTGTGGAGAGGAGGAAATCCTTCAGCGCGGGGTTTTGCGAAAATTTCGCCAAGTTGCCCTCCACCACAATCTCATACTTCCGGGCGTTCCACACCTCGGCCACAAAGCCCCGGACCTTGCGGCCCAGTTTTTTGTAGTCAGCCGGTGTGGTGGCCCCCATGATTTCCCGGAGCGATTCCTCGTCGCCAAAGAGCCGGGCCTTGGCGGCCATCATATACTGTTCGGTGGTGTGATACTGCACGCCCTCCACCTCGAACCAGCAACTGTACCACTGGCTCAGACAGGCGGCGGTCGTCTTCTTCGGATGGGGCGTATGTCCCCAAAAATAAATGATGGGCAGGCGGCCACTCCCGGCAGCCATGCCTTGGAGGGTATCTACGGTATATTTCATTCGTCTTTCTCCTTTTCTCTGATTTTCATTAAAATTTTTCCGAGCAGGTTTTCTCCCTGCCAAGTGTAGAGGTCTACGCCCCAGAGCGTGTCCCCTTTGCTGTTGCCATGGATGAGCAGCCGGTGGCCCGTGTCGGTTAACCGCTTCAGCAGCTCCGGATTTTGTTGGAACTTGGCCGTGAGGATAGCCTCCATGATGTGGCCGCGTTCTGCCTCCCACGCTGCCGGCGGAACGAGGAGCCGCCCCTTCTGCGCCGCTTTGTCGGCCGAACAAAGGCAGAACACCTTGCGCTCCTGCACGTCCGCACACTTCGACGCCTGGAACGCCGCTTCCGCATTGCCGAATGTCAGCCCCTGCCAAACGAAGCGGCAGGCGAACCGATTGCTCAGGAAATCGTACTCCCCCCGAAATTGGTTGATCACGTCGGGGAAGTCGGCCGGCCGTACCTCCTTGAACAGCTCCCACACGCCGGGGCAGAGCATCTCCTGACACGGCTTTCCCGCCAGCATCATTGCCCTCACCTTTGAGGAACTGATGTCGCCCGTCCCTTCCGGTTGGGGCAGCAAAACGATGCGGTGGAGGTAGGGCGCGAGCACCGCGTTCGCTCTCAGCGCGTCGGCAATTCCCACCTGGTCACGGGCGTAGAGCGCCACTTGGAAGCAGCGTAGGAAATCCCTCTTCTCTGTGAGATGCACGAGCAACGCCAGTTTGTCCGCGCCCATCAGGAAGTAGAGCTCCGCGTCGGGATTTTCATGCTGCAACTCCCACAGCGTAGGCACCGTGCGGGCCTCCACCGTGCCCATTTCCTTTTCGCACACCTCCAGGCGTTCGTCGGTGCACATGGCGCGGAGCATGTTCAGCCGCAGCTCCGGCGGCAGCGCCACCGGCGGGTGGCAGTCGCGCAGCTTGCGTTTCAGGTAAGCATCGCTGACAGGCACAAAGACCCCCCGCTCAGCGCCGAGCGCATCCATGGCATGGCGCATCAAGAGGTAGTGTGCCAGCGTAGGAGGGTTGAAACTCCCACCCATCACCACGATTTTTTTTTGTTTTTCGTTCATGGGCTGTCAATAATTGCCGGTTGGGGTATGCCTGTTTCGTAAGTTACGAAAGAGGAAGGTTAAGTAGGTGTTGAAAATTAGTTTATATCATGAAACACCTACTTACATGTTGAAGGTAGCTCTTGCTTCCCAACTTTCAGTCGTCAGAACTCCAGTCTGAAGCCCTTTTGTTTCAGCTCGTCATACTTCGCCTTGTTAAACCGAAAGAGGAAAGCCTCTCGCCCTCGCAGAGGTTCGGATGAGGCATTCTGCTGCTCCAGCATCTCCAAGCGCCTCATTTTGTTGTAGAAGTTGCGACGGTCGAAGCGCACGTTGAGTATCGCCTCGTAGAGGTTTTGCAGCTCTTTGATGGTAAACTCCTCCGGCAGCAGCTCGAAGCCGATGGGTTCAAAGTGGATTTGCCGGCGCAACGCCTGTTCCGCCTTGCGGAGTATCTGGTCGTGGTCGAAGGCCAGCTGCGGCACCTCGTCGAGCGCAAACCAGCGTGCATCGGCCGCATCGTCGCCGCCCTGCACCTCCTGCATCCTCACCAGGGCGTAGAAGGCAATGGTGATGACCCTATCGCGCGGGTCGCGTTGCGGGTTGGTGAACGTGTGGAACTGACGGATGTAGGCACCCTTCAGCCCCGTCTCTTCCTGCAACTCCCGCAGCGCACCCTCTTCGGCACTCTCGTCCATCTGCATGAATCCGCCGGGAAATGCCCAACGCCCCTTGTAAGGCTCAATGCCGCGCTGCACCAAGAGCACCTGCAGTTTGGTGCCGTCAAATCCAAAGATGACGCAGTCCGTCGTAACGCTCGGATGAGGATATTGGTAGCAATATTTCAACTCCTCTGTTGTCTGATTTTTCGTATCCATCATTGTAGTTGTGTAAAAATTACGCCGCAAAGGTAATATGCTTGCTGTCAAATATCCAAATTATTTTGCGTAAAAATTACATACATGCGTTTTTTTCTGTCGTTTCGCTGCTGTGTCTTTCCCTGCTCGCCGAGAAGAAATTACTACTCGGCGAGAAGAATTTACTATTCGGCGAGAAGAATTTACAACTCGGCGACTTGAAATTTCTACTCGACGAGTAGGAAAAAATAGTCCGGGACTTTTCAACGAAATGTTTCAAATGTCCGCCCGCAGCCAAACGGATGCAAAAGCTGTGATGGATAAACTTTTCAACTCTTCGACTTTTTAACTCAAAAACTACTAACTTCGCCCCCACACAATCAGCATGCTGAAAAAAATGAACAAGAACACGAATATTTATCCCATCTTCGACCGTATGCTCACGCGGGCCGACAAGGAACAACTCCTGGGTCAGCGCGGCGTGATGCTCTGGTTCACCGGTCTGAGCGGTTCGGGCAAGAGCACACTGGCCGTGGCGTTGGAGCGGGAGCTGCATCGGCGGGGACTGCTGTGCCGCCTGCTCGACGGCGACAACATCCGCTCCGGCATCAATGCCAACCTCGGGTTTTCTGCCGCCGACCGCTTGGAAAACATCCGCCGCATTGCCGAAGTGGCCAAGCTCTTTGTCGACACGGGCGTCATCACGCTGGCAGCCTTCATCAGTCCCACAGAGGAAATGCGCCAACTCGCACGCCGCATCATCGGACCCGACGATTTCAAGGAAATCTACGTTTCCACACCCCTCGAAGTGTGCGAGGCGCGCGACGTCAAGGGGCTTTATGCCAAGGCCCGCCGGGGCGAGGTGCAGCACTTCACCGGCATCTCCGCTCCCTTCGAAGCGCCCGCCTGCCCCGCGCTCGCGCTCAACACGGCCGAACTCTCCATAGACCAAAGCGTGGGCCGACTGCTCACCCTGCTCCAACTACCCACCGAAGCTCCCGAAGCCGGAAAATAACCCTTTCATTTTCTCAGATGATGAGTTTGAAGGTTAGATGAGGTTATAAAGTTACCCTCGGAGTATCGTCTTTTCTGATATGCGAAAACTTCTAACAGTAACTTTATAACCTCATAACCTTATTCCTCATAACCTTTACACCCCGCGAAACTTGAATTAGGCGCTCATAAAGTGGCTCGTTGGGCCGCTTTGACTGCGACGAACCCTATTTTTATCCTCCATAACCTTCTGACTGACGAAACCGAAGTAACCCATTTTAATCACCCTTTCCTTACCGAACGATGCAAATCAACGTAGCTTCCACCGAAGCCCTTCCCGAAGCCGCCCGCACCTTTGTCCGGGCCATCGACCAGGCCACCGTCTTCGCCTTCTACGGCAAGATGGGAGCCGGAAAAACCACTTTCATCAAAGCCGTCTGCGAGGAGCTCGGCGTGACCGACGTGGTCAACTCGCCCACCTTCAGCATTGTCAACGAATACCGCTCCGACACCACCGGAGAGCTGATTTACCATTTCGACTTCTACCGCATACAACGCCTGGAGGAGGTTTACGACATGGGCTATGAGGACTATTTCTACAGCGGTGCCCTCTGCTTTGTGGAGTGGCCCGAACTGGTGGACGAACTCCTGCCCGGCGACGCCGTGAAGGTGCAAATCGAGGAACAGCCCGACGGTTCGCGCACCATCACCTTCTGACAATCTGCCACGCCGCACGTCCGGCGCGTGCCATTCCGTTATCCCTTTTCCCTTATCTGCCATGAAAATACGTCTTACCCTGACAGCCTTTGCGCTGTCGCTTCTGAGCATGGCCCAGACCGTCGAACGCATGGACCGGCTCCAGCCCGAACAGAAAGCCGCCGCCGAGCGCATCACCCTCACCGGCCGCCTCTCCGTGGAAGGCAACTCCGACTTCCGCCAGCTCCGCGACCTCTGCTGGCAACTCCGCGAGGTCAACCTTGCCGATGCCGACTGTCCCCTCATCCCCGACAACGCTTTCCATTCGCGCAGCCGTCTCGAAAGCGTGGTCCTGCCCCGCAACCTGCGAAGCATCGGGTCGCAAGCCTTCTATGCCTGCCGTTCGCTGCGCACCCTCGTCCTGCCCGCTGCGGTGGAGCAGGTGGGCAGCGGCGCCTTCTCCGCCTGCTGCGGAGTGGAGGAGCTGACCATCGAAGGACGGCCCGAGCTGGGCGAGTTTGCCTTTGCCGGACTCCGGTCGCTGCACACCGTGCGCCTGCTCTCCGCCACGCCCCCGCCGGCCTGCGCCTCGACCTTCGAGGGTCTGGACCGCCGGCGCGTCAGGCTCGAAGTGCCCAAGGGCAGCGAGCGCAAATACCGCCGTGCCCCGGGGTGGAGCCGTTTCTTCGCGGAGCCGGAAAACCCCAACACGCTGTGTCGTCCCGCCGAAGTGCTGATGCCCATGCCCGCCGACTTGCAGCTCACTGAGGGGCCGGCTCTCGTGCTGGGTCGCCAATGGCGCGTGGATGCAGGGCCGCAGCTCGAAAACGAAATGGGCCATGCCATGCGCATCGTGGCCAAACGGCTCCTCACCTTGCCGCGACAGAAAGGCTGCCCCGAGGCGGTCATCAAGCTCTCCCTCGACCCCTCGCTCACCGACCGTGAGGCTTATCGCTTGGAGGTGAAGGCCGACGGCGTGGACATCCGGGGCGGCAGTGCAGCCGGCGTGTTCTACGGCCTCATGACGCTCGACCAGCTGCTGCGCGCCGACGGTTCTTCGGCCTGTTGCCAGTCTGTTCCGCAACTCGTCATCTCCGACACGCCGCGCACCCACATCCGCGAACTGATGGTGGACCCCTGCCGCACGTTCATCCCCTTCGACCATCTGAAAGCCTTTGTCCCCGAAATGGCGCGTTACAAGCTCAACGCACTCCACCTCCACCTCGTCGACGACCAGGCATGGCGCATCGAGATCAAGACTTATCCGCGTCTCACTGCCGAGGCTTCGAGCCGCGTGGGCATGGACGATATGCTCAGACCCGACAGCGGGTACTACACCCAGGAGCAGATGCGCGAGCTGGTCGAATTTGCCGCGCAGTACCACGTGCAGGTGGTGCCGGAGATAGAGATGCCCGGCCATGAGGTTGCCGCCATCCACGTTTATCCTGAACTCACCTGCCACGCTCGTCGGGTGCCTCTGCGCACTACGTGCGGCGTGTCAGACGAGTTGCTGTGTCCCGGCAACGAGTTTACCTATGAATTTCTCGGCAACGTGTTCCGCGAACTGGCCGACGTGTTCCCTTCGCCCTACGTCCACCTGGGGGGTGACGAGGCGGGCAACCCGGCACTCGACTGCTGGACTTCTTGCCCCAACTGCCTGAAGCTGAAGCAGCAGCTCGGCATCACGACGACCGACCGCTCGGAAAACTGGCGTTTGCAGGAGCATCTCTTCGGCCGCATCATCGACACGCTGCGCACGAAGTACGACAAGACGCCCATGTTCTGGTACGAAACGGACTTTAAGCGCATTCCCTCGGGCTGCGTCACCTTTGCCTGGCGTCACGGCCTGACACGTGCGGCTGCCGAGGCGGCCATGGCGAACAATGCGCGCATCATGCTCTGTCCCGGCGAGCATTGTTATCTCGACTATCCCATGGCGCCGGGCGACATGCCGGAGGTGAATTGGGGAATGCCCGTCACGTCGCTCCAGAGCACCTATTCGCTCGATCCTTCCTGGGGTTTGGGCGAGGAGTTTGAGCGCAACAATCTTTTTGGCGTGGCCGGCACGTTGTGGAGCGAGTGTATCAACTCGCCGGAGCGCATTTATTACCAAGCATATCCGCGTGCCATGGCGCTGGCGGAGGTGGGTTGGAGTCCGTCCGCCGTTCGTTCGTGGGAAGGTTTCCTTCTGCGCCTCGCCCCCACGCTCCGGGACATGCAGCGGCGCGGCCTGACGTTCTCGATGAAGTATTGAGCGCGGCGCCCTCCACGACAACGGGGACAATCCTCAGACAACTTTTATGGGTTGTGCGGGATTGTCCCCGTTGTCGTCAATTATTTTTTACAACAACAATGACAACTTATACAATTTCTGACAACGCAATAAATGTTGTTTGATGTTGTCTTCGTTGTCGTCAATTTTTTTTCCCAACAACAGGGACAACAAAAGACAACTCATGACAACCAATAATTAGTTGTCCCAAGTTGTCTTCGTTGTCGTCAATTTTTTTTTCCAACAACAGGGACAACAAAAGACAACTCATGACAACCAATAATTAGTTGTCCCAAGTTGTCTTCGTTGTCGTCAATAAATTTTTTGTTGTGGTGCGGGAGCGGCGGCGGCTACCGGCACAGCTCGCGGCACAGGCGGTCCTGGAAATGGCGGCCCGTCGACGTGTGGCGAATGCCCTGGTTCATGATGCTGAAACACAGGCGGTTGCCGTTCGCTGCGGTACAGTAACCCGAGAGCGTGCTGACCCCTTCCACCGTTCCCGTCTTCGCCTGCACGTTGCCCGCCGCTTCCGTGCCACGCATCCGTTTGCGCAGCGTGCCGTCCTCGCCCGCCACGGGCAGGGTGGGGAGCAGGTGGCGGTACACAGGTTCGTGGGCGTAGGCATAGCGCAGCAGACGACCCAGGAGCTGCGGCGTGAGGTAGTTGTAGAGCGAGAGGCCAGAGCCGTCGGCAAACTGGTAGTGGTCGGGCTCCAAGCCCAGCTCGCGCACCAACCGCTCGATGTGGCGTACCGCCTGTTTGCGACCCGCATGGCGTTGCCCTCCGTGGGCCGCCAACTGGTAGAACACCGACTCCGCCATTGAGTTGTCGCTCTGCTTCATCATGGGCAGCAGCACCGCGTCCAGTGTGTGGCGGCGCACGCAGAGCGTCGTCAGCCCCTGGGGTGCCGTGCCGTCCTGCACCGTTCCGTCCCACGCGATGCCCTTTTCGGTGAACACCTGCCGCAGCCGTTCCGCGAAGTCCGCCCGGTTATGGCACAGCAGCGGGTCCAGCGGCACCTCCTTGTCGTCCCAGCACCATCCCCAGCCCCACTGTTTCCCGTCCTTCATCGAGCGGTCCAGCCACACCGCCCCTGCCAGTCGGCGCACTCCGAGCGAGAGGAGCGAGTCCGCCATGGCGCGCAGGTCGTCGCGGTCAAGCAGCGGGTCGTAGCCACCCCGGACGTACAGGCGGCCGGAGAAGACCGAGTCCGTCGGTACAGCGTCCGCCAACAGCCGCGTTTCATATTTGTAGTCCGTGCCCAGCGTGGAGAGTGCCGTGATGGCCGTCACCAGTTTCTCGTTCGATGCCGGGCGCATACACTGCCTTTCGTGGTAGGCCAGGACGAGCGTGTCCGCCGTCAGGTCGTACACATACAGCCCCACCTGCGTGCGGTCGAAGATGTCGTTTTCGAGCAGCGATTGGAGACGTTCGCGCAGCGGTCGGTGGTCTTCGGGAAACGGTTCCGCCATCTCCGCGTCCGCCGTGTCGGGCACGGCGATGGAGTCCGGCACTTGGGGCAGCGGCCTGACGAGCGTGCGGGCCGAGGCCCACGAGGCAGAGAGCAGAAGGAGCAGTGTGGCGATATAGGTTTTCATGCAGTACATACAGTTATGCTTCAAGTTTCGCGGGGTGCGAAACTTATGGGTTATTAGGTTAGGGTCGCTTCGCTCTCTGTATCGTCTTTTCTGATATGCGAAAACTTCTAACAGTAACTTTATAACCTCATAACCTTATTCCTCATAACCTTTACACTTGCGAAACTTGAATTATTTTATTTCTGGCGCGAAAGTAGCAAACATTTTGCGAAATCGGCTTGATAGACGTCAAAACAAGCACCGGCCACGCGAAACTTGTTCGCATGGCCGGTGGAGATGGTCAGTTGTGCCTTAGCGGCGCTTTATTCCTCGCTCCAGTCGTCGTAGCTCCATCCCTTACTTTCGGAGAAGGCTTCGTCGGTCTTTTCTCCCTTGTTGATTCTAAAGGTGCTACCGGTCAGGATAGCGTCCTCAATTTGCAGGGCCACGGCAGTGGCGGAGGGCTTTATATAAGTTTTTTTCATGATGTCTGAATTTTGAGAGATGATGATTACTTAACGATGAATTTCTTTCCGTTCTGGATGTAGAGACCACCCTTCACGGTCTGCATCACGCGGCGGCCGCTGAGGTCGAACACGGGAGCGTTGCTCTGGATGCCGTTCTCGGTGATGACAGTGCCAACGCCGGTAGCTTCACCGCCGAAGTTCATGGCGAGGGCGTGCGGTGCGTCGGGCACTTCAGCGGCAAGGAGGTAAGCCTTGTTGGCGGCGATGGTGGTGAGTCTTTCGCTGGGAGTGAAGAAGCCGATGCCGGTATTGTCGTTGCTCACGCCGAGCACGAGGTAGCTCGTGAGGTTTTCGGTCACAGCGGTGAGCGTACCCTTGAGGCTGTTGTCGGTAACGTCAGCGTCAGCCGTGCCGCCGATGGTGAGGGTAGCTGTCGTATAGGGGCTCTTGATGACGATACCCGTTTCTGCGGGCACTACACCTGTCTGTGCAGTCATGTCGAGCGAAGAGCCGTTGCCGTCGATGGTACCCGTGTAGATACCTTCGCCTTGTACGGGGAAGGGCAGGTAAGCCGAAGCGTAGGAAACGCCATCCACGGTGTGGAGGGCCACTTCGAGGTCGTTTACTTCAACGATATACCATGACGAAGCACTGTTGTCGCCACTATTCCATGCACCTACTGCATAATTTTCCGAAGGATGGTTTTCTGCAAAGATAGGATAGCCGGATTCGCCATTCAGGCGGAAGTGAGTGGCAGAGTATTCAGATAAGGTGAGCACATCACCAGTTTCTGACAGATTAGCACGGAATGATAAGCCATTACCTGCTACCACGTTGTCAATGTATTGACCAGCATTGGCGTTCTTTAGCTTATAACCACCGGTTGTTTCAACAAATTGCCAGATTTGGTCTACATTAGATTTGCTATAAGGAGTGGTAACTACATTGCTAGCACCTCTTGTCAGCGTATTGTAGTTAATATCTCCATCATTATTGGTTTTGGGGCTAAGGCAGACAATGCGATAATATTTGTCGGCAGACAATACAACTTTATCTATTTTGATGGGTAATTGCTCGCGAAGTACCTGAGAAGCTTCTTCAGTTGTGTTTGCAGCTGCCAGTGCAGAATTGAAGGCGTTAGCATCTTCTTCCGTTATGACGTAGTCATTGACAATTCTACCGTATGCAGTGGTAAAGGCATGAGCGGATTTGGAAATGCTTTTCATTTCTTCATAAGAAGCTTCTACGATTCTCCATGAAGAAGCGCTGTTACTACCTTCTGAACCCCAAGTTCCGTAGCTAACCACTCTTCCGCCTGTGCCGTTACCACCTCCATGTCCTTCGGTATGCAACGGTCCACCGTTACCAATGCGAATGTTGAATACGCCGGCTTCTGTCATGACTAATTTAACCTGACCGGCTCCGGTGGTATTCATAGTGAGGTCGTTAGTGGCATACAAATCATCATCGATGTTCTGCATGGTGAACGTGTTGTCGCCGTTCGGAGTGAGCAACCAATACTGACTGGCATCACTCGTCGCTTCTGTGCCCCACATCAGTTTAGTACCGTTGCTGTACATAGCTTTCTTTACATGTTGGTTTGTTTCATAACCCGTGTAAGCGGAAAGGATTCGATAGACAACGTTTGCTTGCGGCTGATTGGGAAGAAGTGCGTTCTTGGCAGCTTCAATTTCATCAGCTGTTGCGGTTTCGCTGTCATAAACTGCTTGAGCATTATCAATGGAAGTCTGAGAATAAGTTCCCGGTGTGCTGCCAATGTTGCTCTTTGCTTGAGTCAGCAACGTGTTAAGCTGTTCCTTAAAGAAAGGTTGATTTAAGGTTTCATAAGTTGTAGCAGCATCGGATGCAGAAAGATAGAATTCAATACAGCTACCAAATAGGTTGGGTCTTGCTCCGCCAGAACCGGTAATTACAAATAATACATATTGCGCACTCGTTGCAGCTTCAGCACTGAATGTGTAGTATTTGCTGGAAGTTCGGCCGGTGTAGTCAATAGAACCTGTAAGATAAGGTGTGTGATTGGCTTGAACTTCTGTTACAATGGTAGCTGCATTTTTTACTGAGGCATCAATAGACGTGGTTCCGTCTTTGGGCGTTACAAAAGGAGTGTTGCTAACATAAACTTCAAAGGAAGTTACAGAACCATTAGCCGGTGCGCCGTTCTGAAAGCGAGGCATATAGGCAAAACCTTGGAAGTTTTGTGCTTCGCCCAAATCAATTTGGAAGAATTGGGGCAAATTCTGACTTTCATCACCGGATTTATTGTTACCTCCCCAATTGGAATGCCAGAAAGAATCCGTGTTGCCATCAGTAATGGCAGCAGCATGACCAGAGCCGCTGTCATCACATTCGCCTGAGGTTGTAACAGTCCAGCCACTGCGATCCAGAAGATTCTGCGCTGTGGCTTTCATTGCGCCTGCACACAGCAAGAGCAATGAGAGTAAACATGTAATTTTTTTCATTGTAAGTAGTTAAAAGAATTAAAGTAATTTTTTTCAGTAAGGTTAGGTAGAGACAGAACTTTAGGCTCTGCGCACTATAAGTTCTGTTTAGGTGGTACAAAACTATGGATTTACTGTTAAAAGGGAACGCGAGAGGACCGAAAAATGTTGAATAAAATGAAATAATTAAGGATTATTAAATTAAAAAGTTGCGTTTTGATATTTAAACCTTGCATTCGGATGTGTAATTATGGGATTGAAAACGGCGAAAGGGCACGCCGGGGATGAATATGTGGGAGAAAGGGGAGGTGAAGAAAACATCGAAGAGGCAAAAGGTGCGCAGTTTGTGTCAGAAGGCGACACAAAGGGGTGGTGATGTCGTTAGCGGGGAAAGGGTGTGGAAGGGTGGGGACGGGCGTGCGGCGGCGGCCGGGACGGCCGGAATGCTCTGGTGGGCGGCGCGGGGAGGCGGGGAAAGGGTGTGGAAAGAAGGGGGAAAAAGTCGGGGAGTGGTGAAAAATAGTCCTGAATAATTTTTTTCTACTCGGCGACCTGAAAAAAATAGTCCAGGACTTTTCAACGTCATTTTTCGTTCCTCGAAATGGCCGGGCGGCAGGGGGCGGACGGTAAGGAGGGGGCGTGGAAAACGGCGGGAAACGGTGGGAGAAGGGCGGGGAAAGGGTATAAAAACAGTGGGCGGAACGCGCTAACGTTCCGCCCACTTCTGAGGCTTTGTCGGCCTGTGAGGCCGGGATGTTTATTTGGCGTAGCACTTCACCTTGGTGCCATCGTAGCCTACGGCCATGATGTAGCTGGCATCTTCGCCGGAGGGGAAGAGGACGTAGGTGTAGCGCGAGGACATCTTCGAATCGCCCAGACCGAAGACGGTGAGGCGGATGAGCTCGCCCTTGCGGTTGTAGGTTTCATAGCCCACGGCACCGGCCCACACGTCGTTGTCCACCTTCACGCGGTTGTTACTCGGCGCGGAGCAGCCTTGGTTCAGGCCGGCGTCGGTGAGTGCCACCTTGTCGCGGAAGCGGGTGTAGTTGTAGGCGTTGATGAAGTTAAGCGCGGCGGGGGGTTCGGGATAGTTCTTGCTCTCCACTTCCTGCTTCAGCTTGTCGAGCATTTCCTGGGTGATGATGTTCCAGCCCGGTCCGTAGTCCTCGATGTATGCCTTGATGGGCTTGTTGAGTCCGGCCTTTTCAAGGAAGGGGAGGAGGTTGTACTGTGCTGCATCGCAGAGGCGGCGCATCATTTCCACCTGTTGCTTGCCGTTGGTGTTGAACTTTGTGAAGTCGAAGCCTTCGCGGTAGGAGCCGATGAGGCGGCCCATGGTGCCGGGGTTGCCTCCGGCATCTTCGCTCCAGAGGGTGATTTGCCAGAAGGGGATGACCTTCACGAAGTGGTCGAAGTTGCGGGTCTTTGTGTTCACCGTTCCGAGGGACTTGCCGTTCTCGTCCTCATCGGTCACGTCTTTGTAGTTGAATTCGTTGCCGTAGTAGTCGGGGCCGTCCTGCAGCTGCCAGCATTTGCCCATGCGCACGGCTTGTTCCATGTAAGCCTCGAAGCGTCCGCCGCGTGTCCAGCTGTAATCTTCGATGCCGATCTCTTCGTCCTCCAGGTTGTGGTATCCCTTGCCGAAGGTTGCGGTGCTGCCGGTGCGGTGGGCCACCCATGCGGAGTAGATGTTGTTGGTGGTTTCGCCGCAGCCGCTCCACTTGAAGCCGCTGATCTGATTGACGTGGCCCAGCTCATGGGCGAAGCCCCAGTAGCCGAAGTCGCTGGCTTTCACCCATCCGTCGAAGCCGCCAAACCAGGCGGCCGCCCCGATGCCGTCGGCGAACATGCCGCCCTTGACGGGACGGGCAAACTGGTGGTTGGCGGGCTCGATGCCGGCTTGCGGCAGGCCCATCACTTCGCGTTCGCGGATCGTCGTAGATGGCGGCGAGGCGTTCACCGTCCTTCGGGGTTTGCTTCTTCAGGTTGGCGATGGGGGCGGCCACGTGCATACGCTGGGTGAGGATGTCAAAGATGTCGCTCTTGGCGTTGGCCAGCAGGCGCACCCAGTCGGCGTTCGTGTGGCGCGAAGCGTCGAAGTAGCCGGTTTCGGTGGCCATGGCGAAGTGCAGCTTAATCTTCGGTGCGTTGGTGTAGTCGTCGGAGTAGTAAGAAACGTAGCCGTTGCCGCGGTTAACGGCCTTGATGACGTTGGGACCGTTCTGGAGCGCGTACCAACTGCCAGTCTGGCCTTCCGTTGCGATGTCCTTCTCGTTGCTGAAGTTGGCGATGCAGAGGCTGACGGGGTGAGCCTTGTCAATACCTTCGGCAAAGACCACGATGTTGTCGCCCTTGTTGAAGTAGATGCCGGTGGGGTTTTCATACATGTCGTAGGCGCAGCTTGTCTTGAGTCTCTGCTGGAGCGTGGTGCGCGTTTCGTAGCAGCCGAACTCGGCCACGCGGAACTCGGTGGAGTAGTTGCCGTCGAGCATGGCCAGGGCCAGCTGACGGAGGTAGGGGTTGGCGATGTTCTTCACTGTGGCCTGGTCGATGCCGGGCTTCAGCTCGTTGCAGAGGGGCGAGGTGAACACGTCACCGATGGCTTCGGCCAGCGAGTTGTCGGTTTCGTAGAAGCCGATTTCGGCACAGGAGGCAAAGTTGTTGCCGGCCGTTTTGATAGATACCTTCACGATGTAGACATCGTCAATGCCGCCTTCGCCAAAGTCCACGCGGGTGGAGCTGGCGCTCATGCCGCAGTCGGCATCGGTCACCTTGATGAATTTTGTGGGCGCGGACTTGGTGGCGTAGTAGACGGTGATTTCGCCCCAGCGTCCGTTGTTGCTGTCGGTGCGCGGGGTGTAGATCATGTAGTCCACATGGCCGGGAGCCTTGAAGGTGAACTGCACGTTGGTGGGCATGGTGCAGCCACCCCAGTTGGAGTGCCAGATGGTGGAGGTGTTGTCGTCGAAGCTGTTGGCGATGCCTTCGCCGTTTTGTTCGGAGTCGGCCTTTCCGGATGCTATGACGCGTTTGATGTCACCCAGGTCCTCGGCGGAGGTGTTGGGGTTCTGCTTCACCGTGAGCTGGCGGCTGTAGCTGCCATCGGGGGTGGTGAGGGTGAGACTGCCGAAGCGGGGCTGCGTGGCGTCGTAGTAGTAGTCGGAAAAGACGGTGAGGTTGCCGTTGCTCTCCTTTCGGTAGCTAATCCATTCGGCTCCGCTCTCGGGCTTGCTGACTGTGTAGTCGCTCACGTTGCCGAGCACGGGCACGGTGGTGAAGCCGGCATGGTAGGCCAGGGTTACGGTGTCCTGGGCTGTCATGAGGTAAGGAGCTTTCGTGTCGTCGGCATCCAACTTCAGCGACTGTGCTCCTGCCGTCTGTGCGGCCAGTGCGAGGGCCGCCAAGGCTAATTTATATAGTTTCATGTGTGGATAATATTAAAAGATTGATGTTTCGGAGGTAGGGAGTGTGGAAGGTGATCAGGTGAGGGGCGCATGGCTCCCCGGCAATCGTCCTACCGGTTGAGGCAACTCATGTGGCCGCTTCGGAAGTTTTTATGATTTCATCACCTTGTTTTTTTTACTCTCCGAAATGCTGATGAATGATGAGGTGAAACGTTGCAAAAAGTGGGGCAGTCGGCGCATGGCTTGCAGCCTTGTGGTCGCCGTTGTACCGTTTGCGGGTTAGGGAACCAGCACTTTGGTGCCGTTGGCCACGTAGATGCCGGAGGGCAGCTGCCAGCTGTGTTTGCCGGCGGCGACACGGCTGTTGACTACGCATACGCCGGCGGCGTTGTATACCTTGACGGCGGTTTCACCCTCGGCTTGGAGGCTCAGGGTGCCGCGTGCGGTGAGGAAGGTGGCGGAGTCGGCGCCGGAGTTGACGGTCTCGATGCCTTCAATCACGCCCACGTTGAACGGGGTGGTGCTGAAGGTGTAGTATTTCGTCGAGGCGGTCAGTACCACGCCGGCATGGGCGGTGGTGAACTTGAACTTTTTGCTCGATTCGGTGAAGTCGGTGCCCTTAACCAAGGTATAATCGTCGCGGTCGGTAAGGGTGTAGGTGGCAGAAGAGTTAAGTCCCCAGCCGTTCTTGGCAATCAGCGTGCTCCAGTCGTAGAGTGTGCTGAGCTCATACTGCGTTTCCATGGCGTAAGGCTCCATGGGTTCGCTGTTGATGTGGATGGTGCGTCCGGCCATGACGCCCGGGGGCATGGAGTTGATGAAAAGCGCGTTGTTGTTGAGGTAAGCGTAGGAGCAAGTGGTGCGGCACTGTGCGTCCCACAGCACTTCGGTCAGCAGGTTGTGGTCCGCTGCGAGGGAGACGAGGGCGGGTGAGCCCTTGCTGAGGTCGAGGGTTTTGAGCTGGTTGTTCTCCACCCACACATCGGCGAGCAGGGGTGCTTCGGTCAGGGTGAGCGTTTTGATCTGGTTGCCTGAGAGACAGAGCGACCGGAGGTCTTTGCTCTGCGTGAGCGAGGCGGTGGTCAGCGCGTTGTGCTGTGCCCAGAGGGTCTGCACTTTGCTCAGCACGGAGGCGGTGGGGAGTGAGGAGATGCCGTTGTCGGCCACGATGAGCTGCTGCGGACGTGCCGAGGAGTTGATTTTGAGCGAAGTGCCGTCGATGTTGTTGCCGGCCACGTTGAGCGATTTCAGTTCGGTGAGCTGGTTGGTGTTGAAGGCGACGAGTTGGTTGTTCTGCAAGTCGATTGTTTGCAACGTGGGCACGGAGTTGACGGCCACTGACTCCAACCGGTTGTCGGCGGCGTAGAGCTCGCGGAGGTGGGGCGCGTCGGTGAGTTCGAGGGCAGTGAGTTGGTTGCCCTGCACGTAGAGCGAGGTGAGTTTTCCCTGGGTGGTGGTGATGGTCAGGCCGGCGTCTTTCACGTCAATGGTTTGTAGTGAGCCGTCGGATACGAATGAGTCCACCGAGCCGTTGTCCCAGTTGAGGGAAACGGCCAAGTCGGCGTTGAGGGCGAGCGTGAGCTTTTCACCCACGGCGAGACCGGTGGTGAGCTTCACCTCGTCGGCGCAGAGTTGCACCGAACCTAACGCCAGCAGGGCTGATGTCAGAAGTAAAGAGCGTTTTTGCATAATATTTATAGGTTAAAATAATGAATAAGTTCCTTTTTCAGGAGAATAGTTCTTTTTTTCGGGGTCGCCGGTGCCGTGCTTCGGGGATGGGGTTCCCCTGGCGCGCGCTGCGCTGAAGGATTGCAGCGTGTGGCGGCGTGAGGTTGCGGAAGGTGCCGGCGGCGGGGCCGTGTGGAAGGGTCAGTTGACGATGACCACGCAGTCGTTGGCGTAGCTGATGCGGTAACGCAGCAGGCAGCGGTTGCCCTCGCCGCTGGTGGGCAGCCCTCCGTTGGCCAGGTCGAAGGTGCGCTGGCAACGGGGGCAGCGCAGGGTTTCGGCGGCGGCGAACTGGAGGGATTTGGTGATGAGGGCGTCTTCGTAGCAGGCGGGACAGGCCAGATCGTAGGCCACGGGGGCGTACTGCATCTGCATGTCGGGCACGGAGGGCGTGCCTACCACGAAGCCGGCCACGTACTCCGGCGTGCCGTATACCTCGGTCGCCAAACGCTGTACGGGAGTGGTCGAACCGTCGGGGGCGGTGAAGCTGACGGTCTGCGTGCTGAAGGTGATGCGGCAGAACATCCCGGGATTGTTCATCGCCGTGTGGAGTTGGTGGACGGAGACCACGGGGCTGTACTTGAAGAAGGCGCGCTCGTGGGCGTAGAGGTCTTCGGAATCGGAGGAACAGCCGCAAAGGGCCGGCATCACGGCTGCCGCCGCGAGGGCGGTGCGGAGCAGGAGCCGCAGGAGTGGGGTGAGGAAACGGTGCATGGGCGGAGCGGTGTGTGGGTTCGGCCTCAGGCCAGCAGGGCTTGCTCGGCGGCCTCGACGCGGTCGAAGCCGAATTCCTGCCACAGCTGTTCCATGCGCCGGGCGGTGTGGTCGTTGCAGAGATTTCCCAAACTGCCGGCGTGGGTGTGGTGAACGTGTTTGTCGGGTCGGAAGGTGCCGGCCTCGATGGCGAGCCCCACCTGCTTGTAGGCATCGCGGAAGGGGGTGCCGGCGGCGGCCAGACGGTTTACTTCCTCCACGGAGAACATGGCGTCGTAGCGCGGGTCGTCGAGGATGTGTTCGTTCACGCTGATGCGCTCCACGATGTAGCGGGCCATGTCCAGGCAGTCGATGAGTTGGTCGAAAGCCGGGAGGTAAGCCTCTTTCAGTTCCTGGAGGTCGCGGAAATAGCCGCAGGGCAGGTTGTTGGATATGAGGAGCAGCTCCTGCGGGAGTGCCTGGAGGCGGTTCATGCGGGCACGTATGAGCTCGAACACGTCGGGGTTTTTCTTGTGGGGCATGATGGAGCTGCCGGTGGTGCACTCTGCGGGCAGGGAAACGAAGCCGAAATTCTGTGAGTTGAAGAGGCAGGCATCGAAAGCCAGCTTTCCCACCGTGCCTGCCACGCCGGCGAGGGCGGCGGCCACGGTGCGTTCCAGCTTGCCCCGGCCCATCTGTGCATAGACCACGTTGTAGTTGAGCCCTTCAAAGCCCAGCAGGCGGGTGGTCATTTCGCGGTCGAGGGGAAAGGAGGAGCCGTAGCCGGCAGCGGAGCCGAGGGGGTTGCGGTTGGCCATGCGGTAGGCGGCTTGCAGGAGCAGGAGGTCGTCGGCCAGGCTTTCGGCATAGGCTCCGAACCACAGGCCGAAGGACGAGGGCATGGCTACTTGTAGATGGGTATAGCCGGGCATGAGCACGTGGCGGTAACGCTCGCTCTGCTGTTGCAGGGTGAGGAACAGCCGGCGCACGGCCTCTGCCACGTGGCGCAGCCGGTCGCGGGTGAAGAGTTTGAGGTCGAGCAGCACTTGGTCGTTGCGCGAACGGCCGGCATGGATTTTCTTGCCCATGTCGCCGAGGCGGCGGGTGAGCATCAGTTCTACCTGGGAGTGGACGTCCTCAATGTCGTCTTCGATAACGAATTTTCCTTCTTTGGCCTGATGGTAAATTTCCTTGAGCTCACGCAGCAGTTGCGGCAGTTCGTCGTCGGCAATGAGGCCGATGCTGTGGAGCATAGTGATGTGTGCCATGGAACCCATGACATCGTATGGAGCCAAGTAGAGGTCGAGTTCGCGGTCGTGGCCCACGGTGAAGCGGTCTATCTCGTCGGTTACCTGTACCGACTTTTCCCATAGTTTCATGTTGGTTGTTGACTGGATAGGGGTTGCCTTGCGGCCAATACGCGGCATGTGTTTCACGCTAAAGGCGGAGTTTTTGCTGTGTATACACACCGAGGCAAACTAATTCGGGGCAAAGGTAAGTTTTTACCTTATTCTTTACAAAAAAAGTCCCGGACTATTTTTCCGAAGTCGACGAGTAGAAAAAAATAGTCCAGGACTTTTTTACGACAAGTGGCGAACTTTTTGAGCCTTCTTCCTGCCGCCATTTTTTGGACTGGACGACAACTGTGACAACATGAAACAACTTTTTGTTAGTTGTCCTGAGTTGTATTCGTTGTCTTTGTTGTTGTGAAAAATGTAGGACGACAACTGTGACAACATGGGACACCAATAATTTGTTTTTCAGGTTGTAGTCCCTGTTGTTTGGGTTGTTGCGGGACATGGGCGGCGGTGGCGTCGGTGGCGGGGAGGGGTTAATGGCGGAGGTCGGCGACGAGCGGCAGGAGCTTCTTGGGGATGGGACTTTTCCACAGCCGTTCTTGCATCGACAGGCGGTGCAGGTCCGTGCCGCAAAGGCCGTACCAACCGTTTTCCAGGAATTTGCGCGCCTTGGCCTGCACGTGTTTTCCGTAAAGGCCGACCAAAGAACTCAGGTTGAGCTGGAACACGATGGGGTCTTCCTTGAGGCGCACATAGTCGTCGTGGTCCATGTAGGTGTAACGCTCGGGATGGGCCAGCACGGGCATATAGCCCGCCGAACGGATGGAGCGCAGCAAGGTATGCAGCCCCGAAGGCGGATTGAAGTAGGACGTTTCCACCAAGAGGTGGTTGCCGGAGGGACCGATGGGCAGCAGGTCGCCCGACTCCAACCGCTGGCGAAACAGGTTGTCGAGCATGTACTCCGCCGCCAGGTGGAGGCGCAGCGAGCCGTTGTAGGCGGCGCGGAGCTCGTCGAAGCGTTGCGTGAGCCGTTCGTTGGTGTTGGGTATGTCCTCCATGATGTGGGGGGTGAACCATACTTCGCGAATGCCGGCCTGCTCGTAGCGTTCGAGAATTCGGAGACTTTCTGCCGGGGTCTGCACTCCGTCGTCCACACCGGGGAGGATGTGGCAATGCCAGTCGGTGAAATTTTGCAGCACGCCGCTGCGTTTTATCTTTTGCGTATTAGAAAATGGCCACATAAGCTTTGGTAAATAAAAGAACAGCGGAAGCTGAGGGGCTTCCGCTGGCCGTCTGTGTTACAGAGGGTTATTTTTCGTCGCCTCCATAGTGGTAACCGTAGCCATAGCCGTATCCGTAGCCGTAACGGTAACGATAGCCGTGGCGGTCGCCGTGGCCTTTCGAGCCATTGAGGATGAGCGACATGTTGGGGTACTTTGCGCTGTCGTAGAGCTTGTCTATCTCGCGGATCATGGAGCGTTCGAGCAAGCCGGTGCGGACAATGAAGATGGTGCGGTCGGCCATAGGTGCCAGTATCTGCGTGTCGGCCACCACTTCGATGGGCGGACAGTCGATGAAGACGTAGTCGAATTGCTGCCGCAGCTCGCTGACGGCGGAAGTCATGCGCTCGTTTTGCAACAGTTCGGTGGGGTTGGGCGGCATGGTGCCTATGGGCAACACGTAGAGCGTCGGGTTGTGGTAGTCCTGCACAATCACTCGCTGCACGTTGTCCACCTGTCCGCTGAGGTAATCGCTGAGTCCCTCTTCGGGGGTGCCCACATACTTTGAGGAGGTTCCGTGGCGCAGGTCGCCGTCGATAACGAGCACGCGCTTGCCTTTCAGCGCGAAGCTGCTCGCCATGTTCATCGTGATGAACGATTTTCCGGAGCCGGGGTTGAACGAGGTGATGAGGATGACCTTTCCGTCGGAGTTGCGGAGCATAAATTCGAGGTTGGTGCGGACAATGCGGAAGGCTTCGTTCACCACGTTGCGCACACCGGCTTTCACCACGAGGTGGCGTCCCGTTTCGCTCTTCTTCTTCCAGAACATCAGGCCGCGTTTGACGTGACGGTTTTTGCAGAAGGGAATTTCGCCGACGAAGGGCACCTTCACGTTTTCCAGGTCCTTGCGTCCGCGCAGTTTGGTGTTGAGCGATTCACGCAGGTAGATGAGGCCGATGGGGATGGCCAGGCCGATGGCGAAGGCTATGAGCATGATGTTGCGCCTTACGGGCGACACGGGGTAAATGCTGCCGCATGGAGGCGAGATGATGCGCGTGTTGTAGGCCGTGAAGGCTTGTGAGAGTTCGTTCTCCTCGCGTTTTTGCAGCAGGAAGAGGTAGAGGGCTTCCTTCACCTTCTGTTCGCGTCCCACGGCCTGGAGGTATTTGGCCTGTTCGGGGTTGGAGGCAATCTGTTCCGAGGTGCGGTTTTCGCTCTGCTCCCAGTGTTTGATTTGCGTGTTGAGGCTTACGATGAGGTTGTTGATGCCGGTGAGCAGTGAGGAGCGCAGCGATTCCAGCTTCTGGTCGTAGGTGGCGAGGAGCGGGTTCTTTTCGCTGGAGTTGGTCACGAGGTTGTTGCGGTCGAGCAGGGTGTTGTTGTACTCGTTGATTTGCAGTTCGATGCCGCGGTTGTCGATGCCTGTGTTGACGGGCAGGAGCTGGTTGTTCTTGACATTTTCTTTCAGGAACGACTGCACGAAGGTGGCAATGGCCTTCTGCGTGTTGAGCTTCATGATTTCGCTGGCGTTCTCCTGGGCCATCTGCATGTAGATGCCCGATGCGGCCTTCACGTCGGGGAGCAGGTGTGAGCTTTTGTAGGAAGAGATGTTCTGGTCCACGTCGCCGAGCTCACGCTCTATCACTCCGAGACGCTCGGTGATGAACTTGGAGGTGGCAATGGTCATTTGGTTCTTGTCCTCCACCCATTTTTCTTTGTACACGTCGAGCAGGGTGTTGATGACGTCCTCTGCACGCTGCGGGAGCACGTCGCTGAAGGTGATGGCGATGAGTGTTCCCTTCGTTTCGGCCAAGTTCGTGCTGAGGTTGGCGCCGATGCGGTTCGTCATGCTGTAATAGTCGCTGCGGCTGACGGCGATGGGGCGGTTGTCCTCCAAGTAGTCGCGCAGGCCGGCGGTGGGCAACACGGTAATCTTGCCCAGCGGGGTGTTGATCATGGTGTTGAAACGTCCCTTGATGACGCGCTCCTGCGGGTCCTCCTCACCGTTGTAGGTAAATTCGGACAATTCAAAGCTGTTGGTGCCCTTGAGGGTCAGGGTGAGGGTTCCGAAGTCTTCGGGGGTGAGGCTGTGGAAAATCACCTTGACGGGCAGCTGTTCGCCGTAGAGGGGAATGGAATGGAAGGTGCCGGGTTTTTCGTAGTTCACGTTGTAGTCCAAGCGTTTACCGGTTTCTGTGAGGAGGGCGGGGGCTTGGATGGCGAGCATCTCGTTGTAAACGTTGCTTTCCGTAACGCCGACTCCCATATCGGAGAACACGGCTCCCACGCTGCCGTTGATCATGCTGGAGTTGCTGTCGTCCTTTATCATGATGGTGGCCGTGCGCTGGTACACCGGCTGGGTGGTGAGAATGTGCCAAAGGGCAATGCCGCAACACAGGAAGACGGAGAGCAGAATCCAACGCCACTGTGAAAGACAGAGGAAGAAATGGTCCTGAAGGTTCATCAAGTCAGAGTCTTGCGACGTATTGTAATTTTCTGCTTGGGAGGTAGCGTTCATGTGAGTAAGGTTTTAAATAGGCTCGAAAATGGTGAGGATGAAGTGGGGCGTTGTGTAACCTGAATGTCCGCTTTAGCCTAATGGGTAGGTTAACTGACGGCCTGCGTTTCATTTGGCGCAAAGTTAAGTCATTTCCCTTGGATTTTTTTCTATTGGTTGGAAAAATTAGCCAATGAAGCTGATTTTATGTTTTTTCGTCCTGTGTTTTAGGACGGCGGAGGGGTGGCGGCATCTCATCCCGGCTGTTCCGGCCGCCCACGTGTACTGCGACAACCCGCCGAGGCTGTGCGAGATGGTTGTGGAGGCGTGCGAGATGGCCGTGGAGGCGTGCGAAAATAGTCGTGATGTCGTGCGAAATAGTCCTGGACTATTTTTTCTTACTCGCCGACCCCGCAAAAATAGTCCTGGACTTTTTTTGACGACAACAAAGACAACAAATAACAACTTTTTTATTTGTCCCTGTTGTCCTGAATTGCTTTGACGACAACAAAGACAACAAGGAACAACCTCTTGCAAGTGAAACAAAGTTGTCTATAGTTGTTTATGTTGTTGTCCTTAAATTTTGACGACAACAAAGACAACAAGTGATAACCTCTTGGAAGCTATAAAAGTTGTCTTTAGTTGTTTATGTTGTTGTCCTCAAATTCTGACGACAACTTAGACAACAAGAAACAACCTCTTGCAAGTGAAACAAAGTTGTCTTTAGTTGTTTATGTTGTCGTCAAAGCAATTCAAGACAACAGGGACAAATATTATAAGTTGTCAGAGGTTGTTTATGTTGTTGTCCTTGAAAATCGATGGGAGGCCGGGGTTGTTGCCCCGGGGGTGGCGGCCCGGGCGGCGGCGTGTACACAAAAAATGGCAACTACGCGTTTCCCAACGCACAGTTGCCTCACAGAACTTATATAGAGATGAAAAAACTATCTTGTTTGTAGAAGTTGGCCGCTCGCTGCGGCTCTTCTTTCTTGAAGACGATGCAAAAGTAAGGGCTTTTCCAAAAGTAACCAAGTCCATCCCTACTTTTTTTCGCATTTACTTCGCATTTCCGCGTTAATCTTCGTTAATCAGCGTGATTTTGTCAGGTTCAAGAAGCAATTCTCCACTTTTATAAAGTGTGCCTACTGCTCTTTTGAAAGTTTTTTTGCTTACTCCGAAGCGTTGTTGCAGTTCTTCGGGTGAGGAATGGTCCGTCACGGGTAGCGAGCCGCCGGCTTCTTTCAGTGCTTCGCGGAGTTGTTCAGCGAAGTCGCGGAAGCGTCCTTTCCCGATGCGTTGCAGGGAGAGGTCGAGCTTGCCGTCGGGTCTCACGTTGACGATGGTGGCGGTGAACACGTCGCCGGCGTGGGGCTGCACGTCGAAGATTTGGTTGTCGTAGAGCTGTCCGGGGCAGCGGTTGTCGACGATGCACTTAAATCCCAGCGGTGTTTTTTGCTGTATGACGATTTCCACCTCCTGTCCGCGGTGGTACAGGTTGGTGGTGGCGCGTTGGAGGTAGCGTTCCACCTTGGCGGACGCCACGATGCGCTGTGTTTCGGGGTCCACATGGATGTGGACAAGGTAGGAGCGGCCTTGCTGCATGGGCATCTTCTGTTCGCGGAAGGGCACGAAGAGGTCCTTCGTCAGGCCCCAGTCGAGAAACGCGCCATACTCGTTGACCCACGCCACGCGCAGGAAGGCGAAGTCGCCCACGCGGGCCAGTGGCGTTTCGAGCGTGCCTACCAGCCGCTCGCCCTGGTCCAGGTAGACGAACACTTCTACGGTGTCGCCCGGCCGCAGCCGGGGGTTGACGTACTTCTTGGGCATGAGTATTTCGCCGACGCTGCCGCCGTCGAGGTAGGCGCCGTGTTCGGTGAAACGGGTAATGCGGAGGGTATTGTAGTTGCCGAGTGAGATCATGGGGTGGAGGTGAGTTGTCGGTGGAAGGAATAGAGGGCGGGCGGGTTAGAGTGCGGCCGTCGGTTCGGCCACCAGTCCGTCGACCAGGTGGATGGTGCGGTCGGTGAGGGCGGCCAGGGTCTCGTCGTGGGTAACGATGGCGAAGGTCTGCCCCATCTCGTCGCGGAGTTTGAAGAAGAGTTTGTGCAGTTCTTCCTTGTTGTGGCTGTCGAGGCTGCCTGATGGTTCGTCGGCCAGGATGATGTCCGGGCGGTTCATGAGTGCGCGTGCCACCGCGGTGCGTTGTTTCTCGCCACCGGAGAGTTGTGCAGGTTTGTGGTCGGCCCGGTTGGCGAGTCCGAGGAAGTCGAGCAACTCCATGGCGCGTCGTTTCGTTTCGGTGCGGTCGAGGCGTGCTATCATGCCGGGTATCATCACGTTTTCGAGGGCCGAAAATTCGGGTAGCAGCTGGTGGAACTGGAACACGAAGCCGATGTGTTCGCAGCGGAAGCGTGAGAGTTTGTTTCCGGAGAGTTGGAGCACGTTTTCGCCGGCAATTTCCACGGTTCCGGCGTCGGGTTTGTAGAGTGTGCCCATGATTTGCAGCAGGGTGGTTTTTCCGGCTCCGCTGGGTCCGACAATGCTGACCACCTCGTGGGCCCGGATGTCGAGGTCGATGCCTTTGAGCACTTCGAGCGGGCCGAAGGATTTATGGATGTTGCGTAGGGTAATCATGTGGAGCTTTATTAAAAACGGCACATGGGCTTCACAGCCAATGTGCCGAGCGATGCATCTAAATCTTATGAATAGAGGAAAATGAATACAAGAATCTTGTTAGGAGTTACTTGGCCGGTGCTGCGGCAGGCTTAGCCGTGGAGGCGGTGATGCCGAGCTTTTTCATGATGGTCGAAGTAACGTCGGTGCTGAGCGTTTCGTTGATAACGATGCCTGCACCCTGCGCTCCGTTTTTATCGATGATGTAAACGTAGCCACCTTCCTGTGCCACAGCATTGACGGCATCCATCACTTTTTGGGTAACGGGCTGCATCTTCTTCTGCTGTTCCTGCTGGAAGTTTTCGGAGTTGTCCTGCTGAGCCTGCTGGAGACGCTGGTACATTTCCTGCAGTTCCTGGTTGTGGCGTTCGCGGATGTTGGCGGGTGTAGCGTCGGTGTCCTCCTTCTGGTATTTTTCCATTTTGGTCTGGAACTCCTTCTGCATGTTTTCCAACTCCGTTTGATACTGCTTGTAGAGCGTTTCGAGCTCAGCCTGTACGGCTTTTGCCTCGGGCATGGACTGCATAATAGAAGCGTAGTCGAAGTGCGCAAACTTCTGTGCGCAGAGACTGAGAGGTGCTGCGAAGAGCACGATGAGCAATAATTTCTTGAACATTCAGTGTCTGTTTTTAATTTTGCCGGCAAAGATAGTGCAAGGCGAGAGCATAGCAAAATGAAAATCAAAAGATTTTTGATTTTCTATGCCGAGCCGCCGCCTATTTTATGGAAAGATAGTGCAAACCGAACGCAATAGCAAAAGAAAAGCCGAAGGATTTGCTTTTGCATTGCTGAGGTGCAGCCTATTTTATGGAAAATTGCAACCAGCCCCGAGGCCGACAGAATGCAGGCTTCGGGGCTGGTTGCACAAGTCCTGGACTATTTTTTTCTACTCCAGGATATTTTTTTACAAGTCCAGGACTATTTTTTGAAAGTCCACGAGTGCTTTGCTGACGTTGGCGAGTGAGTGGAACGACGGCTTTCATGGGCTGTTCCACTGCGGGCAAGGTTACTTTGCGTAGCCGAGTTTAGCGAGCACTTCGTTGCTGATGTCGATGGAGGGTGAGGCAAAGATGATGCCGCTGTCCGACGCGCGGTCCAGGATGAGCTGGAAGCCTTTGGCGTTGGCGATGCCTTTGATGGCATTGTAGATTTCGTCCTGGATGGGCTCCACCAGACTTTGACGCTTCTTGAACAGTTCGCCTTCGGGGCCGAAGTATTTCTTTTTCAGGTCGGCCGCTTCCTTTTCCTTGTCGACGATGGCCTTTTCGCGCTCCTTCTTCTGTGCCTCGCTCAGGAAGACGCTTTCGTTCTGGTAGTTTTTGTAGAGCGTTTGAGCGGTGGTGTTGAGCGCCTCCACCTCAGCCTGCCAGGCTTTGGAGGTTTGGTTCAGCTGTTCGTTGGCACGCTCGTAGGCGGGGATGTTGCTGAGAATATACTCCATGTCGACGAGTGCGAACTTCTGTGCCCCGGCCTCGAAGGCCGTTGAGAGGGCGATGACTAAGAGGAATAACAGTCGTTTCATTGCCTTTAGGTTTGATTTGTTAGAATTCTTGGCCTATGATAAAGTGGAACTGTGAGCCGCCGGCCGTGCCGCTGTAGCCGCTGATGCGTTTCTGGAAACCGTAGGCCCAGTCGATACCCATCAGGCCCACCATGGGGAGGAGGATGCGCACGCCCACGCCGGCCGAACGCTTCATGTCGAAGGGATTGAAGTCCTTCACGTTCTCCCAAGCGTTACCGCCTTCCACGAAGGCCAGGGCGTAGATGGACGTGGAGCTTTCCAGCATCAACGGGTAGCGCAACTCCAGCGTCATGCGGCTGTAGGCGTAGGCGCCCCACGACGAGTTGCCGGAGAGAGAGCCGTTGTCGTAACCGCGAAGGCCGATGGTTTCCGTGGCATAGCCCGTGGAGTAGCCCGACATGCCGTCGCCGCCCACGTAGTACGTTTCAAACGGCGACTTGTTGTAACGGTTGTAAGCACCGAGTATGCCACATTCGAGGCGCGTCATCAGGACCGGCGCCTTCACTGCACCGGTCAGCGCGGTGAAAGTGCGGAGTTTGAATTTCCACTTGTGGTATTCTATGAAGCGATACTTCTCCTGTGCCTCGCGTTGGTAGTTGGCACTTTGGTAGTTGTTGGCCAGGTTCTTGTAGTCCTTTTTGTCCCAGAGCGAGTAGGGCGGTGTTACGGTCACGGAGAAGAGGAAGTCGGAGCCCTTGCGCGGATAGAACGGGTGGTCCGTGGAGTTTCGCATCAACGAGAGCGATAGGTTGATGTTGTTGCAGTTACCGTCTGTGATGAGGAAGTACTGCCAAGCCTTCAGCATGTAGCGCGTGTAGGAAAGCTCCGCCATGAAGGTGAAGTAGTCGTCGGGCCACCGCAAACGCTTACCAAATCCCAGACTCACGCCGAGCATTTTCACGTACTTGTCCGGGTCGTAAGCGTCCGTGTAGTAGTTTGAACTCGAACCGTAGCCGTAAAGATAATTGTAGTAGTTGTTGTAATAATTCTGGTTGACGTAGTTGGAGTTGATGTCGCTCTGTTTACTGTATGAGATGGAGAGTGAGAGCTGGTTGGGGCGTTTTCCGCCAAACCACGGCTCCAGGAACGACAGTCCGTAGCTTTGGTAATACGTACCGTTGCTCTGCACCTGGAGCGAGAGCGTCTGCCCGTCGCCCTGGGGAATAAATCCGGCGCGTTTGCGGCCCTTGTTGAAGAGGCTCTGCATGGAGAAGTTGGTGAACTTGAGTCCCACACGTCCCACGACGCCTGTCTGTCCCCATCCCGCCGAGAGTTCAATCTGGTCGCCGCCTTTGTGAACGAGGGGGTAGGTGATGTCCACCGTTCCCGTAACCTGGTCCGGCTTGATGTTCTGGAACAGTTGGCTCTGCAAGGCTTCGGGGTCGAACTGGTTCATCTGTGCCAGGTCCTGCACGGAGCGTTTGATGCTCTCCATGGAGAAGAGGTCGCCCGGCTTGGTGCGCAGCTCGCGTCGGATGACGTTTTCAAACACGCGGTCGTTTCCTGCAATGCGCACGCGGTTGAAGGTGGCCTGCTGCCCCTCCCTGATGCGCATTTCGAGGTCGATGCTGTCGCCCTCGATGTTGATTTCCACTGGGTCGAGGTTGTAGAACACGTAGCCGTTGTTGTAGTACAAATTGCCTATGGCGTCTTCGTCCTCGCGCAGGCGTTTGTTCATCAGCTTCAGGTTGTACACATCGCCGTGGTTCATCTGCAGGAGGTGTTGCAGGAGGTCGGAGTTATAGACCGTGTTGCCCACCCACGAAATGTTGCGCAGGTAGTACTTCTTGCCCTCGTAGAGGTCGAGGTACACGTCCACGTGCTTTTCGTCCACCGTTACCACACTGTCGCTCTTGAGCAGTGCGTCGCGATAGCCCCATGAGTTCAGCTTTTCGATGACCAGGCCCTTGTCCTCCTCGTATTTTTCGGGCAGGAACTTCTTGGAGCGGAACCAGTTCTTAAATCCTTTCTCGTGCGTCTTCTTCATGGCCCGCTTGAGCTTGTTCTCGTGTTTCGGGTCGATGCCTGAGATGTAGATGCGGTTGACTTTGATTTTCTCGTTCTTGTTGATGTTGATGTCCACGAGCACGCGGTTGTCGCCCGTCACGTCCTCGCGTTGTACGATGTTCACCTCGCAGTTCTTGAAGCCCTTTTCCACAAAATGTTTCTTGATGTAGTGTTCCGCGCGGTTCACCATGTCGGTGGTGATTTGGTTTCCGGTTTGCAGTCCGATAATCTTTTCGCAGTCCTCGCGTTCGCTTTTCTTCACGCCCGTATAGTTGATGCTGGAGATGCGGGGTTGTGCGGTGAGTTTCACGTGGAGGTAAATTTTTCCCGCCACGATGCTGTCCGCCTCGATTTGCACGTTGGAAAAGAGCTTTTGGCTCCAGTATTTTCTGACGGCCTCGCTGATGTCGGGGCCGGGAATTTCGTAGGTTTCGCCCACGGTCAGTCCGGAGATGTGCTTCAGCAGTTCTTCGTCGAAGTTTTTCACCCCGCTCACGGTCAGTCCGCCCAGCACATAGCGCGGGTGGTTGGCCGTATAGGTTATTTTGGGCGTTTTTTCGGTGGATGTGTTGGTTTGAGCCGTTGCCGTGAGCCAGGCAAAGGCAGCAACTATACAGAGCAGAAAGCGTGAACTGTTCATGGGCTTTGTGATAGAAAGTAAGAGGCTTGGAGTGAGTAGGTTTATTCTGCCACCTGTTCGCTGGTCTTGCCGTAGCGTCGTTCGCGGTTGTTGTACCATTCGATGGCCTTCATGAGGTCTGCCTCGTGAAAGTCGGGCCAGAAAGTGTCGCAGAAATAGAGTTCGGTGTAGGCGCACTGCCAGAGCAGGTAGTTGCTCAGGCGCAGTTCGCCTCCGGTGCGTATGAGCAAGTCCGGGTCGGGCATGAAGTTGGTGGCCAGGTGTTGGGAGATGTACTCCTCGTCGATGTCCTGCGGTTGGAGTTTTCCTTCGGCGGCATCGGCGGCTACGGCCTTTGTCATTTCGGTGATTTCCCACCGTGCGCTGTAGCTGAGGGCGATGACCATGGTCAGGCCCGTGTTGGCCGCCGTTCGTTCCTGCAATCCGAGGATGGACTCTCGCACCACGTCGGGAACGCGGCTGAGGTCGCCGATGAGGCGCATCCGCACGTTGTTTTTCATGAACAGCTCCTCCTCTAAGGAAGTGAGTATGAGCGACATGAGCGCCGCCACCTCGTCGGCGGGGCGATTCCAGTTTTCTGTGGAAAACGTGTAGAGCGTGAGGAATTTCACTCCCAGGTTTGAGCAGGCCGTAGTGATTTCTCTGACGGCCACCACGCCTTGTTGGTGTCCCATGCTGCGGTTGAGTCCGCGGGCCTTGGCCCAGCGTCCGTTGCCGTCCATGATGATGGCAATATGATCGGGAATGCGTAGATTTGCTGTTTGCATAAGTTGCGAGAGGTCTTGTCTGGTGAATGAAAAAGCGGCGAGCCGGGGCGGGAGGTCCGTCAGTCGCGGTTGCAGGTGGGGCATCGCGGGTTCAGGTCGTAGGTCAGCGTGAGCGAGAGTGCGGAGTAGTGGTCCTTGTTCCTGAAGCCCGAAGAGCTGATGCCTAAGGGTGCTTCGAGGCCGTCGAGCTTGTCGCTCAGCGTGAAGTGAACCAGCCAGTCGAGGCCCAGGTTGAGGCGTTCGGCCACCTTATATTTCACGCCCACTCCCAAGGGAATGTTGGCGGTGAATGCTTTTCCGGCCTTGCCATAGGTAAGTCCGAAACCCATTTGCAGGTAGGGCACCAAGCGGCAATGGCCTTTGTAGTCGCGCTGGTAGCCGTAGGGCAGGAAGTGGAGCTCGTAGAGTGCCGAAACGTCGATGACGGCATCGCTCACGCTATACTGCAAACGTTCCGTGCCCGCAGCGTCGGGCTGGGCGGGATAGAAGTTTTTCAGCCCGTCGGTGGAACCTTTCAGGTTGAGGTAAGAGAGCTGCGTCTTCACCGCCATGCGCGGGTTGAGCGGGAAGCGGGCGATGGCGGCCACGTTGGCGGCCCATTTCCCTTTCAGGTCGGTGTGGCCGGTGCCGAGTCCGATGCCTCCACCCAGTTCCAGGCGGTACACCGTTTCGTCGTTTTGGGCCGATGCCGTGAGCGCGAAGAGCGGGAGCAGCAGAAGGAGTAGGCGTTTCATGTCAGGCACTGTCGGGTGGTAGATTGCGTGAGTTCGTTTCGCCGTCGGGGTTATTGGGCGGCCTGTTGTCCTTCAAAACGTGTCGGGTTGTCCTTCCAGCCCAAGCGGTTGATGCGTCCCTTGTATACCGTTCCCGTGCCGCTGCATACGAGCCAGAGATATTGGTCGGCGTCTACGGCGGCCGAGATGGCCGTTACGCCCGTGAGGTAAGGCTTTTTCCATTCGTCGGCCTTCCAGGTGCGTCCGTAGTCGCGGCTCACGTAGAGCGGAGCCACCTCGTGCGCATCGGTCACGCCGGTGAGCACCACGGCATTGTCGTAGGCCGTGAGGTGGGTGCTGTGGAGCAGCGGGCAGGCATAGTCCCCGAGCTCCTCCGTTTGGGGAAGGTTGATCCAGGGGTAGACGTAACTGCCCAGAAGGTCCACGTCGTGGCGCCACACCACGGGTTCGCCTCCGCGTTGTCCTGTCATTATCACGCTCACGGTCTGTGGGTCGATGCGTTGGCTTTGTGCTGCTGCGGCAATCTGCGTTTGCGGCAAGGCGTTAGGCGTGTCTGTGAGGCACTGCGTCCATTGTGTGCCGTCGGCCGTGGCGTAGAGTTTTCCGTCGGCCAGTGCGTAGAGGCTGTCGCCGTAGGCGGTGGCCAGCATGTCGGGGTTGAGCTCCGAATGCACCTCGCTCCAGTTGTCCGTGCCGGTGGCGGAGCGCACTAAGCGGTTACCGGCCAAGGCATAGAAGGCCCCGTGGAAATACTGCACGGAGCGTGCGTTGATGGCCTGGCCTGCCACGTTGGGCAGGAGGATGGCCGAAGAAAAATCCGGCTGTTGCGTGTTGGTCATCACCACCTGTGCATTGCCGTCGGAGAGCTGTCCGAACACGTAGAGCGAGCGGTCGAGGCAGAGCGTGCGGCTCTCCACGAAGGAGGCCAGGGGCAGTGACGTGCCCTCCGCTATCCGTTGCCAGGCAAAGGTGTCGGCCTCCTCGCGGTGGACGCGCAGCTCCATGGTGTACTCCCTGCTCGACAGCAGGTCCTCGCTCCACACCTTGAACGTACGTTCGCGGCTGAAGTCCGTGCTGTCAGTGGCGGAGAAGAGGGTGTCGTTGCCTGTGGTGAGGCTTTTGATGACCACGGAGTTCTTTGCGGTGAACGTGGTGAAGGCCACCTTGTCCACGTGGGTGCCTACGGGCAGCGAGTCGGCGTTGTAGATGCGGTTTTCGAGCTGGTCGATGTAAACGGGGTAGAGTGCGCCGTTAACGGAAACGGTGTAGGTGCTGTCTTGTCCCTGCGCGTCTTTCGTGTGTACGGTGCGCTTGAGCGTCCCCATGGTTACTGCTGTGATGAGGCAGTCGCGTGAGGGGGTATATTCGGAGTCGTTCGTCGTGTCGCAGGAGCTCATCGTCAGGGAGGCGATGATGGCGGCCACGAGGCATTTGAAGCTGATTTTTTTCATGTCCGTTGGGCGTGTACGTTCCTAATCAAGTTGCAAAAGTACGTACAAAATCTTGAAACTGCGGATTTTGCTCTTTGTTTTATTGAGTTTTAAGTTTTGCTTCCATGGCATGCGCCGTCGGAGTCGACGGTTGCGGCGGGTGTGTCGGCGAATGCCTTTTACAAGTCCGCCACTTGTGCCTGAAAAGTCCAGGACTATTTTTTTCTAATCGGCGAGTAGGAAAAAATAGTCCTGGACTTGTGAGGGCCGGGGCGGGGGAGTGGGTGGCGAATGAGGTTTTTCAGTCTGTAGGGAGGGTGATTGGCAACATTTGTTCGAGGATGCGCAGTGCTTCTTTGCGCTTGCGGATGATGATGTCCATATCAATGTTTGCGATGAGTTCGCGTGTGGCAAAGCCCTTCTGGTATGTTTTGTGAGCCTTGGCGTACAGGTCCGTCAGCTTTTCAAATCCGTTGTTCCCTTTCGGTGTTTTCGGCATTTCTTTCAGTTTCAGAAACCGGCAGATGCCTTGCAGGTCGTCAAGAATCCAATCCTCTATGGCATGTTCCACGCCGATTTGCACGAAATGCTCGATGCCCAGTTTCCTGACGTTCTTTTCCAGCTGCTTCCAGTCCACTATCAGCGGATGTTTCAGCTCGAATACGTCCGTGTCGTACGAGCAGCAGACGGCCTGTATGCGATAGTTCTTCTTGCGCGCTTCCGGCAAAAAATCGTTCTTCAGTTTGGCCAGCAGTTTGCCTGAATACCTGGTAACTCCCTTCAGGTTGCACACCTGACACGGTAACAATGGCGTTTGGCTTACCTTTTTGTAATGTTCAACCAAGGCTTTGAAAAACAGTTCGTCGGTGTCGCCCTCCACAAATATCACGATGTGCCGCGGGATATCCTTGTTGTTCTTTTTCATGCCGGGAGTTCAAAAATTTTTTGCAGTTTTTCGGTATCGTTTTCGAGGTCGAGCATGAAATCAAACATGAATTCGCCGATGGTCAGCTCCATGTCGGCAGCATAGCGGTAGAGGTAGGCCAGTTTCGCAGGGTTGATTTTTGCGAAGTGCGCCAATCCGTCGGGAGAGGGCAGTCCGAAGTACATCTGTTCCGGCTGCATGTAGCGCATGAGGTAGGGCGAATGGCTTGTCATCAGGATTTTGGTTTGTGCGGCATAGCTCCGCAGCGTGCACACCAGGTTTTCCATCAGTCGGGGGTGGACTGAATTTTCCGGTTCTTCCATCATGATCAAGGGAATTTCTTGTTTTTGCGCCGCGATGCACAATGTGAACAAGCATATCATTCGTTTGCTTCCGCTCGACAGTTGGCGTATGCTGGTGGCCGTGATGTTCTGTGCCTCCTTCACCCGTATGTCGTAGAGTTGGCTTTGTCCGTCGGCCAGGGTGATGGCTTCTGCCGACAGCTCCTCCACTCCTGGTAGCAGCTGCATCAGTCCGTCGGTCAGGATGTCATAGCTTTTTCTGTCGTTCAGTTTCAGGTGGTAGAGGTATTCGCTGATGGTCCTGCCTCCCAGGATGTCGATGCCTTTGTTCCCGTCCGCTGAAAAATAGTTTTCCGGATTGTCCAATGTTTCGAGGTTGGGGATGGCTATTTGGGTGATTTGCCGGGCCAGGTCCTGAAAGAACACCTGGTAGCTCATGGCAAAGAAATGCAGGGCCGGCTGTAGGCTCGACACCTCCAGCGGTTTGGCGCACCGTCCTTTGACCGAGGGAGCGTAGAGGCATGCTGTGGCGTTTTGCCGCAGGAGCAGTTGCCGGAAACGCGGTTTCTGCGCCTCCTTCATTAGTAACCATTCCTCGCGTATGCCCCCTTCGGCCTGCGACGTGTGCCACGCAGCTCTGAACCCGTAGCGGAAATCGGTTGAAATGCCATCCGTCAGGGTGTTCCCCTTGATTTCCATGGCAAAGTCCCGGTGTACAATCGACTTGTTGAGCGGCGAACAATTTTCTCCCAGCATCTGCCGCCTTTTGTTCTCGTTGGCTGCCAGAAACTGCACACCAAATTCTATGGCGCGCAGCACATTGCTCTTGCCATAGCCGTTGCGGGCGATGAGCACGTTCATCTCGCTGAAATCTAACTGCACTTTCCCAATATTGGCAAAGCCTTCGATGGTAATTCCTTGGATTTGCATGTACAATGTCGAAAAATTTGCGTGAAGAATGCTGAAACGCTGCAAATTAAGCCAGAAAAGTTGTTTCGCGCAAATATTTTTGCGTGAAAGGTGCTTGAAAATGAATTTTGGAAGCTGCGAGGCAGCGGTTTTCCGGCAGGTGCTTTTCGGCAGAAACGAAGGGTTGGGTGGCAGTTCTGTGAAGTTCGGCGGGCAGGTCCGCCTATCGCGCGTGCGTGCGCGTATATAATAAGGTGTAAACAGGTGGTGGCGCGGGCGGTGGCTACCTCACCTTGAGCGGCACGCCCGAGCGGATGGTCGACGTGCTCAACGCTTCGGCGGCCGGCTGGTGCGGATAGAGCAGCATGATGCTGCGGGCGGAGAAGTACCGCTCTATCTGGTCCGGCAGGCGGTCCATGTAGCTGTGGTGCGAGATGGTGCCGCGGCGGGCGCAGACAAAAATCACCAGGTCGTCGGGCCGCGAGTCGTGGGCCAGGGGCAGGAAGTCCGTCCACGAAACATATTCGCGGTAGCCCACGTTGATGCTGCGCTCGCGGCGACTTCGGTACGTCTGGAGCGCCGTCAGCGTTTCCTTTCCGCTGTACACATCCATGTCGCGCCCTATTCTGTGCGCCAACATGGCGATGCGGTCCATGCAGTGGGCAAAGCCCGGTTCAAACTCCGCCTTGCGCGGCAGCAGCACCAGCAGGTGGCGCACCGTGTTGAGCGGAATGGTGGCGCGGTAGATGATGATTTGTCGATCCACCGCCGCCAGGAGGTCCGTACTCAGTTTTCCGTAGAACGATTCCGTGAGCCGCGCCTTCTGGTGGAGGCCCATGACGAGGTCCGACACGGTATTTTCCTTCATCGTGTGCGATATGCCGCTCACCACGTTGACCGACCACCGGCTGTGCGTTTGTATGCGCACGTTGGCCGCCGCCGCCATTTTCGTGGCCTGCTCCAGGAGTTCCAAGCCCTGCTGTCGCGCCGTCGGGTCGTCCTCCAGTACCACGTTGAGCGCGGTGATGGGCGCCGGCATGTGCGGTGTGCGCATCATGAGGGAGAGGTTGACGAGCGAAGGCATCGTTTCGGGATTGTTCAGCGCGAGGAGGATGCGGTTCGGCGCGTTGGCGTCGAGCGATTGCGCCGCCGGGTCCGTGTGGCGCTTCATCGCCAGTTTGCGAGCCGTGCGCTCTGTCACCAACGAGCTGACTATGCACGTAGCCAGGATGAGCATCATGGCGCCGTTGAGCACGTCTTCGCCCAGGAGGTGCGAGCCGTCGGGCAGGATGATGCGGTAGCCCACCAGGACCACGGCCAGCGTGGCAGCGGCGCGGGCTCCCGTGAGGCCGAACATCAAGTTGCGCTCGTCGGCCGACATGTGGAAAATTTTCTGTGTAGCAAACGCCGCCAACCATTTGCCGGCCAGTCCCACAGCTACCATGATGGCGGCCATCATGACGGCACCTTCATGACTGATCAGTGCGCCCAGGTTGATAATCATGCCTACGCCAATCAGGAAATACGGGATGAACAGCGCGTTGCCCACGAACTCGATGTGCGACATCAGCGGCGAGCCGGGCGGGATGAGGCGGTTGAGCACGATGCCCACAAGGAATGCGCCCAGGATGCCCTCCATGCCCACCAGCTCCATCAGTCCGGCACCGAGAAACACGAGTACCAGCACGAACACGTACTGCACCACGCTCTCGTCGTAGCGGCGGAAGAACCAGCGGCCCAATGGGGGGAAAGTGTAGATGATGATGAGGCCCAGGATGACGACTTTCACCACGAGCCACAGCGAGTAAAAGCCCGTCACCTGCTCCTTGAACGTGCCGCCCACCACGGCGAGCACCAGGAGGGTGAGCGTGTCCGCCACAATCGTACCTCCTACGGCGATGCTGACGCTGTTGAGCCGCGAAAGGCCGTAGCGCAGCACGATGGGGTAGGTTACGAGCGTGTGAGAGGCGTACATGGCCGCCATCAGCAGGCCCGCTGCCACGCCGAAGCCCATCAGCCACACGTTGGCGGCGTAGCCCAGCAGCATGGGGATGGCAAATCCCAACAAGCCCAGCACTGCGGCGCGCCCCTTGATGCGCTGCACGTTCTGAAGGTCCATCTCCAAACTCGCCAGGAACATTATATAATATAGCCCCACCTTGCCGAAAAGCTCAAAGCTGCCGTCGCGCTCCAACACGCCGAAGCCGTGCGGCCCGATGAGGATGCCCGCGAAAATCATCCCCACAATCGAAGGAATGTGGAGACGTTCGAGGAGCATGGGCGCAAAAAGAATGATGGCCAGCACCGTGAAGAAAATCCAGGTAGGGTCTGTTATGGGCACTTTGCGGAGATTGGAAGTTGGAAGGTAACTCTCTTTTCCGAAAGTCCGGCTCCGAAGGCAGAACTACACCGTTTGGAAAGGCAAAAGGCATGAAAAACGGCCGGAAAAGGCTTTATTTTGTGGGCAAAATTGCAAAAAAACTGACAAACAGCCTTATCCGCACTTTACAAATCAGGAGTTGCCGTTTTATTTCTCAAAAATAGTTGTACTTTTGCCGCGAAAAATGACCGATTTCGGCCGCTTTTCCCAAAGGGAACGGCACATAGGAAATCGGTTGGGAAGCTAACACAAAATCATTATATATCACATGAATGTAGCTATCGTAGGCGCCAGCGGTGCCGTCGGCCAGGAATTTCTGCGCGTGTTGGCCGAGCGCAATTTCCCCATTGACAACTTGCTGCTCTTCGGTTCCAAACGCAGTGCAGGCACATCATACACCTTCCGTGGTAAGGAGTACACCGTGAAGGAGCTTCAGCACAACGACGACTTCAAGGATGTGGACATAGCCTTCACTTCGGCCGGCGCAGGCACGTCGAAGGAGTTTGCAGCCGACATCACGAAGTACGGAGCCGTCATGATTGACAATTCCTCCGCCTTCCGCATGGACGAGGATGTGCCCCTCGTGGTGCCCGAGTGCAACGCTGCCGACGCACTGGAGCGTCCGCGCGGCATCATCGCCAATCCCAACTGCACCACCATCATGATGGTCGTTGCCCTCCAGGCCATCGAGCGCCTGAGCCACATCAAGCGCGTACACGTGGCCTCCTATCAGGCCGCCAGCGGCGCGGGGCAGGCAGCGATGGACGAGCTGATGGAACAGTATCGCCAGGTGTTGGCCGGCGAGGAGGTCACCGTCAACAAGTTCGCCTACCAGTTGGCCTTCAACGTCATTCCGCAGATCGATGTGTTCCAGGACAACGGTTACACCAAGGAGGAGATGAAGATGTACCACGAGACGAAGAAAATCATGCACACCGACTGCCTTACCTCCGCCACCTGCGTGCGTGTGCCTTCGCTCCGCTCCCACTCCGAGGCCATCTGGCTCGAAACGGAGGAGCCCATCAGCGTGGAGGATGCCCGCCGGGCCATCGCAGGCGGCGAAGGGCTCGTGCTGGTGGACAATCCTGAGAAAAAGGAATACCCCATGCCCCTCTTCCTCGCCGGCAAAGACCCCGTCTATGTGGGCCGCGTGCGCAAGGACCTGGCCAACCCCAACGGACTCGTGCTCTGGCTCGTCAGCGACCAGATTCGCAAGGGCGCAGCCCTCAATGCCGTGCAGATTGCCGAATACCTCATCAAAGTGGGCAACGTGAAATAAAACCTGAACAACCCTATGGCACCCGGAAATCCCGTCGCGGCATTTCCGGGTGCCGCCTTTTTGCCGGAAGTCCGGCCTTGAGGGGGCTTAACTTGCTGAAGTAACATCCCTGACACTCATTCAAAAAAACACCCTAAACTATGCAACGTAAAATCAGACACTTGTGGCAGGCCGCACTGGCCGTTGCCCTGACGGTTGCCCCGATGGCAACCGGATGTTCCGACGACGAGGACAGCATCCTGCCGCCCGCCGACGATGATGCCGTGACCGACACCACCGCCATCCCCGAACAGCCGGCCGAAGCCGTGCTCGACAGCACCGAACTCTGGTGCATGAACGGCAACCAGCGCATCTACGGTCTGCTCTACACCAAGGCGCGGCCCGGCGAGCGCGTGCCCGCCGTCATCCTCTCCCACAGCTATTCCCTCTCCCACGCCGCGATGCGCGGCTACGCCCGTTCGTTGGCCGAGAAAGGCATGGCCGCCTACTGCTTCGACTTTTGCGGCGGCGGCAGCGAGAGCCAGAGCGACGGCAGCACCGACAGCATGACCGTGTTCACCGAGGTGAACGACCTGAAGGCCGTGCTCGCCACCGTGCGGGGGCTCGACGTGGTCCATCCCGACAGCGTCTACCTGCTCGGCTCCAGCCTGGGCGGCATGGTGTCGGCCTTAGTGGCTGAGGACGAGCCCGAAAAGGTGGCAGGGCTCATTCTTTTCTATCCCGCCTTCAACATGCCCGACCTCGTGCGCCAGTTCGGCGACCTGATGAACGGTTGGGGCGGCAGCATGGGCGGTTCGTGGGGCGGCTCGTGGGGCGACATGGGCAGCATGTTCAGCATGAGCCAAGCATTCATCGATGCGATGAAAGACTACGACGTGTGGCAGCACATAGGCACCTTTCCGCGGCCCGTCGCCATCCTCCACGGTTCCAAGGACTGGATTGTGCCTATCAGCAACTCTGAGAAGGCCGTCGGACTTTACCCCAACGCCACCCTCCACGTCATTGAGGGAGCCAACCACGGCTTCAACGAAGCCAACCTCGGCGGTTTCGGCAGCATGATGGGCGGCACGGCCGACTACGACAGCATTGTCATGCCCATCGTCTACGACTTCCTGGGCCGGTAACGGCTCATGCCGCTGCCGCGCCGCCGCTTGCCTCCGCTGCATCGCCGCTTCCCTCCGCTGCGCCGCCTTTCTTAGCCCAGCGTGCAGAACTTGGAGCGCATCTTCTCCGTCAGCGCGGTGTCGATGGTGAAAGTCAGCGCGCCGGTGGCGTCGTCCAGTCGGCCCATCACCGTGCCGTCCGGTCCGGCCAAGGCTGAGCCGCCGTTGTACGTGCAGACGGGGTCGCAGCCCGTGCGGTTCACGCCCGCGCAATAGGCTTGGTTCTCCACGGCCCGGGCGCGCAGCAACACGTCCCATGCCGTGCGGCGCGAAGCCGGCCAACTCGCCGCATACACCACTACGTCGTAAGCGTCGGCCGCTACGTTGCGTCCGCTCTCGGGGAAGCGCAGGTCGAAGCACGTTTGCATCTTGAAGCGCACCCCGCGCCATGCCACCACTTTACTCCCGCTGCCCGCCTGGTAGCGCAGGTCTTCCCGGGCAGGAGTAAAGAGGTGGCATTTGTCGTAGTGGGCCGCGATGCCGTCGGGGGTGATAAAATAAAAACGGTTGCGCCACGTGTGGTCCGCATCGTCCACCACGGCCAATGTGCCGCCGATGGCCACCCCGCGTTCGCGGGCCGTCAGCAGCATCCATTGCAGTGCGCGCTGCGAAGCCCGCAACGTGGCGGCGCAAGGCTCTGTGTCGAACCCCGTGGCCCACATTTCGGGCAGCACCACCACGTCCGTGGCGTCCACCCCGTTGAGCAGGTGCGTCGCTTCGTCGATGTTGTGGTCGGCGTCGCGCCACAGGGGATTGGTTTGCAGAAGAGTGATTTGCATGAGAGGAAAAGTTTAAGGCTTGGGCTTGGAAGGTGATGGGATTCAACTTTCGGTACTTCCGAAAGATTGTGCAAGGCGAGTGTAATAAGCTTGCTTAAATTGCCGAGCCGTAGCCAATCTTATGTAAAGTTGAAGGTTATAAGGTTATGGTCGCTTCGCTCCCAGGTTATGAGGTTATAAGAATACTGTTTGAGGTAGTCAAGATAGCCGCATCGAGTAACTTTATAACCTCATAACCTTATAACCTCATAACCTCATAAATGAGCCAGGCTGCGCTTCGGCATTTGTGCGGGCTCATCGCGCACGCCTTGCATCGGCTTTGACGCTGTGCGGCAAGCCATCCACCTCAAACAGACGCTACGCCGGAAGTTGTCCTTTGCGCGTCAGCCTGTTGCAAATGTAGTGCAAGCCTCGTCCCTGCAAAAGAAAACTCCGCAATTTTGAGGCCGTCCGTCCCAAATTCCCCTGCTTTGAAGCGTTCGCGAAAGGTTGAAATGCTAATTCCTGATTTGCCGATTAGCGAAACAATGTGTACCTTGGAGATGGCCAAAGGGAGAGTTCTTCCTTCGGAGTCTGCTCCCTTTTCCACCTCCCCATATTCGTCGAAAAAAAGTCCTGGACTATTTTTTTCTACTCGACGAGTTGAAATTTCTACTCGCCGAGTTGTAAATCCTACTCGCCGAGTTGTCGCCCCGACCCTCCGGGTGTCGGCTTCCGGAGTGCGTTCGGTAGGCAAAAGCGTTCGATTTTTAACAAAGTTGCCTCTGATATGAGGCCCAATCTCCCAAAAGAATATAAATTTGCCCTTTGCAAGCCATCGCTCCTCGTCGAAACGCGAGAACGGCGAGGGGAGAAAATGGCTTACGGCGGGCTTTGGCCCGGCTTTTTACATCATGGAACGAGAAAATACTTTTGACTTTTTGCCGAATATCAACTCTCCGGCCGACCTGCGCAAGCTTCCCGTGGCCGACCTACCCAAGGTGTGCGACGAGTTGAGGCGCAACATTATCAACGAGCTGGCTGACAACCCGGGACACTTTGCTTCGAGCTTGGGCACGGTGGAGATTACCGTGGCCATGCACTACGTGTTCAACACGCCCTACGACCGCATTGTCTGGGACGTGGGGCATCAAGCCTATGGCCACAAGATACTCACGGGACGCCGCGACGCCTTCCACACCAACCGCAAGTTGCACGGCGTGCGCCCTTTCCCTTCGCCCGTAGAGAGCGAGTATGACACGTTTGCCTGCGGCCACGCCTCCAACTCCATCTCCGCCGCCCTCGGCATGTCGCTCGCCGCTGTGAAAAAAGGCGAGAACGACCGCCACGTCGTGGCCCTTATCGGCGACGGCTCCATGAGTGGCGGATTGGCCTTCGAGGGGCTCAACAACGTGTCCGACACGCCGAACAACATGCTCATCATTCTCAACGACAACAACATGAGCATCGACCGCGCCGTGGGCGGCATGAACAGCTACCTGATGCACCTCCACACTTCGGGCTGGTACAACCGCCTGCGCTTCAGCATCTCCCAACGCCTCAGCGGCTGGGGACTCCTGGGTGAGGACCGGCGGCGCGCCATCCTGAGGTTTAACAATTCGGTGAAGTCCCTGCTGGCCAACCAGCAGAACATTTTCGAGGGAATGAACATCCGCTATTTCGGACCCACCGACGGACACAACGTGACGGAGCTGGTGCGCGTGCTGCGCGAGATTAAGGACATGAAGGGCCCCAAACTGCTCCACATCCACACCGTGAAGGGCAAGGGCTACAAGCCCGCCGAAGAGGAAGCCACCATCTGGCACGCGCCGGGCAAGTTCGACATCGAGAGCGGCGAGCGCATCGTGGAAGAACCCCGCCAACCCATGCCGCCAAAGTTTCAGGATGTGTTCGGACATACCCTCCTCGAACTGGCACGCGCCGATGAGCGCATCGTGGGCGTTACGCCGGCCATGCCGACGGGCTGCTCCATGAACATTCTCATGAATGCCATGCCCGACCGCGCCTTCGACGTGGGCATTGCCGAGGGGCACGCCGTGACCTTCGCCGCCGGCATGGCCAAAGAGGGACTGCTGCCTTTCTGCAACATCTACTCCTCCTTTGCCCAGCGGGCCTACGACAACGTAATCCACGACGCGGCACTGCTCGGCCTGCCCATGGTGCTCTGCCTCGACCGTGCCGGACTGGTGGGCGAGGACGGACCAACACACCACGGGGCTTTCGACCTGGCAGCTCTGCGCCCCGTGCCCAACCTCACCATCTGCTCGCCCTACGACGAGGCCGAGCTGCGCCGCATGATGTGTACGGCCACGCAGCCCGGCGTGGGCACCTTCGTCATTCGCTATCCGCGCGGCAGCGGTTCGCTGGTGGATTGGCAGGTGCCCTTGGAGCCGCTGCCCGTGGGCAAGGGGCGTCGGCTGAAGCCGGGCCGGCAGCTCGCCGTGCTCACCCTCGGACCCATCGGCACCGAGGCGGCGGAGGCCATCCGCCGGGCCGAGGAGGAAAACCCCGCGTGGCAGGTGGCACACTACGACCTGCGTTTCCTCAAACCGCTCGACGAGGAGATGCTCCATGAGATTGGCCGCGACTTCCAAAGCCTCATTACCGTGGAGGACGGCGTGCGCGCCGGGGGCATGGGCAGCGCGGTGCTGGAGTGGATGGAGGACCACGGATATGGCCTCCGCATCACCCGCTTGGGACTGCCCGACGAATTTGTGGAGCACGGCAAAGTGAGCGAGCTCCGCGCCATCGTGGGCATCGACGCAGCGCATATTTTGTCAGTCATCCGGAAGGAGCAAGCCGCCCTGAAGGCATAGCCGGGGCCTTGGCCGCCGGTTTCATTTGGGGTCGGCGGGCCCGGGAGCCCAATTTCTGTCCCGCGAGGCTGCGGGCTGCTTCCACATTGTCTGTTACTCTATGAAAATCATCATTGCCGGTGCGGGCGCCGTGGGCACCCACCTGGCCAAACTCCTCTCGAAGGAACACCACGACATCACCCTGATGGACGAAACGCCCGAGAAACTCGAAGACCTTTCGTCCAATTTCGACATACTCACCCTTCCGCTTTCTCCCTCGTCCATCTCGGCACTCCGGGAGGCCGACGTGTCCGACGCAGACCTCTTCATCGGCGTAACACCCGACGAGGCGCACAACATGACGGCCTGCATGCTCGCCTCCAAGCTGGGGGCGAAAAAGACAGTGGCGCGAGTGGACAACTATGAGTACACGCTGCCCGAACACCGCGACTTCTTCCGCACCGTGGGCATCGACTCCATCATTTACCCGGAGATGTTGGCCGGCGAGGAAATACTCCACAACATCAAACGTACCTGGATCCGACAATGGTGGGAGGTGCAGGACGGCGCACTCATCCTCCTGGCCGTGAAGGTGAGAGGCAATGCGCAAATTCTCGACCAGCCGCTCAAAGACCTCTGCGGAACGGACTCGCCCTACCACATCGTGGCGGTGAAACGCGACGACGAAACGGTCATACCGCACGGAAGCGATTGCCTGCGCGACGGAGACATCGTTTACTTTATGACAACGCCGAAATATGTCAGCTATATCCGCGACCTGACCGGTAAAGAAGACTATCCCGACGTGCAGACCGTGTTTATCATGGGAGGAGGCAGTACGGCGGTTCACCTGGTTAACGCCATGCCCGATTATATGCGCGCCAAAATCATAGAACAGGACGCGCGAAGGGCCGAACGGCTCAACGAGGTTGTACGCAACCGGCACACGCTTATCATTCATGGCGACGGCAGAGACCTGTCCCTGCTCGAAGAAGAGGGCATCCGGAAGGCGCAGGCCTTTGTCGCACTGACCGAAAACTCCGAAACGAACATCCTGGCCTGCCTCGCGGCCAAAAGGCTCGGCGTGAGGAAAACCGTGGCCATGGTGGAGAACACGGACTACATAGGTATGGCGGAGAGCTTGGAGATTGGAACCATCATCAACAAGAAAACGTTCGCCGCCAGTCACATTTACCAAATGATGCTCAGGGCGGACATCACGTCGGTGAAGAGTTCGACGGTGGCCAACGCCGATGTGGCGGAATTTTCCGTGTCGCCCGAGGCGAAGGTGGTGCGCCATCCCGTCAAGGACCTCCACCTGCCGTCGTCGGTCACGCTCGGCGGACTGGTGCGCAACGGGGAGGGACTGCTCATCAACGGTTCCACGCAAATTATGCCGGGCGACACCGTCGTGGCCTTCTGCCTGGCGGGAGGAATCAAGAAACTGGAACGTTTTTTCAAGTAAGCCTTTTTCCAAGAAATGCTTAATCTGCCTATTATCTACAAAGCGTTGGGCACACTGCTCTATCTCGAAGCCCTGCTCATGGGGTGCTGCATGGGGCTCGGTCTGTGGTTCGGCGAGCAGCGCCCGGAGGTTTTCGGGACGGCCATCGCTACGGCGGTGGTGGCGGGCATGGTGCTGCGCTGGGCGGGTCGGCACGCCGAAAACCGCATGGGGCGGCGCGACGGCTTCCTCATCGTGTCGCTCTGCTGGGTGGTGTTCACCCTCATCGGTATGTTGCCCCTCATCGTGGGGGGCTACGAGCCGAGGGTGGCGGCTGCCTTTTTTGAAATCATGTCCGGCTTCACCACCACGGGGGCCACGGTCATCGACGACCTGGACGCGCTGCCGCGCTCCATACTGATGTGGCGCAGCATGACGCACTGGATTGGCGGCATGGGTATCGTGTTCTTCACCATCGCCATCCTGCCCAACATGGGCGGCGGCGACCTCAAACTGTTCTCGGCCGAATCCACCGGGGTCAAGATGGGGAAACTGCATCCCCGCATCAGTACCACAGCACGCTGGATATGGAGCATCTATCTCCTGCTCACCATCGTCTTCACCGCCGGCTATTACTGGGGAGGCATGGGGTGGTTCGACGCGCTGAACCATGCGATGTCCACCATCGCCACCGGCGGATTTTCCACGCACACGGCGAGCATCGCCTACTTCCAGTCGGACCGGCTGGAGTGGATTTCCACCGTGTTTATGTTCTTTGCGGGCATCAATTACACGCTGCTGTATCTCTTTTTCATCAAACGGCGCTTCCGCGATGCCGTGCAGGACGAAGAACTCCACCTTTTCGTGGCACTTTTCCTGCTGACGGCACTCAGCGTGGCGGGCATTTTGCACTATGTCGACGGCCTGAACTTCACGGATGCCCTGCGCGGCGGTTTCTTCAACACGGTTTCGCTGCAGACCACGACGGGCTTCACCGATGAGGACTTCATGAACTGGCATCCCACGGTGTGGTTGCTCCTGACCTTCGTGAGCATTTTTGGAGCCTGCTCCGGCTCCACCAGCGGCGGCCTGAAGCTGGTGCGCCTCCTGATGGTGTGGAAACTGACGCGGGCGGAGTTCCGCCAGATGCTCCACCCGCACGCCGTGCTCCCGGCCCGCATCAGCGGAACGACGGTGACGGCGCAGATGGGGCGCACGCTGCTGGTGTTCTTCGTGGTCTATTTCCTCCTCATCGTGCTGAGCTGTTTGGCGATGGTGGCAATGGGGCTTTCGCTACTCGATGCGTTCGGACTGGCCATCACTTCGTTCAGCAATGTGGGGCCGAGCGTGGGGCATTTCATCGGGCCGCTCAGCTCGTGGAGCCCCTTGAACGATGCGACGCTGTGGCTCAACTCTTTCCTCATGCTGGCAGGACGACTGGAGATATTCTCCCTGCTGCTGCCGCTCACCCCGGCGTTCTGGCGCGACGAGTAGGGGGTGACGGCCGGGCACTTTTCCCGCACTTTCATGGATTAGGATATAAAAACGGTTGGCTTTGACGCGGCACTCCGAGGGGAGGCACGGCAAAACCAACCGTTGTTTGTAGGGTATGTTGAGGTGTCAGGTCAGGGGACGGACTTGATGCCTGATGGGCTACTTGTGTCCGCCGTAATTCACCTTGCCGCAGTGGTCATCGTCGTAGACGCAGGCCTTCAGCTCCTCAGCCGACACGGGCACGGCGTCGCGCGTCAGTTCCGGCACGTTGTAGCTCTTCGTGAGCAGCAGATTTTGTTCCGGGTCGCGCTGTGGCAGCACGAAAGCCTTGTGCCCTTGTCCGTGGCGGTCGAAATAGGCAATGTAGGGGCGGGTGTAAGAACCGTCGTCGCGACGTGAACTGAACACCATCCAGCGTCCGTTGGAGCTCCAGCCATGGTAACTCTCCACGCCCGGGCTGTTGGTGGCCTGGAGCGGACGTACCTCGCCCGTCTGGAGGTCCTTCACATAGAGGTCCGCCGATGAGTGCCAGATGTGGAACTGTCCGAAGTCGGCCAGGGTGAAGAGCACGTAGCGGCCGTCGGGGCTGACACGCGGCACGGCGCAGCTGCGCTCCATGGCGGCACAGTCGAGCTCCACCTGCGGCTGGCCGAAACGGCCCGTGGCGGGGTCGAAGGTGAGGCTCATGAGGTTGTAGCGCACCTTGCGGCAGATACGTGTGATGATGTCCTGCCGCTGCTCCGAGGTGGTGCCCACAAATTCCGGAACGTAGGCCGAACAGTAGAACAGCTTCAGGCCGTCGGGCGACCAGCAGGGGAAGGTTTCCAGATAGTCCTCCGTTTTCAGCACATTGAAGATTTGCTGCTTGTCAGCGTCGTAGAACACCAAATCCGAGCCGTAGTCCACCACTTCTATCTTGTCGTGATCAATCATGTGGAAGGCTTGTCCCGTCTGATTGGAGGAGAATACCACCCAGTTGCGCGTGGGGTGCCACGAGGGGTAGACTGAGTTGGACAGCACGGAGTCGCATTTCATGTTCATCTTCTTTGCTTTTCCGTTCTCCACGAACACAGTGCCGCCGTGCTTGGCACGGACGTGGAAGAGCATGTGTTTGGTGCTGTAGTTCTGGTAGTTGTGGCAGTTGATGCAGTGGTTTTCTTCGTCGTTGTACTCCCGGTTGTTCTCATAGATGGTCTGCACGTTGAAGTTCTCCAGGTCGCGCTGGTAGAGTCCGAGTTGGCGATAGAGTTCGTAGGACGGTTCGATGAGACGGTAGGAGAGATAGCGGTCGATGGGATCCTCGGCTACGGAGAGGTGATAGGTGGGGAATTTCACCCAGCCTCCGTCGCGCAGGGCGTAGAGTGTGACGGTGAGGTCGCGGCCTTTGGCAGCTTGCAGCAGGCCCCGCCACTCCAAGGAGTCGAAGCAGAGCTTGCCATCGCGGCCCGCAGCCGCCAGAACCTGACGGCCGCCGCCTTCCACGCTGCCCACAAATTCCGAACCTTCTGACTGCACCAGGATGTTGAGTGGTGCGATGTTCGGCGGTATGACAATGTCGCGGTAGTCCGGGTAGATGCGTGCCGCCTCCTTCACCGCTGTGCTTTGTTCGGGGATGCGGGCTTCCGGGCCGGCGCAGGCGGCAAAGAGAGCCGGCAGTAGGAGCGCCGCAAAGAGAAATAGCTGTTTCATATTGTGCAAAAGTTTTGAGAGAGGGCTGAAGCGTCAGCTTTTTCGGGCCGGTGGTTAGTTCACGCCGCTCTTCTCGCCCGTCTGAGGCTTCATCACCTGGTCGGGGTCGTTGTTTTCCGTGTAATAATAGTAGACGTAAGTGCCCAACCAGCGGTCGCGCAGCTCGTGGCGCAGGGCGAGGCGGTCGCCTACGTAGGGCTTGGCATCCATCAGGAAGGAACGTATCTCGTCGGGCACGAAGCGGCCCACCTGGGGGAAGGCCTGGAGCAGCTCCGGCTTCTTGAGGGAGAGGATGGCCAGCGCCTGCTGCACACAGGCCGGGAAGGGCATACCTTTCTGCGCCATAATCTGGGCGCGGAGGAGGAACGACTGCAAGTCCTTGGAGTACAGACAAGCTGCCACGGAGGTTTGCAACACGGCGTCCGAACCTTCTTGCAGCCCTATGTTGTAGCCGAGGAAGGCAGGCGGCTGGTAATTTTGCTCAAAGCGCGACTCGCGGGGATAGCGCGACAGTATGTCG
>SFPC01000136.1 GCA_004552195.1 Bacteroidales bacterium | reverse complement strand
GAGGGCGGCATCGTGAAGCGTGAGGCTGCCATCTATGCCAGCAAGGTGCAGGTTGTCTGCCCCAAGTGCGACAAGGGCACCCGTGTGGCATTCAAGATCGCTGACGGCAAGAAGACCCGCGTGTGCAAGCACTGCGGCGCTGAGCTGTAAGAAAGGAGAGCGTAGAAAATGGCACGACTGAAAGTAAAGTATACTGAAGAAGTAGCTCCCGCTCTCTTCAAGAAGTTCGGCTACAAGTCCACCATGCAGATCCCCCGGATCGACAAGGTGGTCGTGAACGTCGGCTGCGGCGAAGCCCGCGAGAACCCCAAGGTTCTGGAAGCAGTGTGCAAGGATCTGGGCGAGATCACCGGCCAGAAGGCCATTGTGACCATCGCCAAGAAGTCCGTTGCAAACTTCAAGCTGCGTGAAGGCATGCCTGTGGGCGCAAAGGTCACTCTGCGCGGCGACAAGATGTGGGAGTTCCTGGATCGTCTGTTCAACGTGGCTCTGCCCCGTGTCCGTGACTTCCGTGGCATCAGCACCAACGCCTTCGACGGCCGCGGCAACTATGCCCTGGGTGTCAAGGAGCAGCTGATCTTCCCCGAGATCGAGTACGATAAGATCGACAAGATCCGTGGCATGGACATCGTCATCTGCACCACCGCGCAGACCGATGAAGAGGCCCGCGAGCTGCTGACTCTGGTCGGCGCTCCCTTTGAACGCTGATTAGGAGGAGAAAAAAATGGGGAGGAGAAAAAAATGGCAAAGAAGTCTATGATCCTGAAGCAGCAGGCTCCCGCTAAGTTCTCCACCCGTAAGTACAACCGCTGCAAGCTGTGCGGCCGTCCCCACGCCTACCTGCGTGACTACGGCGTGTGCCGTGTCTGCTTCCGCACTTTGGCTTACAAGGGCGAGATCCCCGGTGTCCGCAAAGCTTCCTGGTAAATTTTTTCCGCCATACTTCGTTGGCGCGGCTCGGCGTACACAAAGTACGCCTTCGCCTTGCCGCCTCGTCTGACGAAAAAAATTCCAACTCCGATACTGCTCGTTATAATAGGAGAGCAGCGTCCTGCGTGAGAATGTTCTCCGCAAAACCGTGTCCAAGAGCGTAGGTGACGCTCTGGCAATAAAAGGATGGCGAAAGGTCACTGTTAATTAAACATCGGCTTGCCAGTGCGCTAAATTAGCAGTGATACCTCGCTGCCTGAACAGGGAATTTCCCTGTAACTCTAAATTAGGAGGATAATTTACTATGCACATCACTGATCCTGTTGCCGATATGCTCACCCGTATTCGCAACGCAAACAACGCCAAGCACGAGACCGTGGATGTCCCCGCTTCCAACATGAAGAAGAGCATTGCTCAGATCCTGCTGGACGAGGGCTACATCAAGGCATTCCAGATCATTGACGACGGCACCCAGGGCACCATTCACATTACCCTGAAGTACAACGCCGGCAAGGAGAAGGCCATCACCGGTCTGCGTCGTGTATCCAAGCCCGGCCTGCGTGTGTATGTGGGCACCGATGAGCTGCCCCGGGTTCTGCGCGGCCTCGGCATCGCAATCGTATCCACTTCCAAGGGCGTCATGACCGACAAGGCTGCTCGCGCGGCTCACGTCGGCGGCGAAGTCCTGGCATTTGTTTGGTAAGGAGGTATTTGAACAATGTCTAGAATTGGTAGAATGCCCATTACCGTACCCGCCGGTGTGGAGGTTTCCATCGCTGCGGGCAATGTTGTCACCGTCAAGGGCCCCAAGGGCACTCTGGTGCAGAATCTGCATCCCGAGATGATCCTGGAGCAGGAAGGCAACATCATCAACGTTAAGCGTCCCTCCGACGACAAGACCCACTGCGCACTGCACGGCATGACCCGCGCTCTGCTGCACAACATGGTCGTTGGCGTCAGCGAAGGCTTCAAGAAGGAGCTGGAGATCAACGGCGTGGGTTACCGCGCCGAGAAGAAGGGCAACGATCTGGTCATGAACCTGGGCTATTCCCATCAGGTCATCGTGCCCGAAATCGAGGGTATCACCATCGAGGTTCCCGCTCAGAACAAGGTCGTCATCCTGGGTGCAGACAAGCAGAAGGTCGGTCAGTTCGCTGCCGAAGTCCGCGAGAAGCGTCCTCCCGAGCCTTATAAGGGCAAGGGCATTAAGTATGTCGATGAAGTCATCCGCCGCAAGGTCGGTAAGACCGGCGCCAAGAAGTAAGGAGGTGTGCCGATATGATTAAAAGACCCAATACCAACGCTCAGCGTCTCAAGCGCCACAAGAGAGTGCGCGCCAAGGTTTTCGGCACCGCCGAGAGACCCCGTCTGAATGTTTTCCGCAGCGAGAAGAACATCTATGCCCAGGTGATCGACGATGTGGCCGGCAACACGCTGGTTTCTGCGTCCTCTCTGGATAAGGCCATCGAAGGCAACGGCGGCAACAAGACCGCAGCCCGTGCTGTGGGCAAGCTGGTTGCCGAGCGCTGCAAGGCAAAGGGTATCGATGCCGTCGTGTTTGACCGTGGCGGCTATCTGTATCACGGCCGTGTGGCCGAGCTGGCCGAGGGTGCCCGCGAGGGCGGCCTGGAATTCTAAGAGAGGAGGATAACTGACAATGGCAAGATTTGAAAGAGAACAGAGCGAATATATCGAAAAAGTAATTGCTACCAACCGTGTATCCAAAACGGTTAAGGGCGGTCGTGTCATGAAGTTCTCCGCTCTTATGGTCGTGGGCGACGGCAAGGGCAAGGTCGGTTTCGGCCTGGGCAAGGCCGCCGAGGTTCCCGAGGCCATTCGCAAGGGCATTGAGGATGCTAAAAAGAACATGATCCAGGTTTCTCTGTCCGGCAGCACCATTCCTCACGAGGTCATCGGTGAGGCAGGTGCGGGCCGTGTGCTGATGAAGCCCGCCGCACCCGGTACCGGCGTCATCGCCGGCGGTCCCGTGCGTATCATTATGGAAGCAGCCGGGGTGAAGGATATTCGTACCAAGTGCCTGCGTTCCAACACCGCAGTCAATGTTGTCGCCGCCACCTTCGAGGGCCTGAAGGCTCTGCGCACCCCCGAGCAGGTTGCCAGAACCCGCGGCAAGAGCGTGGACGAGATCGTGGGCTAAGGAGGAGTTTGAAAATGGCTAATCTGAATATCAAGCTCGTCAAGAGCCTCAATGGCCGCCTGGAAAAGCACATTGCAACCGCTCATTCCATGGGCCTGCGCAAGATCGGTGATACCACCGTTCAGCCCGACAACGCTCAGACCAAGGGTAAGATCGCCAAGATCGGCTATCTGCTCCAGGTCACCGAAGTAGAATAAGGAGGTGCGAGAGAATGAAACTGAATGAACTGTCTCCCGCAGTTGGCTCCACTAAGGAAGCCTATCGCAAGGGCCGCGGCGCCGGCTCCGGTAACGGCAAGACTGCCGGCCGTGGCCACAAGGGTCAGAAGGCCCGCTCCGGCGGCGGCACCCGCATCGGCTTTGAAGGCGGTCAGATGCCTCTGGCCCGCCGCATCCCCAAGCGTGGTTTCAACAACATTTTCGCTAAGCCCCTGGAGATCATCAACCTGTCCGCTCTGAACAAGTTCGAGGACGGCGAGACTGTG
>SFPC01000135.1 GCA_004552195.1 Bacteroidales bacterium | reverse complement strand
GAGGCTGCACCATGGACAACGAGAAAGAATTAGTCCGCTTCATTCTTCAGTATTTGCTGGATAATCACTTTGAAAGCAAGTCTTATATGGAAAGACAGCTGGATATTCGTCATCGTACCATGCAGTGTGAATGTCAACGAAAATCTGAGCCAAGTGCTAACCAATATTTGAGCCACTTGTGCGAACGAATACTTGAGCCACCAACGCCAAAAGTGACAGCGAATACTTGAACCACGTGTGAATGAAACTTGAGCCACCGCAGCTCTTGACACCACCCCCTGATACTGGTACTATAATAGTGTCTTTCCCCATGGAAGGTAAGGGGCAACGCTGGAGAGCGACCCTGGGGCGTCCATGGGGTTACGGGGGGAGTGATACCGCTTGGTATTGCTCCTTTTTCACGCTAATGACCTGCGCGTGAGCGCGACACTCCCCCTGGAAACCAAAGCCATAAACTCCGGGGTCTGGGGCAGAGCCCCAGGGCGTTACTGGTTTGCACTGGCTTGAGCGGTAAGCAGCCGGTAGGACGGGCCGCTCATATCAAGGACATGGGAGCGGAAGGTCAGCCGGTCGACCAGTGCCGAAACCAGGGTGTTGTTCTCAAACAGTTCCGTCCAACGGGAGAACGGCAGATTGGTGGTGACGATGGTGCTGGACCTTTCGCTGCGGTCAGAGATGACCTTGAAGAGCAGCTCAGATTCGTATTTGTTGAAACTCATGTAGCTGAGCTCGTCCAGAATCAGCAGATCCGTCTTATCCAGCAGACGTTCAATGCGACCCAACTGGTATGCGTCACGGGCTTCCGTCAGTTCTGTGGAAAGGCTTCCGGCGTTCTTGAACAGAACCCGATATCCCTGCAGGCAGGCTTTCAGTCCAATGGCAATGGAAATGTGAGTCTTGCCCCTTCCGGGATTGCCAATCATGACGATGTTCTTGTGTTCATCAATGAATTTGCAGGATGCTAATTCCTGAATGAACACCGGAGTGACGCTCTCGTTCAGCTGGGTAAAGTCGAAATCGTCCAAGGTCTTCTGGTAAGGGAACGCCGCGGCTTTGAGACGCCTGCGGTTCTGGTTCTCCTGCCGCGCATTTGCCTCAGTCATGAGCAGATCCAGCAGCAGATCACTGAAATCCGCGTTGGGCTTGGCCTGGCGCAGGATATCCGTGTAATTGGCGAATGTAGGCAGCTTCAGTTGCTTGGACAGCAGCTTTATCTGCTCTTCTCTGTGGTCAATCATGAGACGGCAGCCCCCTTTCCATACAGGGAATCATACGCCTCGAGATCCACAGGAGGAACGGTAACGGCATCCTGAATTGCCGGCTGTTCTTTCGCAGACACGATCCCGGCCATAACAGCAATGTAGCCGACTTCCAGACACCGGGTCAGCATTTCCACGATCTCCTTGGCTGTAAGTTCCTGGCATTCCAGCCAATCAATAAACTGGGCTGGAACGGCGTTCTGCACAGGCCGGGCATAGCGTATTGCACGCCCCTTCTGAGCGAGGATCGGGAGATAATGCTGCAAGTCCAGCGATTCTTCCTTACGCCCAAAGAGCCGGTCATGCCGGGCAACCATGGTACCTTCAATCCAAACCTCTATGTGGTTCGGATAAGCCTTCACCGTGGTTGCCTTGCCGCGATACTTGCAGGGGACGGAATAGTGATTCGTCTCGAATAGAACCGTGGAATACCGGCCAACCGTGGGATACACCTTCTTGGAGATGTCCGGCGTATAGCGGGGCATGGGCTGCAAGGCTGCCTGGTCCTCATTCAGCATTACGCCGACCTTGTCGGGACGGCCCTCAATCTGGTGATTCAGGTACTGAGTGCATTTTGCCAGCAGCTTCGCGTTCAGTTCATCCAGGCTCTTCACCCGGGGCAGCGGGACGCAGACGTTGCGGCGAATGTAGCCCACCAGGTTCTCAACCAGTCCTTTTTCGTTGCCGGAAGCGGGATTGCAGAAGACCGGCTCAAAGCCATAGTGGGCAGCCAGTTGGCTGTAATCATCCTGGGCTGCGGCCTGAGCACCAAAGCCGCTCTTCACCGCAACTCTGGCATTGTCGAAAATGAGACGCCGGGGAACGCCGCCAAAGTACTGAAACGTGTGGATGATGGCATCCAGAAAGCTTTCCAGATTCTGCCGCTTGTACGCTATGACATAGGGCGCACAGCTGTGGCACAGACGGGCGCAGAAGAGGTTGACCTTCTCCTTTTCACCGTCCATGATGATCGTGGCCTCACCCCAGTCGATCTGTATCGCGTCCCCTGGCGCAAATCGCAGTGGGATGAAAACCTGACTGATTCTCCGTGCCGCCCTCATGTCGTGTACAAGGTTGCGCACGGAGGATTCGCTGCCTGTGAAGCCGCGTTCTTCAACAAGCCGCTGGTATATCCGGCGTGCCGTATGTCGCTGCCTCTTGATATTGACGGCATCGTCTTCATCCAGGCAGTCCTTCACGAACTGAACCACTTCGGGCGTCATGACTGTCGCATCACGGTTGTAGGGTTTGTGCTCCCACGGAACGTTGTCTCCTTCCCAGTATTTCTTCACCGTGTTCCGCGAGATCCCCAATCGTTTCGCCGCTGTGCGCTGGCTGGTCACGCCCTCCAACTGCAACCGACGAATCTCCTTGTAAACATCCAAGGTTGTAACCACCTTTCAACGCCCCTTCCAATAGTGCTGTGACTATTGTAGGGCATATAGTCCGGTGGCTCAAATATTCGTTGGCATTTTACCCAAAGTGGCTCAAGTCCATTTTAGCATTCACATCAGAACGAGGTGGTCATCAGCTTCGATGAGGGCGACGTGGCCCCGATGTCCTCGGGCATGGTGCAGTTCACCATCCCCGCCGATGTG
>SFPC01000057.1 GCA_004552195.1 Bacteroidales bacterium | reverse complement strand
ATTATAATTAGGTGCTCATCTGTAACATTAGCTTCACCAATCTCCTTCATGGCACCAACCACAAGAGGAAAGACATCCGTCTCGTAAGCGAAATTTCTCGGAGCACTTCGTTTGAAGACTATTGTCCTGTTTCCGATTTTGATTTCCCTTGCTGTTGCATCTGTAAGATAAACAGCATTCATCGTCACCTGAGTGGAGAGCCCGAGTTTATTAAGCGCTGTAAGTCCAGATGGTATGATTCTGGCTTTATCCTTCTGAGCAATGGCAACCGCAATGTCATCGATGCTTGGTTTCAAAATGCCAAATCTGTTACGCATAGGATAAAGGTAAATACCTTGTGATATTCTCACAAGCATGCCTTCCTTCTCCAAGCGAGACAAAGCACGAGTTACCAACCCATCGTTATTGAGGTCGGCAAAATCACGTACCATATACAAGGTGTTCTCTCCTTGCGATTCAATACGTTCCCTTATTTGCTTTGTTAACACGTTCGACATAATGCTACCTTATATAATTGTGGTGCAAAATTGCTCAATTTATCTTGATTTAGTAAGAAAAGTCCGAAAAACTTCAAGAATTTCGGACAAAACGACATTTTTGACTAATGAAATGATATTCAAAGTTCCCAAATGATATACTTTCATTGCTCAAGAGTAAATACAACTAGATGTAATCTTTAATTGGCATATCACCTCAAATAAAGTTAAAATCGTTAAATCTGCACGATTTTACATTCTCAAAACATCCTCGATAGGACTTTTCTACCGTATTACGCACAACTTGCTGATTATCAGAGTGTGCCACAAACTATGGTTGCCGCAGTTTGACCGCCATCACCATTCCCAACTCCGTTACGAGTTTGGGAGATTACTGCTTCTGGGGTTGCACCAGTTTGACCTCCATCACTATTCCCAACTCCGTCACGAGTTTGGGAGATTTCTGCTTCTCAGCAATGAAAAACAGCCAACCCGGAACGGCGGTTGCAGGGCGGTTCCGGATTGGCTGAAGCAGTGTTTGCCGAGGGGATACCCCCGGGCGGCGTGACATTATTTATTCAAGTTTCGCAAGTTGCGAAACGTATCGTCTTTTCTGATATGCGAAAACTTCTAACAGTAACTTTATAACCTCATAACCTTATTCCTCATAACCTTTACACTTGCGAAACTTGAATTATTTATAGCGTACCCATTTCAGCATTTCCTTCAGTGTAGGTTTCTTTCCGTACATCAGGATGCCGACGCGATAGATGCGTGCGCTGAACCACACGAAGAAGATGGACGTGGCGTAGAGCAGGGCCAGCGAGATCAGTTCCTCCCACAGGGGGACGCTGAAGGGAATGCGCACCATCATCACGATGGGGGAGGTGAGGGGGAACATGGATGCCCAGAAGGCCAGCGGGCCGTTTGTGTTTTGCGTGCTGCCCATGGCGGCATAAAGACCGAATACCATAATCAGTACTACGGGCATCATGAACTGCGACGAGTCTTCCTGCTCGTTGACCGATGCACCCACGGCCGCAAAGAAAGAGGCGTAGAGCAGGTAGCCGCCCACGAAGTAGAGCACGAACATGATGCCCAGCTCGGCGTAGGGCAGGTTGATGAGCGCGGTCAGTATCTCGTTTTCGCCGCTGGCAGCCACCGTTGCCACTTCCGGAGTCATGGCCATGCCGCCTGCCGGCGAGGCCATGCCGGCTTCGGCGGCATTGATGCCAAACAGGGCCGAGGCTCCCGTGAGGATAAGAGCGAGCATGATGCCCCAGATGGCCAGCTGCACAAAGCCCACGAGGGAGATGCCGATGATTTTGCCCATCATGAGCTGGAAGGGCTTCACGCTGCTCACCATCAGTTCCACAATGCGGTTGGTCTTCTCCTCCATCACGCTCTGCATCACCATGCCGCCGTAGGACATGACGAACATATAAATCAGGAAGGTGAAGATGAAACCGGCGGCCATGGCAATGCCCGTGTTGGAGCTGGTCTCTTTGCCCTCGGCGTTGCGCTTCACGGTGGGCACGGTGATTTCACTCTGGATATCGTTGATGATTTTGTCCAGACCGCTGATGCCGGTGGCAGCCAGCTTGTCGCGGCGCACCTGTTCGTTGAGCACGTTCTCCGTGTAGGAGAGCAGTCCGGCAGAAACCTCCTTGTTGGAGATGATGGTGGCCGCCTTGGGGTTGCTGACGAGGTCCGCCGTGATTTGGATTACCGCTTCAAAGCGCGTGGTGTCGGCGTAGTAGATCGGGTTTTCGGGGTCGGCAACGGGCTCGAAACGGTAGGTGGCATCATCCTTGAACAGGGGCAGGTATTTGCCCGTTTGGTCGGCCACGGCCACCGCTTTCTGTTCGTTGTCCTCGATGGTGGAGAGCCAGATGGGCACGAACACCAGGGCCGCCATGATGAACGGCATGAGGATGGTGAGGATGATAAACGATTTTTTCTTGACGCGCGTGAGAAATTCGCGCCGTATGATGAGGAGTGTCTTTGACATGGTGTGAGGATTTAGGCTTGTGACACGACTTTGAGGAATATCTCCTGCATGGTGGGCATCTTTTCGCTGATGGCGCGTAGTTCGATGCGATCTGCCACTGCGGCAATGAGCTGGGAGTTGGTCAGTTCATCGGCTTTGTGGAGGACATAGGAGTGGAGCCCTCCGGCCTGCGTGTGGCTCTCAATGGAGAACAGGCCTTCGGCGGCTGCCAGGCTGCCGTCGGTGGAGGTGGCTTCGTAGAGGCCGGTGCGGAAACGGTCCTTCACCTCTGCCACCTGGCCGGAGAGCACCACCTGCGAGTGGTTGATGAGCGCGATTTCGTCGCACACCTCTTCGACCGACGCCATGTTGTGGGTGGAGAAAATCACCGTGTGTCCTTTGTCGCGCAGGTTGAGGATTTCGCGTTTCAGCATCTCGGCGTTCACGGGGTCGAAGCCGGAGAACGGTTCGTCGAAGATGAGCAAGGGCGGTTCGTGGAGGATGGTGATGATGAACTGCACTTTCTGCTGCATACCCTTGGAGAGTTCTTCCAGCTTCTTGTCCCACCAGGGCATGATGCCAAATTGGTTGAACCAGTAGGTGAGCCGTTTCTTCGCCTCGGCGTGCGACAGCCCTTTGAGCTGCGCCAGGTAGATGGCCTGTTCGCCCACTTTCATTTTCTTGTACAGTCCGCGCTCTTCGGGCAGGTAGCCGATGTGCATCACGTCGTCGGCCTCAAAAGGGTGGCCGTCGAAGCTGACTTCGCCGCTGTCGGGGGCGGTGATGCGGTTGATGATGCGGATGAGGGTGGTCTTGCCGGCGCCGTTCGGTCCCAGCAGTCCGAATACCTTGCCGCGCGGCACTTCGATGCTCACGTCGTTCAAGGCCGTGTGGGCGGCATATCGCTTCACAATGTGCTCCGCCCGGAGAAATGTATCTGTCATGTTTCGGGTGTTAAGGGTTGGAGAAGTGGAGTGAGCCTCCGTGTGTGTCATCGTCTACCGGGCAGCAGTCACGGGGGTTACGGTGTAGCCCTTGTCGCGGAGCAGCTGGAGCAGGCCGCGAGGGCCGGGCAGGTGGAGCGCACCCACAGCCACAAAGGTGGGCTTTTGCTCCATGATGCCGGGCAGGGCCTCTGCCCAGTTGGCGTTTCGGCCGTAGATGAGGGCTTCCTCTTCGGCCGGCGTGGAGTCACACTGGTTGTGTCGTTTCTCGTCGTTCAACTGTTGCAGCGTCTGCATGTCCTGGGCATAGAAGGCTTTGATGATGCGTTGCAACATTTGCTGTGTGTAGGCAGCGTCGTCAACCAGACACATCAGTTGTTCGACCTGGCGCTCCAACGATGCTTGGTTGAACAAGATGTTGAACTGGAAGTCGGGCTGTTCGAGTCCGCCCACCGCCTTGTGTTGCTCGGCAGCCACTTTCTGGAAATACGTGTCGAACTGTTCCTGCGGGTTAAAGCCCTGTTCCAGCTTCAGGCAGAGCAGTACGGTCAGCTGTTGCTGCAGGGCGGCGGGCTTCATCAGTTTCAGTTGGGCCATCATGGGGTTTTCGAGGTCCGCACCCATGTGGTTGCGCAGAAACTCGTTGAGCCGCTGCAACTGTTCGGCTGTTAGCAAGCCGTCGAGGGAGGTGCCTTCGGGCAGCATCATGTACTGCTGCATCTGCAGCGATAGCTCAGGGTTCGACATAAGGGCCTGCATGTCAAGTTCGCCATAGACTTGTTCGCTCGCTGCGAGTGCGTCGCGCAGTCCCGGCACACTGTCGACAAAGGCCACTTTGGCCAGGTGGTAAGTACCCATGATGTAAGAAGGCTGCTCCAATCCTTTGCCGCTGACCTTCCAAAGCAGTTGTGCCCGCGTGGTGCCGCAGAGGCAGAGCAGGGCGAGCAGTAAACAATAAATCTTTTTCATACGATGGAATAAATTTGATAAGGAATGATAAATGCCGGGCTGTGCTCGGTGGCACCACCCGGCATCCTTATGACGATGAGTGCGCTTGAAATGCTACAACCTAAAGGCTGTTTTTCTCAAGGCTGGCTTTCGCCTTCAATAAAATTTTCCATGAACATGTGTTCCCCGTCGAACACGGCGTAGGTGAACTGCGTGATCCAGTCGCCCAGGATGAGCAGCCGGGTGGTGTGCGTGAGCATCAGGTCCAGCTCGATGTGCCGGTGGCCGAACAGGAAGAAGTTTATGTCGGGATGCGTCTGCAAGTACTTCTTGGCAAAGATTATCAGCTCTTCCTTGTCCTCGCCCATGTATGGTGGTTCGCTGCCGTCTTCACGCTTCAGTCGCGAGCGGCGGGCCCATTCCAGGCCGAAGGACATGCCCCAGCGAGGATGGACGGAGGCAAACAGCTTTTGGCACAGGGCGTTGTGGAAAAGGGCGCGCAGGAACTTGAACTTCTTGTCGTCAGAACCCAAACCGTCGCCGTGGGCCAGGAAGAAGGTGTGGCCGTACAGCTCCACCGTAGCAGCCTGGCGGTGGAGGGTCATGCCGCATTCCTTTTCAAAATAGTCTAACTGCCACAGGTCGTGGTTGCCGCAGAAGTAGTGGACTTCCACGCCCATGTCCGTCAGCTCGCTGATTTTTCCCAGAATGCGCGTGTAGCCCTTGGGGACTACCGTGCGGTACTCGTGCCAAAAGTCGAACATGTCGCCCAACAGGTAAACGGCGTGTGCCTTGTGCTTGATGCTGTCCAGAAAATTGGTAAGTCTGCGTTCCTGCGTGCGGCTGTGGGGGATGGCCAGACTGCCCAGGTGGGCATCGGAGAGGAAATAGATATTTTTCATGTGTGGGATAGTAGAAAAATGATTGGACCCGGCGCCGGACAAGTGCGGCCGGCGGGTGATGAGGTTACATGAAGCCCAGTTCCAACTTGGCTTCTTCACTCATCATGTCTTTGTCCCATTCGGGCTCGAACACGAGGTTCACCCGGGCCTCTTTCACGCCCTCCACGCCGTCGAGCTTCAGGCGCACGTCTTCCACGATGAAGTCGGCCGCCGGGCAGTTGGGCGCGGTGAGCGTCATGTCGACATCCAGCAGGCCGTCCTCTTGCAGCTCGATGCGGTAGATAAGGCCGAGGTTGTAGATATCTACGGGTATTTCGGGGTCATAAACGGTTTTGAGCACTTCTACGATGCGCTCTTCTATCTTCAGTTTTTCTTCGGGAGTCATATATTATATGTGTAAAAGAAAATGGCAGAATAAATGGTTACAGTTTCCCTTCGTCCATGTAGCTGAAATAGCCGTTGTCCGTCACGATAATGTGGTCAATCAGGCGGATGTCCATGGTCTTGGCGGCCTGCTTCACCTTGAGCGTCAGCGCGTCGTCTTCGCGGCTCGGCTTCTTGTTGCCTGAGGGATGATTGTGGCAGAGCACCAAGTTGGTGGCACCGCAGAGCAGTGCCTCTTTGAGGATGAGGCGCACGTCGACCACCGTACCCGTGATGCCGCCCCGGCTGATGAGCTTGCAGGCAATGAGGCGCAGCTGTTGGTTGAGCAGCAAGGCATAGCTCTCCTCCACAGGGGTAAACTTCATGCGGCTCACCAAGTAGCGGTAGATGCTGTCGGACGACGTGAAGCAAGGCTTTTCCTCGTGGTTTTCCGCCATACGCCGTTTGCCCAGCTCACAGGCCGCCAAAACGGAGATGGCTTTGGCCGGCCCCATGCCTTTGTACTGGCACAGCTCGCGGATGCTGAGGTTGCCCAGTGTGGCCAGACTCCCGTCGCAGTCGTTCATCACGCGCTGCATCAGCTGCACGGCGTTCTCTTCCGTATTGCCCGATCCAATCAGGATGGCCAGCAGCTCCGCCTTGCTCAGGGCGGCCGGGCCTTGGGCCTCCAGCTTTTCGCGCGGGCGGTCTTCTGCGTTGAGTTCGGTAATGCTGATTTTCATAATGCGGGGGAGGGGAGAAGGAGAGGCTTACTTGTAGAAATTCTTGCGGAATGCGTCAAACTCGCCGCGTCCCAGCACACAGCGTTGCCACCATGCCCGGATAAATCCGCTGCCGTAGCCCAGCAGTTGCACATAGGCGGCGGCAACGGCGCGCAGACCCACTCCGAGACTTTTTTCCTGCATGGCTGCATCGCAGCATATCAGCAGGGCGAACAGCAGGAGGGGGAGAAGCAACACCCACCAATGCGGGCAGCCCAAAAGTGCGGCCAAAGGCGAGAGCATCACCAAGAGCGTGCAGCCCAAGGTGAACACGGCGGGCAACAGGTGGACCAGCTTGAGCGTGCCCGGGTGGCGCTTGGTGAGATTGATGCGGGCAATGCCCGAATTGTGTACCTGCTTGAAAAACTTGCGCAGGTCCGTACGCCGTTTGTGCCACACCCAGGCTTCAGGGAACAGCCGGCAGGAGTAGCCGCCTTTGAAGATGCGTGTGGAGAAGTCGATGTCCTCGCCGAAACGCATTTTTGAGAAGCCGTTCAAAGCCAGATAAACCTCGCGTCGTACACCCATGTTGAAGGAGCGCGGATAGAATTTGTCCAACTTCTTCTTACCGCCCCGGATGCCGCCGGTGGTGAAGAACGAAGTCATGGCATAGTTGATGGCCTTCTGCATCGGTGTGAACGAAGGGTGTGCCCGGTCGGGGCCGCCGAAGGCATCGCACGGTCGGCTTTGCAGCTCGGCATCCACGGCAGCGAGATAGGTTTCGGGCAGCACAGCGTCCGAATCCAGTATCAGCATATATTCCCCTCCGGCCCGTTCCACGCCGTAGTTGCGCGTTTGTCCCGGTCCGGAGTTCTCCTTATAATAATAATGTATAGGCATTTGGCCGGCATACTTCTCGACGACCGACCGGCAGGGCACCCCGGAGCCGTCTTCCACCACGACCACTTCAAAATCTTTCAGCGTTTGCCGTGACAGGCTTTCCAGCAGTTCGTCCACCTCGTCGGGACGGTTGTAAACGGGGATAATAAAGGAATATTTCATGAGGCAAAAGTAATGGAACACGGTTTAAGGGCAAAGAAAATGCAAAATTTTCTGTATTGAGTGTTCACAATAACAGCGAAAGCGTGCATTTTCGCGGCCCGGCCTTTTGGAATTGCTAAAAAAGGCGTAATTTTGCGGCCGAAAAATCAAAATCTTTACATTACAAACCCATGATTAAATCACAAGACATCAAGAAGGGAACTTGCATCCGCCTTGACGGCAAGCTCTACTTCTGCATCGACTTTCTCCATGTTAAGCCCGGTAAAGGTAACACCATCATGCGTACCACGCTGAAGGACGTAGTGAGCGGCCGCGTGCTGGAACGCCGCTTCAACATCGGCGAAGCCCTGGAGGATGTGCGCGTGGAGCGTCGTCCCTTCCAGTTCTCTTATGCCGAGGGCGACCAGTATCACTTCCTCAACCAGGAAACGTGGGACGATGTGGTTATCGAGCGCGACCTTATCACCGGTGTGGACTACATGAAGGAGGGTGATGTATGCGAAGTGGTGAGCGACGCTTCCACCGAGACCATCCTCTTCGCCGAGATGCCCGTGAAGACCAAACTCAAGATTGTTTACACCGAGCCGGGCCTCAAAGGCGATACCGCCACCAACACCACCAAGCCCGCCAAGCTCGAAACCGGCGTGGAAGTGCGCGTGCCCCTTTTCATCAACGAGGGCGAGATTATTGAAGTCGACACCCGCGACGGTTCTTACCTCAACCGCGTGAAGGCATAAGGCTTTTCAATATTGACTTTTGACGAGTGGAGGAGTTTATAAGCCAAGTCCAAGGGGCAGACCCTGGGCGGCGCACTTATAAACTCCTCCACTTTTTTTGTGTTGTATTTGTACTTCGGGGTGATGGGCAGCACTCCGAAGTTCCGGCTCCGCCTTTTTGGACAAATCCCTTTTCGGCAGAAAAAAATAGCCGATTTTTTCTTATTTTTGCAGCGGTTTTCAAGTAGCCCGCGCCGCAGAGAGGCGGCGGACAATGGAGTCGGGGCACTTCAGAAAGCCCTTTTTTATGTACTCAAAGTACTTCTTTATTCTCGTTCGTGTCAGAAATAAGGTACACAAGTTCCACCATTGGGGCGTTTGTGTACAGATTTGATTTCCTTTCCTTTTCACAGAAGTTTCCCCGTGCCGCTGCGTGTGGTACGGTTCGGCGTCGTGTTAGCCAATCGCAAAATATTCTTTTCTTAATTTCCATTTTTTTATGATACCACGAAAGAGGTTCATTTCCTCCCTCGTATGGAGTGTCGTGGGGCTTGCCGTGCCCGTTCAGGCGCAAACCCCTCAGTTCAAAAACGCCTTGCAAGCATTGTACACCATGGCCGACAGCCACAACGCCACGCTCCGCAGCCTTCAGTCTGCCATCGTTGAGGCCGAAGCCGGCGTGCGGTCCGCCGAGGCGGCCAAGTTGCCCGACGTTTCAGGGCAGGTCTCCTTTTCCTATTTGGGCAATGCCCGGCTGTGGAACCGCCACTTTGGCGAAAGCACCTCCGCCCCCATGCCCCATTTCGGCAATAATTACCTGCTTCGGGCGCAGCAGGTGGTCTATAGTGGCGGAGCCTTGACGGCAGGTGTCGAGTTGGCCGGATTGAACGCCCGCATGGCCGGCCTGTCGGCAGAGGAGGGCACGCAGCAGGTGCGTTTCCTGCTTGCCGGCCTGTTCCTGCAACTGCACAACCTGCGCAACGGGCAGATCGTCTATGCCACCAACGCCCGGCTGGCGCGGCAGATGATGGAGCAGATGCAGAAGCGCAGGATACAGGGCGTTTCGTTGCGCAACGATATTACCCGCTACGAACTGCAGCTGCGGCAGATGGAGCTGGGCCAGACCACCCTGGCCGACCGCGAGCGCATCGTGCTGCGCCGCCTTGCCACCGCTTTGGGCGTGGACAGTGTACAGATACCGCTGCTCGAAGATGCCGCTTTCGACGAAGTCGCCGTGTGTGCCGAGGCCGAGGACGCTTGGCAGCAGCTCGCCCTGCAGCGGCACACCGGCCTGCAAAAGTCAGCCTTGGCCGTCGACATGAGTCGAACGCGTGAGAAACTGGAGCGTGCGGAGCTGTTGCCCCATGTTGCCCTGCTGGCCGAAGACCATCTTGACGGCCCCATCATCACCGAGGTGCCGCCCATCAACAAGAACATCAACTATTGGTTTGTCGGTGTGGGCGTGACGTACAACTTCTCCTCGCTCTACAAAAACAACCGCAAGTTGCGCCAGGCCCGTCTCGCCACCGCCGTGGCGCAGGACCGCCGCAGCGTAGCCCTGGAAGAAGTGGGCGATGCCGTCCATGCCGCCTACGTCGAGTTGGGCACAGCCCGCACCGCCCTGGTAACGCGCCAAAAGAGCGTGCAGCTCGCGCTCGAAAACTACGACGTGGTGAGCAAACGCTATGCGAACGGCTTGGCACTCATCACCGACCTCACCGATGCCGCCGCCATGAAGCTCGATGCCGAGCTGGCCTTGGCCGATGCCCGTATCGAACTCCTTTACAGCCTCTACCGCCTGAAGTTCGCGGCGGGCGACTTGTAACATGCTGAAACGAGCGCGCATAGCATAATCTATTAACTCCAAATCTTCTCACCTTATACATATCTTCTTATGACCCGTACCACAGTTTTACGCATTGTTTACAATATCATCATCTTCCTTTTGTTAGCCGGCGGAGCTTATCTTGTGATAGATCATTTCGTCCATTTCGGGCAGGTGGAGTTCACCGACAACGCTACCGTTCGCCAGCACATCACCCCCGTCAACACCCGCGTGCAGGGCTTTGTCAAGGAAATCCGTTTCGAGGAGTACCAGCCCGTCCAGAAGGGCGATACCCTCGTCATCATTGAGGACAGCGAGTTCCGGCTGCGTCTGGCCCAGGCCGAGGCCGACCTTGCCAATGCCCGCTCGGGCAGCCAGGCCATCTCGCAGGGCATGAGCACCACCCAAAGCACCATGCACGTTACCGATGCCGGTATCGAAGAAGCCCGCGTGCAGTTGGAGAACGCCCGCCGCGAGGATGCGCGCTATGCCCAGCTCCTCCAGGACGAAGCCGTCACGCAGCAGCAGTATGACAACGTCCACACCGCTTTCCTCTCGGCCCAGGCCCGCTACGAACAACTGTCGCGCCAGCTCCGCACCCTTGCCTCCACCCGCAGCGAGCAGGGACACCGCCTCAACCAGAACGCTGCCGGCGTGAAGGTGGCGCAGGCTGCTGTCGACCTGGCCCGGCTCAACCTCTCGTACACCGTCATCGTGGCCACGGCCGATGGCGTAACCGGACGCAAGGACATCCACGTGGGGCAGCTCGTCAATCCCGGACAGACATTGGTGGAGATAGTGGACAATGCCGACCTTTGGGTTGTGGCCAACTATCGCGAAACGCAGTTGCAGCATATCACCCCCGGTGCCAAGGTCTCCGTGGCGGTCGATGCCCTGCCCGACGTGACTTTCGAGGGCGAGGTGGAGCGCATCAGCGATGCCACCGGCTCCGCCTTCTCCATCATTCCTCAGGACAACGCCACCGGCAATTTTGTCAAGGTAGAGCAGCGCGTTCCCGTGCGCATCCGCCTCTTGCCGAATGCGCAGACCAAGAAGCTCCGCGCCGGGATGAACGCGGAATGCGAAGTGAAGTATTAGCTCCTCAGAAAAAAGCTATAGTAATCTATGGTAATCTATAGTTATCTATTGCTATCTATCGAAATTTGTAGCCATCTATCGCAATCAAGCCTCCCCACATCAAACAACTATGTCAAATAGCCATCACCCTTCCCATGCGGCGGGGCCTGCTACGCCGCCGCCTTTTGCCATGCCCATGTACCGCGACTTCGTGCCCCGTGCCGTCCGTCCGTGGATTTATGTGCTGTTGGCCTTCTGCTTCCAGTTTTCCTGCGGAGTGTATCTCGGAGCGATGAACCAGATGATAGGGCAGAACGCCTGGATGCGCGAGGACGTGCTCATGTGCCTCTATGCCACGCTCATCGGCATGGCCATCTACTTTCCCGTGCTGTTCCGCATGAAGTTCCATTTCTCCAACAAGTTCCTGCTTTGCGCCTCCGCCGCCGTCATCATCGGCTGCAACCTCCTGGTGCTCTTGCCCCTGCCGCGCCCCTTGGTGTGGGCCGTCTGCGTCGTGTGCGGCATGGCCAAGATACAGGGCACGTTCGAGTGTATGTCCAACATCCAGCTATGGATGACCCCCAAGCGCGACTTTGCCGTATTCTTCCCCCTGCTCCACATCGTGCTGCTCACCTCCATGGAGTTCTCCGCCTATTTGGCGGCGGAGTTCGCCTTTCTGTACCATTGGATCCTCATGCACTGGTTCATTTCCGGCCTCATGCTCTTCGTGCTCGCCGTGCAGTGCCTGCTCACCCGTCCTTTCCACGCCATGCCCCAGATAGTGCCGCTCAAAGGCATCGACTGGTTCGGCGCGTTGTTGTGGACCGTGTTGTGCCTGCAGGTGGCCTATGTGCTCAACTATGGCGACTGGCTCGACTGGTGGCATTCGGCCCATCTGCGCCTCGTTTGCGGCACCTCGCTCATCACCCTGGCCGTCTGCCTGCAACGTATGTGGTACCATCCGCAGCCCTATTTCGAGCCCGCCATCTGGAGCTACCGCCACATGGTGCCCATCATCCTGCTCATCGGCGTGGTCGAAGCCCTCTTCTCGTGCGAGCACGTGTTGGAGATGGTCTATTATGAAGAAGTGATGCACTATGCCGACCACGTCTACGAGCGGCTCAACCAATGGTCGTTGCCCGGCGTGTGGGCCGGTTGCCTCTTCTCGTTGGGCTGGCTCAAGCTCATGCGTTGGAATGTGTACAAACTCATTGCCGTCGGGCTGTGTTTCTTTTCGCTCTATGCGGCAGGTTTCTACTTCCAGGTAGATGCCGCATTGAACATCGAAGCCCTGCGCCTGCCTTTGGTGTTCCGTGGTTTCTCCTACGCCGTGCTGTGCATCTCCTTCATGTGGGCATTGCACGCCATCATGTCGTTCCAGCACTTCTTCCAGGTCCTGAGCATCTTCAATATGCTCCACATGTTTGTGGGCGGACTCATCGGTGCTGCGCTGCACGCCCGTGGACTGAACTATTACGTGGGCGACGGTTTCGCGCGTTACGGCGACTGGCTCACGGAAGTCCGCCTGTCGCGTTCGCCCATCGATTTTGCCGCCTTTATGGAGCAGTTTGTGGAAAACATGTTGGTGCAGAGTGTCAAGACACTGTTCGGCTGGACGCTCTACGGCGCGCTGTTCTTCGCGCTCCTGATGCTTTTGTGGGACATCCCCGGCGTGCGTAGCCGCGTGAAGCGGATGCAGACCTGGCCCCGCGTGGGGTTGCAGGTCATGAACGGTTTCCGCCGGCAGCAACGGCTGCACAGGCTCCGTGCGCGGCGAAGGGAGATGCGGTGGCGCGTTACGCGTAAGGTTATAAGTTTTTGAGGTTATCTTCATAGGTTATGAGGGATTAGGTTATGAGGTTATAAGATTACTATTTGAGAGGATAGTATTGAAGCGTTACAGCAGTAACTTTATGACCTCATAACCTCATAACCTCATAACCTAAAACCTCATAATCAATCCAACCTCACCGTTCCGTCAGCAATGTGCTGGTACTCCTTGTGCGCATCGAAACACGGGCACGCTTTCGCAGCATAATCCCTATGACCCGATATTCGCTTTATGTGGTATCGGCGGCACAGATGTTTGAGTAACATCTCCATCGACTCCCGTTGCTTCGCCGTG
>SFPC01000056.1 GCA_004552195.1 Bacteroidales bacterium | reverse complement strand
ATTATCGTAATTTTACTACAAAAATACAAGTAATTTTGAAATAGATACAATGTCTATCATTCATTTCCGTAATTACGATACGTTTTTATGCATATTTAACTACAAAATAGATGCCGAGATAGCAACTTTGCACCAGTTTATGCTCCGAAGTAGTTATCCTAGAGCTCATTCTTTCTCTTTCACATCAGCAACACGACTGAATTGGTAATAGTTCGTGATTCCCCTCTTGACGTATTCTCACGCGCGTAATATAAATTATATATTATCAGCGTATTATCCGCAATTTATCAGAGCACATCCAGCACACAATCGTCGCCTAAACCATAAAAAAGACTGAAATACATTACGTTTTCAAAAATTCGCGTATATTTGCACGCTCAAAAGCGTGCAGTAGCATTCATTGTGCCCGTACGCTTCGTGTTTCCCGAAAAAACACATCAATAAACACAATAATCTTACAATCACACAATGCAAAACAAAGGATTTGTTAAAGTAATTGCAGTGCTGCTGACTTTGATTTGCCTCTTCTACCTTTCCTTCTCCTTCGTTACCAACCGGTACGAGAAGAAGGCCGAGGAGCTGACGGCACAAGGCAAAGACGGCGCAGCCTACTTAGACTCCATGCGCAACGAGAAGGTTTACCTCAACTGGAAGACGCTCAAGGAGTGCGAGGAACTGCAAATCGGCTTGGGACTTGACCTCAAGGGCGGCATGAACGTCGTGCTGGAAGTCAGCGTGCCCGATGTGGTGAAAAACCTGGCCGGAGAAAGTGCCAACGATGCCAAGTTCAAGAAGGCATACAGCGATGCCTTGGCAATGGCCAAAAAGGACAACGTAGACTTCGTCGAAGCCTTCGTTACCACCTATCGCCAGCAGAACGGCAACGACAAGCTGGGCGGCATCTTCGCCTCCAAGCTGAAAGAGAAGAACATCTCGTACACCTCAAGCGACGACCAGGTGAAGAAAGTGCTCACCGAAGAGGTCAACGCTGCCGTGGAAAACTCCAACAAGGTGGTACGCTCGCGTATCGACCGCTTTGGCGTGGCCCAGCCGAACATCCAAATCCTCAGAGGCAAAGGACAGATTGGCCAAATCATGGTCGAAATGCCGGGCATCAAGGAGCCGGAGCGCGTACGTAAACTGCTCCAAGGTTCTGCCAACCTCGAATTTTGGGAAACATACACACTGAACGAAATTTATCCGGCCCTGCAATCGCTGGATAGCCGTCTGGCCAAAGGAAACGCACCCGCCGACTCCACCGCCACCGACTCCACCAAAGCACAGGCCAAGCCCGCACAGCAAACCGCCAACCAGCACCCGCTGCTCTCCAAACTCGTGCAGCTGCAAGGCATGGCGCCCAACGGATGCGTCGTAGGTTACTGTGTAGCAGCCGATACCGCTGCCGTCAACGCCTGCATCAACAGCGAAGCCGCCAAGGCCGTGCTCCCCGCCGACCTCCAGCTGGCTTGGGGCGTGAAGAGTGCAGAAGGCATGAAGGGCAACGTGTTCGAACTCTATGCGCTCCGCAAAGTAAACGGACAACCTTCCATGCAGGGTGATGTCATCGCCGATGCCAAAGACGATTTCGACCAGAACCATCAGCCCATCGTCAGCATGACCATGACGACCAACGGCTCCAGAGACTGGGCTGCACTCACCAAGAAGAACCTGAAGAAATGCGTGGCCATCGTGCTCGACGGCTATGTATACAGCGCCCCCGTCGTTCAGAGCGAAATCACCGGCGGCAACTCCCAGATTTCCGGCCACTTCACCACTGACGACACGCGCGACTTGGCCAACGTGCTCAAGAGCGGTAAGATGCCTGCGCCCACCAAGATTGTGCAGGAAGAAACCGTAGGTCCGAGCCTCGGTGCCGCCTCCATCCAAGCCGGCTTCACCGCCTGCGTGGTAGCATTCGTGCTTTTGATGATCTTCATGTGCCTCTTCTACGGCTTCATCCCCGGTATGGTAGCCAATGTGGCACTGTTGCTCAACTTCTTCTTCACCTTCGGCGTGCTCGTCAGCTTCCAGGCAGCCTTGACCATGAGCGGTATCGCCGGTATGGTGCTGGCTCTCGGTATGGCCGTGGATGCCAACGTGCTTATCTACGAACGTACGAAGGAAGAGCTTCGTGCAGGCAAGAACATCAAGACTGCGCTCGCCGATGGCTACGGTAACGCCTTCTCGGCCATCTTCGACTCGAACCTCACCTCCATCATCACTGCCGTTATCCTTTACAACTTCGGTACAGGCCCCATCCGTGGTTTCGCCATGACGTTGGGCATCGGCATCTGCGCCTCCTTCTTCACCGCAGTATGGATTACGCGCATGGTTTACGAGCACTTCCACAACAAAGACAAGTGGCTGAACCTCAGCTTCACCACCTCGTTGAGCCGTAACTTCCTGACCAACACACACGTCAACTTCATGGGCAAATCGAAGGCAACTGTCACCACCTTCATCATCGCTGCCGTGGTAGCCATCGGCTTCCTCAGCACGCGCGGTCTGTCCAAGGGTATCGACTTCACCGGTGGTCGCAACTATGTCATTGAGTTTGAGCAGAAGGGCGTAACCCCCGAACAGGTACGCGAGGCCGTGGCCACCAAGGTCAACGCCAAAGACCCCAATGCCAACGTCAGTGCCATCGCCATCACCACGACGAACAACGAAGCCGTGCGTCTGACCACCAACTACCGCATTGACGACGACAATGAGAACATCGACCAGGAAGTAGAGAAGTTCATCTTCGACGCTTTGCACGAGGCCGGACTCATCAAGGCCGACTACAAGACCTTCATCGACCGCGACAACCACGCTGGCGGCTCCATCGTTTCCGCCCAGAAGGTTGGTCCTACCGTAGCTGCCGACATGGCCAAGGGAGCCATCATCTCCGTGCTCCTCTCCTTGGTAGCCATCTTCATCTACATCCTTATCCGTTTCCGCAACGTCGCCTTCTCCGTAGGTTCCACCATCGCCTTGGTATTCGACACGCTGCTCATCCTCGGAATGTACTCCATCTGCTGGGGATGGGTGCCCTTCTCGCTCGAAGTGGACCAGACGTTCATCGGAGCCGTGCTCACCGCTATCGGTTACTCCATCAACGACAAGGTGGTAGTGTTCGACCGTATGCGTGAGAACCTCGGCCTCTACCCGACGCGCGACACGCGCCGCCTGTTCAACGAATCCTTGAACAGCACCTTGTGCCGTACCATCATGACGTCGCTCACCACCCTCTTGGTGCTCCTCTGCATCTTCTTCCTCGGTGGCGACAGCATCCGTTCCTTCGCCTTCGCGATGATCCTCGGTGTCATCTTCGGTACACTCTCGTCCATCTTCCTCGCCGCTCCTATTGCTCTGAAAACGCTCAGCCGCAAGAACGTGGTAGTGAAGGAAGAAGAATAACAACCGCAAAAGGCTATTCCTTTCACATACATATTTCCCCGCAGTCCGTTAGGGTTGCGGGGATTTTTTGTGAAAGCTTTTGAAGGGGCGCAGCAAACGAAGCAAAAAGTCGGTACGTTGTGTACCGCAAATCCGCCCCCATTCCAATCGTGCCATGGGAGACGGAAAAAGGCACGTGAAATGCATTTTCCCAATCGCCTTACGCGCGCGCGTATACGTAATTTAATTCCCCAAAAAAGCATTCACCCCTTCACAGAGAGCCTGTTTCCTATTGATTTTCAGAGAGAAAGCGTGTGAAGGCTTGTTTTTTCAAGTATTCACACCGCACGTTCACGGCTTACAACCGCGTCTTTCAATTTTTCCTTTAACGCAGAATCAACATCAAACAGACCAAACGATGAGCAATCCTATTACCTCTCCCCTATCAAAAACTAATATATGTTAAACGGTCGAAATCTCTCGTCATTTCGAGTGTGAAGGCTTCGTGAATGCTTGTGAATACTTGAAACCCTCAAGTATTCACATCTAAAACCGCTGATTATCAACTGTTTTAGTACCTTATGTGAAGGAGTGAATGCTTTTTGGGAGAATTAAATTACGTATATACACGCGCGCGAAAGCAACAAAAGGAAGGTGAATGGTTTGATTGGCCAAAAATCTATTTACATAATTTTGCATACATCGTTGCATTCCACCCGGACATTACCCTACCATGCAAGGTGTCGATGAGTGCCACACAAGTGGCGGACTATTTTTTCCTACTCGGCGAGTAGACAAAACAAGTCCGGCTCTTGTAAGCACAAAGTCCGGGGTTAGGCTGCGGCTCGGCAGACAAAATGAAAATCCTTTAATTATGTCCGGTAAAAGTTCAAGGCCGTCAGGCTGCGCCCCGGAGGGGCAACAGCACACAGCCCAGGGCAGAGCCGAGCGTAGCGAGGCGGCACCCTAGGTTACCTGGCCATCCGGCCTTGTCGCCCCAACGGGGCAAAAGCAGTGCGGACTCTCGTAATACTTTTACATAAAGCAGGCTGCGGCTCGGCAAAGAAAATAAAATCCTGCGGCTTTTCTTTTCTTTGCTCTCGCCTTGCACTATCTTTGTCCCCGGACAACAATCCCTTTCACATCCTACGCCATGCAACATACAAAATATTGGTTCATCCTCATCGTTTACAGTCTGCTCGCCGTATGTATCGGCAGGGCACAGAAAAACGTGACGGCAGACAAGCCCGACACGCTGACACTCCCCGCCACTTATGGCCACCACATGGTACTGCAACGCCAAACGCCCCTCGTGATGGAGGGCCGCGTCAAGCCGGGCACCCGGGTACGCATCGTGCTGGGCGAACAACAAGTTGATGCGCAGGCCAACGACGAAGGAACGTTCCGCGCTGCCCTGAAACCCATGGAAGCCGGCGGCCCCTATGAGCTACGCTTCGAGAGCGAGGCCGGCAACCGTACCTTCACCGATGTCTACGTAGGAGAAGTGTGGATTTGCTCCGGACAATCAAACATGGAGCTGCGCGTGAGTGAATGCAGCACCGCCGAGAAAGACCTCAAATTGGCCGACCTGCTCTCCCGTGTCCACTTCTACAACATGGAAAGCCGCTGGCCGCTCTATGCCGAGGTGTGGAAGGAGGAGCGCATGGACTCCGTGGACCAAGGGCTCTATATCCGCCGCGCCGAATGGACGAAATGTGCTGCCGAAACGGCGCGCAACTTCTCCGCCATAGGCTTCCATTTCGCCAAAATGCTGTCCGACAGCCTGAAATGCCACGTGGGCATCATCAGCAACGCCGTGGGCGGCTCCACCACCGAGGGCTGGATTGACGAAACCACCCTCCGGACACAGGCTCCCCAAGTGATGGCAGGCAACTGGATGGAAAACCGCTACATCATGGCATGGGCACGCAACCGCGCCAAGCTGAACCTGCAGGCCGCCAAGAAGAAAAACCACCACCATCCCTTCGAGCCCACCTACCTCTTCAACGCCGCCATCCAACCCATCGCCGGCTACGCCGTGCGCGGCGTGCTGTGGTACCAAGGGGAGTCGAACGCCGACTTGGTGGAGATGCACGAAAAACTCTTCCCCGCCCTGGAAACCTCCTGGCGCAAGGCATGGAACGACCCCCGTCTGCCGTTCTACTTCGTGCAACTTTCGAGCATTTCCACCCGTCCTTCGTGGCCCGAGTTCCGCGACAGCCAACGCCGTCTGGCCGATAGCCTGGACCATACATACATGGTGGTATCGAGCGACGTGGGCGATTCGCTCGACGTGCATCCCCGGCGCAAGAATGTGGTGGGCCGTCGGCTCGCCTCCTCCGTGCTCCACCACACCTACGGCTTCGCCCACATCGAACCCTGCGGCCCACAACCCCTCAGTGCCGAGGCCGAAGGCTACGGCACGGTGCGCATCCGTTTTTCCCACGCCGAGAAACTGCGCTTTGCCGGTCCCTTGAAATCGGAATACTTCGAGATGTGCAGCCGCAACGGCATCTTCTTCCCTGTTCACGAAGCACGCATCGAAGGCTCCGACATCGTGCTGCGTCTGCCCCGTGTGGCCATACCCACGCAGGTGCGTTATGCCTGGAAACCTTTCACCCGGGCCTGCCTCATCAATGCCGGCGGAATGCCCTGCTCCACTTTCCGGCTCGACGTGAAACCGGCACAAAAGAAGTAGGAACAGAACAGGAAAGCGGACATAACGAACACACCGTCCGAAGCACGCGGAAAGACCTTCAGCAACTTTCACAGAAATTTATGGGGTACGAAGCAAGAATAATCCCCAAGTTTTGTACTTTTGCATAAAAGCTCACGCGAGCTCCGGAATTCCCTTCCGACATCATTCTCTTAAATTCAAATACACTATGGCTTTTTTAACTGACGAAAAACTCGTGATTGTTGGTGCCGCCGGTATGATTGGCTCCAATATGGTACAAACTGCCCTGATGATGGGTCTGACGAGCAACATCTGCCTCTACGACGTATTCTCGCCCGAAGGTGTGGCCGAGGAAATGCGCCAGAGCGGCTTTGGCGACGTGAACATCGTGGCAACCACCGATGTGGCCGAAGCCTTCAAGGATGCCAAATACATCATCTCCTCCGGCGGTGCTCCGCGCAAGGAGGGCATGACCCGCGAGGACTTGCTGAAGGGCAACTGCGAGATAGCCGAACAGCTGGGCAAGAACATCAAGACTTACTGCCCCGACGTGAAGCACGTGGTCATCATCTTCAACCCCGCTGACCTCACCGGTTTGGTAACGCTCCTCTACAGCGGTCTGAAACCCTCACAGGTTACCACGCTGGCTGCCCTCGACTCCACCCGTCTGCAAAGCGCGCTGGCCAAGAAGTTCGGCGTGATGCAGAGCGAAGTGAAGGGCTGCGCCACCTACGGCGGCCACGGCGAGCAGATGGCCGTATTCGGCAGCAAGGTTACCATTGACGGACGTAAGCTCACCGACCTCATCGGCACAGCCGAATTCCCCGAAGAGGAATGGGCACAGATGCGCAAGGATGTTATCCAGGGTGGTGCCAAGATTATCGAGCTGCGTCGCCGCTCCTCGTTCCAGAGCCCGGCATACCTCTCTGTGGAAATGATCCGTTCCGTGATGGGCGGCGAAGCCTTCCGTTTCCCCGCAGGTACTTTCGTGAACAACGAAAAGTATAACCACATCATGATGGCCATGGACACCACGCTCGACAAGACGGGCTGCCACTATCAGATGCCCGAAGGTACGGCCGAGGAACTCGCTTCGCTCGACGCCAGCTATGCCCACCTCTGCAAAATGCGCGACGAGCTGGTTACGCTGAACATCGTGCCCGAAATCGAAAAGTGGGGCGAAATCAACCCGAACCTGAAGTAACCGGAAACACGCATATCGTTTCCCCGATAATTGGAGGAGAGGCCATCGCGGCCTCTCCTCTTTTTGTATTCCAATGCGACAAAATGAAATTAGAAAAGCAACCATTTTGTTTTGTTTGATTGACAAAAACTATCTTTTTGACTTAAAAAACTGTCACATCTTACAAAAAATAGGTGCAAGGTCTTGCATTTTTGCGTTCAGGTCGTATCTTTGCATCGTGTTTTTCATAGTATTAGATTTAAGGTTAACAAGGTTGGGATACAGTGGTATCCCTTTTTTTGTGCCCGGACGGTTGGGGATGTCCAAGTGGGATGCACGTGAACAGGTAAAAGACCAACAGCTAAGTTGTCATATGATTATTATTTGTAGCTGACGGCCTAAGGGCTTAACTTGCTGAGGTTTCAATGTTTATCGGCATTCTTGAACCTTTGCCGGACAGCAATAAAAGAAAATAAAATCCTTCGGCTTTTCTTTTCTTTGCTCTCGCCTTGCACTACTTTGCCTCGCGAAGATAGGCTGCGGCTCGGCCAAGAAAAGAAAATCCTTCGGCTTTTCTTTTCTTTGCTCTCGCCTTGCACTATCTTTGTCCCCAATATGAAGCATCTTTGGATTGAAACCTACGGCTGCCAGATGAATGTGGCTGACAGCGAAGTAGTGGCCTCCGTGATGCGGATGGCCGGCTACGAACCTTGCGATCATATCGACGAGGCGGATGCCGTGTTCCTCAACACGTGCTCCGTACGCGATAATGCGGAACAGAAAATCATACACCGGTTGGAAGCACTCAACGCCTTGCGACGAAAAGGACGGAAACTCATAGTCGGGGTGCTGGGATGTATGGCCGAACGGGTGAAGGAGGGACTGCTCAACGAACACGGAGCCGACCTCGTGGCGGGACCGGACGCTTACCTCTCCCTGCCCGACCTCATCGCACAGGCCGAAGCCGGACAGAAGGCTATCAACATCGAATTGAGCACGACAGAAACGTACCGCGACGTGGTGCCAGAACGCTACTGCGGTAGCCGTATCTCGGGCTTCGTGAGTATCATGCGCGGATGCAACAACTTCTGCCACTACTGCATCGTGCCCTATACCCGGGGCCGCGAACGCTCGCGCGATGTGGAGAGCATCCTGCGCGAGGTGGCCGACCTCCAGGCCCGGGGCTACAAGGAGGTGACGCTGCTGGGGCAGAATGTAAACTCTTACCGCTGGGAACCGGCCACGGCGGGCGAAGCGGCCATCACCTTCCCCGAACTGTTGCGCCGCGTGGCGCGGGCGGTGCCCGATATGCGCATCCGCTTCAGCACATCACACCCGAAGGACATGAGCGATGATACGCTCCGCGTCATCGCCGAGGAGCCGAACGTGTGCCGCCATATCCACCTGCCCGTACAAAGCGGCTCGAACCGCATTCTCAAACTCATGAACCGCAAATATACCCGCGAGTGGTACTTGGACCGCGTGGCGGCCATCCGGCGCATTGTGCCCGACTGCGGCCTGTCCACGGACATCTTTGCCGGCTACTGCTCGGAAACGGAGGAGGACCACCGGCTTTCGCTCTCGCTCATGCGCGAATGCGGGTACGACTCGGCCTTCATGTTCAAGTACAGCGAACGGCCCGGCACTTATGCCTCGCGCCACCTGACGGACGACGTGCCGGAGGAGGAGAAGGTGCGGCGACTGGAAGAGCTGATTGCCTTGCAGAACGAGCTGAGCGCGGAGAGTAACGCGCGGTGCATCGGAAAGACTTACGAGGTGCTGGTGGAAGGAGTGAGCAAGCGCTCGCGCGAACAGCTCTTCGGACGCACGGAGCAGAACAAGGTGGTGGTGTTCGACCGGGGCAACCACCGACCGGGCGAACGGGTGTGGCTGCGCATCACCGAGGCCTCCAGCGCCACGCTCAAGGGCGTGGAGACTGCACCGCAAGCATAGCACCAACGCCAACAGACATAGCCGGGAGCACGCATTGGCCACCCGCACAGGCTTCTCTTCCTGTGGGGTTTCCATGCGCGCCCCCGGCTTTTTAGTGCCTTTCCATATTGTAATTTCCATACCCCACTATCATCCAACAAAAAAGGACAGCGCGAATCACTTCGAACTGTCCTAACAATGAAAAAAATTACGTTAAGTACTCGCGGGCTACCTACTTCCCGCAAGTGGGGTAAAGGGTTGGAGCGGAACCGAAAGCCGTTCCAACCCTTTTTATACATTCAGACTTTCAACCAGGAGGATTAGTCCTCTTCGGTATTCCAGTCGGCGGAGTTCCAATCGACGGAGTTCCATCCGCTGTTCTTGTTGGAGAGTTGCTCCGTGCCTTCCGTTTTGCTGATCTTCATGGAAGAAAGGGCCAAGCAATTCTCGGTGTGGAGGCAAACGACCTCCGAAGCGGGGATGATATATGCTTTTTTCATGATTTCAATGTGGGTTTAGAGGTTGATAACTTTCTTGTTGCCTACAATGATGATGCCCTTGGTGTTCTTGTTCACGCGGCGTCCGGTGAGGTCGTAAGCAGGAGCGTCTGCCGGCAGTTCGGTAGCTACGTTGTCCAGACCGGTGGCAGCACCGAAGTCGAAGCTCAGGCCGTTGGCTAACGGAGTGGAAGGAGCGAGGTAAGCCTTGAAGCCACCCAGATTTTCACCGACGTACTTGTAGAAGCCGATGCCTTCGCTCGGATGATTTTGCAGAGTATAGATGTCCTGGGCGGGCTTGGCAATGGTCTTGTAAGTACCGGTCAAGTCATTGCTGCTGACAGCAGTTGCCCTGGAAGTTACCTCCAGGTAGATGCAGTTGGTTACTTCGTCGCGAGCAGCACCGTTGTCCTTGAGGATGACAGCCGTACCGGCGGGAATAGTACCCGTAACGGCCTGCAGCTTCAGCTTGGTATCGTCCACAGTGGCGGTGTAAGCCTCCAGATTGTCGCGCAAAGCGAGGTCAACGGGAGCATAGAGCGTGCCGTACTTGGCCGTACTGCTTACAGCTACGGGCAGCCACTGAACTTCTTCAATAGCCCAGTCGTAGCCATTATCATTGTTATTGACAGCTATATTGCCGCCTGCATCGAGCGTTGCATTCTTGCCATAGAGGGAGCGGACTCCACAAGACAGGTGATAGCAGGAAGTTGCGGCATTAACAGGATTACCCTGAGCAAATACTACGGCATGACCTTCAGAACCAACAGCCTCAAAGGCATAGTTGCCAGAAGTAAAGTTCTGGGGGAACAGTCCATTCTCGTAAGAAATGAGCTTGTTGTCTTCCGTCAGGTAGAATACAGACTCACGCGTATTGCCAGCCTCGCCCATAGTCATTTTGTTGTCAGTCAGCGTGCTGGTCAGGTATTTATTGCTCGAAAGGTTCTTGAAACGATAGAACTTGTTTGTAGCGGGCTGATTCAATGTGGCGGCAGCCAATGAGCTATTTACCGCTTCAATGGCATTACGAGCTTCAGTTTCCGTAATGGAGTATCGCTCTGCGTTTTCTTTTTCCTGCAATGCTTCTACAGTTGCTTTCGCTGCTTCTACTTCACTGTAATTGACACCTGAGTACTGGCCCAAGCCGCCACCGAAGTTTGCAGCCGTGCAGTTCAGCTGGATTCCCAACAGCTCGTTAGCAGAAACAGGGAAGTCAGTCTTATTGTCGAAGTCGAACGAATTGCCAACATACTCAAAGCGCCATGCAGATGCCATGTTGTTATAGCCTGTTCCTTCGTTATTGGGTGCACAGGCATACCACGTCACTAATGAATTTCCTGCGTTCTGACAATGCAAATAACCTTTGCCCGTATTCACCTTCAGATTGAACACGCCTTCCTTGCCTGTTACAGCCTCAGGGGTAACCGTTCCGTCATAGAACAGGGAGCGGCCTGTTGCGTAATTGTACATGTTGTAGGCTGTACCTGCAGTGAGTGTGGTGGCTGTAAGGTCCTTCACTGTGAAGAACATGCGCTTGTCGTAGTAGTTCTTGGTCATCCAATTCCAGCTGCTACCGTCGTTGTCATAGATTGTGCAGTTATTACTGTACGCACCATCATTGGCACTGGTAAAGATGAAGACGGGTCGGTTCTGGGCTTTGTCGAAGGCATCCAATGCTTCTTCCATTTCAGCCAATGTGACAGATTCCTTATTCACAGCTGTCTGCAAGGCATTGTAAGCCGTGGTGGTGTACTGACCCAGGGTGGGGGTATCAGCATGGTTCGTAGCGTTGGCAGTCAGCAAAGCGTTGGCCTTCTTCTTCGGAGCATAGAGTTCCGCCGGGGTAAGCACCGAGTTTTGAAAAGTAAGGCTCTATTCACCGCATGGGTCAAAGTCAAGTCCCTCAAAGGCTTCAAGCAGAGTGCCGACCATGGACTCCGCGTCCTCCATGTCGGCTACAATATCCGAGATACGGTATGGCGCACCGTTCTTGCCGTGTCCGTCATCGCCAATCCAGAGATATGCTTCCTCATCGGGGTCATAGTTCTCGTAATATTCTCTCACTGACTTTATCAAAGTATCGGGGTCGGCATATCTCATTTCAGCCGAGAAATTAAAATCCTGCCCTGCCTTTGTGTATTGCGAGAACTCAAACAGCCATAAAGCAGTGTCGCGGTATCTTTCAGTATGGACGTGCCAGCCGTTAGCTTCGGCACATTCGGTTATCTTGTCGATTATATCTTGTATATCCATATTCTTACAGTGTAATGTCAGCCGTGGCACAACACCACGGCTGACGTGTTCGGTCAATCATAGAGGCGGTTCAAGAAGTCTTGAAGCCTCTCATCGCTTATCTGCCCTATGGGGCATGGGGTGAAATACGGCATTTGTATCACTCGGATAATGCCGAAGCCTTGTTTGCGATAGTCAAGTTCGACATCGGCAAGTTCTTTG
>SFPC01000134.1 GCA_004552195.1 Bacteroidales bacterium | reverse complement strand
TGAAGCCCTCGTCGCAATGCTGCGCCAGGTCGATCATCAGGCGCAGCGCATAGCGGCCCTTGGTTGAGATGACCATAATCCGTTGCCTCCTTGCTGCACGGTGCATGTGCAGATGCTAAGGATAATATACTACCAAATTACGAGGAATTCAAGTCGATTGTTGCAGATAGGAAAAGCCGGGGTGCAGCCCCCGGCTTTTTCACATTCAGGCTTCCTGTTCGACCACGAGCGGCTCGACCAGCCGCGAAACCGCTGCTCTTATATTTCTTCTTGAGCGACTTGAGCTCCATGTCCTGCACGCTCTTGGACGGACGCATCAGCGCTGCCGCGCCGATCAGGCCGGTCAGCTCATCGGTCGCAAACAGCACCTTTTCCATCTCATGCTCCGGCTGGATGTCCACCGTGATGCCGTAGCCATGGCTGGCCGTGGCGTGGATCAGCCGCTCGTCGAGATCACGCTCGCGCATGATCTCCTGCGACTTGATGCAGTGCTGGTCGGGATAATGCTCAAAGTCCAGGTCATGCAGCAGGCCGACAACGCCCCAGAAATCCACCTCGTCCCCATAGCCGAGCTCCTGCGCGAAGTAGCGCATGACGCCCTCGACCGTGCGGGCATGGTGCAGATGGAACGGGTCCTGATTATATTCCGTCAACAGCTCCCAGGCTTCGTCCTGGTTCAGTTGCTTGCTCATAGCAAAACCTCCTAATGCATATCTTTTTTGTAGGTGTAAGAAAGAATGGAATTAAGATAGCACAGTCGCGGCCGGATTTCAAGTAGTTTTTTCACTGAACACCCGGAAGTCAATGTGTCCGAAAATTGACACGCTGCCAAAAATATACCATTATTTGACTAAACGTTGGTTTTCTGCCGCGCTGCTTCTTTTTGGAATTTTCAGACGCTTTCTGCCTCTGGTGTCACACTTTTACGTTTTTTGTGAGCAAAATATACGAGCCGGTCGATTTTATTTCATTGCTTTTTGTCAAAAAGTATGTTATGATATGCACAGTATGTATGCATCGCGTTCACTGCACTGCGGTGTCATACCTACGAAAACGTTCGATGATCTGCCGCGAGCAACAGCAGGATCATCTTCGTAATAAAAGAAAAAGGAAGGATGTATTTCATGGACGAAAAGTATAGCGCGCTATTTACTCCGTGGAAGATTGGCAATGTCGAGATCAAAAACCGCATTGTCCAGTGCTCCATGGGCGGCACCTCTCTGTTTGGATGGCTGGAGCCCTGCCACTTTGATAAGGAAGCTGCGAACTTCCTGCTCAACCGTGCACAGGACGGCGTCGGTCTGGTTCTCCCGGGCATGCAGTGTGTCCGCGACACCATGGGCCGCAGATGGCTCTGGCAGAACAAGAAGATGTTCAAGGAACTCGCCGACTACATGGTCGAGTACCACAAGACCGGCTCCAAGCTGTTCATTCAGCTCGCCGCTGGTTTCGGCCGCTCCATGGCTGTTGCCCCCTGGATGGTCACTCTGAACAACAACAAGGTGCTCGGCACCCTTGCCAAGCCCGTCATCGACGTCAGCTACTGCTGCGCTTCCGCTTCCGCTACCCCGAACCGTTGGCAGGAGGACATGCTCTCCCGTCCGATGACCGTCGAAGAGATCCACGAGATGGTCGATGCGTTCGGCAAGACCGCGAAGCTGCTGCGTGAGGCCGGTGTCGACGGCGTTGAGATTCACGCTGTCCACGAAGGCTATCTGCTTGACCAGTTCACCATCGCCAACTGGAACCATCGTACCGACGAGTACGGCGGCTCTTTCGAGAACCGTTTCCGCTTCCCGGTCGAGATCGTGCAGGAGATCAAGCGTCAGGCCGGCTCCGACTTCCCGGTGTCGCTGCGTTACTCCGTCGTCTCCAAGACCAAGGCTTGGGGCAAGGGCGCTATGCCGTATGAGACCGACTTCGAAGAGTTCGGCCGTGACATGGCTGAGTCTGAGAAGGCCATCAAGTACCTGGGCGATGCCGGCTACGACATGTTCAACTGCGACAACGGTACTTACGACGCATGGTACTGGGCACATCCGCCTCAGTACATGCCCGACAACTGCAACCTCGAGTACGTCGAGCACATCAAGAAGTTCACCGACAAGCCCGTCGCCTGCGCCGGCCGTATGGATCCGGTCAAGGCCGCGGAAGAGATCGCTGCCGGCCGTCTCGATGCAGTTGCCATCGCGCGTCAGAACCTCGTTGACCCCGAGTGGATCCACAAGATCCTCGAGGGCCGTCAGGACGAGATCAAGCCCTGCATCCGCTGCCACAACGGCTGCTTCAACTTCGCGAAGTTCAAAGGCACGGCGAACATCCAGAGCACGCAGGATTCCCTGCACCTGGGCCGCTGCGCGCTGAACCCGACGACCATGCAGCACAACAAGTATAAGATCGTCCCGACCAAGAACCCGAAGAAGGTCGCCATCATCGGCGGCGGCATCGGCGGCATGGAGTGCGCGCTCGTCCTCAAAAAGCGCGGCCACAAGCCGGTCCTCTTCGAGAAGACCAACGAGCTCGGCGGTCTGTTCCTCACCGCTTCCGCGATGAGCTTCAAAGAGAACGACAAGGAACTCATTGAGTGGTACAAGAAGGAAGTCGCGAAGCAGGGTATCGATATCCGCTTCAACACCGAGGTCACCGACCTTGGCACCATGCGCGGCTTCGACGAGATCATCGTGGCCACCGGCTCCGTGCCGAGAACCATGCCCATGATCCCGGGCTTCGAGAAGACCATGAGCTTCACCGAGCTGCTCAAGGAGAAGAAGGAAGTCGGCGACAAGGTCCTGTTCTTCGGCGGCGGCCAGTCCTCCTGCGAGGCGGCTTACGACCTGATCCTTCAGGGCAAGCACCCGATCATTGTCGAGTACGCCGGCGACCTGGTTGCTGCTCAGGCCACCTGCCTTGCCAACACTTCCTTCCTGCGTGACGCGATGGAGTACCACAAGGTTCCGACCTACCTGCACTCCACCATCACCGAGATCCACGACGGCGGCGTTACCGTCAAGGGTCAGGACGGCAAGACCTTCGAGGTCGCTTGCGACAACGTCATCAACGGCATCGGCTTCGTGCCGGCTCCGGTTGGCGACAAGGGCCGTCACGTGCACCGCGTCGGTGACTGCGTTGCCATCGGCAACCTGCGCACCGTCATCTGGCGTGCATGGGATGTCTGCATGAAGATCTGATCTTCGGCTGAC
>SFPC01000055.1 GCA_004552195.1 Bacteroidales bacterium | reverse complement strand
GAGATGTGGGTGTATGTCCATGGAATTGCCACGATGATAGCGACTTCATATCTGGAATGGGATTTAGACACCGTAAGCGAGGTCTTGACAGACGCATATGTGGGACTGAAATACCGCTTTTCTCAGAAAAATTGCAAATAACAGTGGTCAAAGAGCCGGATGCCAGGACATAGAGCTGACGAACTTTTACACAAACACGGTTTACTGGCTTTGTTTTATCCAAACAGGAGGTATATGATGGAAGCCATCAAAACAGATAAGCTTACAAAGAAATACAAAGACCTGACTGCTGTGGACAGCCTTGATCTGCTGGTGGAGCAGGGAGAGCTGTTCGCTCTGCTGGGTGTCAACGGCGCAGGAAAAACTACCACGATCAAGATGCTTTCCTGCTTGACAAAGCCAACCGGCGGGGACGCCTATCTGAACGGTAACAGCATTGTCAGCGATCCGGCAGCGGTGAAGAATGTAATCGGCGTATCGCCCCAGGAGACCGCCGTCGCCCCCGGTCTGACGGTAAAAGAGAATCTGGCGCTGATGTGCGGCGTTCACGGTTTTTCAAAGGAAAAGCGACAGCAGAAAATCAAAGAGCTTTCCCGGCAATTTGACCTGACAGGTGTCCTCGGCAAGAAGGCCGGTAAACTCTCCGGGGGCTGGCAGCGGCGATTGAGCATTGCCATGGCTTTGATCAGCGAACCCAAGATACTTTTCTTGGACGAGCCTACCCTCGGGCTGGATGTGCTGGCGCGAGGTGATCTATGGGATGTGATCCGTACCCTGAAGGGCCGGATCACCATTATCCTGACCACCCACTACATGGAGGAAGCGGAAGCGCTTTCCGACCGTATCGGTATTATGAAGGGAGGCCGGCTGCTTGCGCTGGGGACGGCTGATGAACTGAAAAGGCAGACCGGCAAAGAGAAGTTTGAGGACGCATTTATAGCAATTGTGAAGAAAAACTATAAAAAAATGGTTGTTGGTGGATATGAAGAGCTTTTTCATTTGCGTTAAGCCACGTACCATGGAATAGAACCAGAACCGTTTTGTCCTACTTGCCTTCAGCCTGTTCTAAATATGAGTTCTATGGGCTATGTAGACGCTCGGAATTTATTTTTAGAACAACCCTTTTTATGGAAGATAGTGCAAGGCGAGAGAAGAACGAAACAAAACGACAGTTTTAATTTCTTCTTCCGAGCCGCCGCCTATCTTATGCAAAGTAAGTGATTCGGGAATGAAGCGATAATGTAAGGCGAGCTTGAATGTCATGCCTCGCAAAGCGTAGTTTATCTATATTGGTTTGTAGTAAACGCTTGGCCTACAAACCCACAGAAGGCTGCAAACGGTAAATACCGATTGCAGCCTTCTGTGGGTTATTTATACTCGATTACCACATATCTTCATTGTAATCATAGGGAGTTTGTTCTTTCTTAAACAAGTATTTCCCTGTTTCAGAATCCGATGCAGCCAGCATCTCATCAGGAAAAATGCAAAGTGCACCTCTGCTCCTGCGTTCAGCACGCGCGCTGCACCAGTTCGCGGAAGATTTCTGCCATCAGCGGCTGCACGGCATCGGCGGCACGCTGCACCTCTTCGTGGCTCACTTCCACAATCTTGCCCTCCACGCCGAGGTCGGTGATGATGCTGATGCCGAACACGCGGATGCCGCAATGGTGAGCCACGATGACTTCGGGCACAGTGGACATGCCGACGGCATCGGCTCCGAAGATATGGTACATCTTGTATTCAGCCGGGGTCTCAAAGGTGGGGCCTTGCGTGGCAAGGTAAACGCCCTCGACCACACGGATGTCCTTCTCGCGGGCTATCTGCCGGGCCAGTTCCAGAAATTTGTGGTCGTAAGCCTCGTGCATATCGGGAAAACGCGGGCCGGTGGGGAAGTTGGGGCCGTGAAGCGGATGTTCGGGCATGAAGTTGATGTGGTCCTTGATGAGCATGAGGTCGCCGATTTCAAAGTCGGGGTTCATGCCGCCCGCTGCGTTGCTCACGAAGAGGTTCTTGATGCCCAGTTCGTACATCACCCTGACAGGGAAGGTTACCTGCTTCATGTCGTAGCCTTCATAATAGTGGAAACGTCCCTGCAAGGCCATCACTTCCTTGCCGCCGAGGCGGCCAAAGATGAGCTTGCCAGAATGGCCTTCTACTGTCGAAACGGGGAAGTTGGGAATATCCTGATAAGGAAAGGCTTCTTCTATCTCGATTTCCTGCGCCAGACGGCCCAGTCCCGTCCCGAGCACGATGGCGGTGAGGGGGCGCATGGTGGTGTGCTGCTTAATCCACGCAGCTGTTTCTTGTATGGCTGTCAACATATTGCAAAATGGTTTGGTTGAAATCTGATGATGTTTCCGGTGCTGCCTCCACCTTGACGGTGATGGGCTGCACTAATAGGTGATTGATAAGTTCAGGACTGAGCCACTTCTGGATGACTTGCAACCGGGTGGCATCTTTCTGTGTGGTCAGCACGCAGGTGGCTGCGCCCTGCTTGTAGCGGCTGTTGATGCGTTCGGCATCGCGACGGCTGAAGGCGTGGTGGTCGGGGAAGGAAAGCGCGTCGACCGCTGCTGCCCCGCACGCTTGCAGGTGGCGGATGAGGGGTTCGGGATGGGCAATGCCTGTGACGAGCAACACCTTCTGCCCGGCAAACGACGGGGCGGAGGCTGCCGATGCAGTGTCGTCCTGAGGTACTGCGAGCTGTGCCTCCCATGGCCGGGGCGTGCCGTAGCAGATGCGGCTGTAAAAGAGTTTCTGTCCGGGCAACACCTTGAGTGCCGGGCAGCTGTCGGGCGGACATTTGGTGACGACAATGGTCTGTGCCCTCCGTGCCGCCCCGGCAGGTTCGCGCAGCCGTCCCCAAGGCAGCAGGTGGTCGGCGGTGTAGAGGCGTGAGGCTGCCGTGAGCAACACGTTGAAGCCGGCACGCACATACCGGTGTTGGTAAGCGTCATCGAGCACCACCACTTGCGGAGCGGGTGTCAGCTGCAACAACCGTTCGATGCCCTCCACACGCCGCTCACACACGGCCACGGTGGCGAAGGGGCAGTTACGGCGTATCTGCAATGGTTCGTCGCCGATTTCCTCCGCCGTATGCCGTTCGTGGGCGAGGACATACCCTTTGGTCTTCCTGCCATAGCCTCGCGAGAGCATGGCCACGCGGTAACCGTGGGCGTGGAGCAGTCGGAGGATGTGTTCCACATGCGGCGTCTTCCCTGTTCCTCCCACGGCGAGGTTGCCTACGCAGATGACCGGCAGGGGAAAGCTACGCGATGGCAGCCATCCCCAATCAAACAGTTTGCCGCGCAGCCAAACGATGAGGCCCCAAAGGAGGGAGAGGGGAGATAACAGGATTGACATGGAGAATTTAATGTATAATGTAAAATGTATAATGTATAATGAGGTCTACGACCGACGAGACAATGTATAATGTAAAATGTATAATGTATAATGAGAGCTACGCCGTTGGTGGCGGCGGTTCTGCATCGTCCTGTATGTCGGTCGTAGACTTCATTATACATTATACATTATACATTAGAGGAACGCCCTCATTATATATTATTCATTACTTCACAAAGTTCGGTTCAAACAGTATCCGGGCCTGGATCATGTCGCGCTTGTTGCGGAGCGAACGGATGAAGCGGAGAGGAGCGTAGTACTCGCCCAGCGATACCTGCAACTTCTGCTCTAAGTAATCGTCGCCCTGCATTTTCTGCATCAGGTTGTCCATCCACGAAGCTTGTGCGGGGTAGGATGCCACGGCATAGTCCTTCACCTTGGCGCGGCGGGCGGCTTCGGCCACGGCATCATCCAGCGTGCCGAGCTTGTCGACCAATTTGAGTTTCAAAGCCTGGTTGCCCGTCCAAACGCGACCTTGGGCAATGCGGTCCACCTCCTCCGTTTTCATCTTGCGCCCGGCGGCCACACGGCTGAGGAAGAGGGCGTAGCCACGGTTCACGTAGCCCTGCATGGCAGCGGCTTCAGCCGGCGAGAACGGACGGCCCGATGCGCCGAAGTCGGCAGCCTCGTTGGTCTTCACCACGTCGAAGTGGAGGCCGAGCTTGTCGACGAGTAAACCCGAAGCGTCGGGCACCATGCCGAAGATGCCGATGCTACCCGTCAGCGTGGTGGGTTCGGCCACGATGTAGTCAGCACCGCACGACAAATAGTAGCCGCCTGAAGCTGCCATACCGCTCATGGATACCACTACGGGCTTCTTCTTCTTCAGCAACTGGATGGCGCGCCACATCTGTTCCGAAGCGTAGGCACTGCCGCCTCCCGAGTTGATGCGCAGCACCACGGCTTTCACATCGTCGTCGTCGGCCAGCTTGTCCAAGTCGGCCACGACCTGCTGCCCCACGATTTGCGGAGCGTTGGTACTCCAAACGCCCTCGGCAGCCTCGTCCACGATGTCGCCTTCGGCATAGTAAACGGCCACTTCGTTATCTGATTTTTCCGGTTTGTAGAGTTTAGCCACTTCCTGCACTTCCACCAGCTTCACCTCGTCCTGTGCGGACAGGGAGCGGAGTTTGGCGCGCACGCCGTCGATATACGTGAGCGAGTCTACCAAGTTCATTTTCACATAGTCTTTGGCAGCGGCAAAGGTGATGTAGTGGTCGGCGTAAGCGTTCAGACTGTCAGCCTTCACCCGGCGCGAAGCGGCCACATCCTTCACCATCTGCTGCCAGATGTCGCCTACAAAGGAAGAAACCTGTTCGCGGTTGGCATCGCTCATCTGCGTCAAGATGTAAGGTTCCACGGCACTCTTGTACGTGCCCACCTTGAACACCTGCATCTTCACGCCGATTTTTTCCAGCAGTTCGGTAAAGAATATGGGTTGCGAGGCAATGCCGCGCCAGTCCACCATGCCGCTCGGGTTGAGCCACACCTTGTCGGCGGTTGAGGCTATGTAATAGGCACCCTGCAGATAATTGTCGGAGTAAGCCACCACGAATTTCTTGCTTTTCTTGAAGTCGAGCAGTGCGGCACGCAGTTCCTGCAACGAAGCGAAGTCGGCCGAGAAAATGCCGCCTTCTATATAGATGCCCTTGATATTATCGTTGTCCTTGGCCACGCGGATGGCCTTGATCATGTCGTCCAGGCCCTGCGACTCCAAGGCTTCATTGCCCATGAAGGAGGAGAACGGATCGTCCACGGCCCGTTCGCTCAGCGAACCGCTCAACGACAGACGCAACACGCTGCCGTCTTCCACGACAGGTTCGGATGAACTTGACAAAGCGATGCTGCCCAGCGTGGCCAGTCCCATCAGGAACATCAACGCGGCCACACACAGCATACCGACGATGGTGGCCAACACGTATTTGAAAAACTGTTTCATAATAGAGTAAGAGATTTAATAAGAGGAATGCATTTTTTATCGTTTAGACGAACCAGGCGGGCCGGTTGCTACAGATTTTCCCCGGGAAAGTCAATGTCCACCTCCACGGGACAATGGTCAGAGCCGAACACCTCGTTGTGGATGAGTGCTTGCCGCAAGGCCGGCTGCAGCCGGTTCGACACCAGGAAATAGTCAATGCGCCACCCGGCGTTCTTCTCCCTTGCCTTGAAGCGGTAGGACCACCAGGAATAGGCCCCTTCGAGGGTGGGATTGAAAAAGCGGAAGGTGTCCGTCAGGCCGATGCCGAGGAGTTCGGAGAACTTGCCTCGTTCCTCATCGGTGAAGCCGGCGTTCTTGCGGTTCGTCTTCGGGTTCTTCAGGTCGATTTCCTGATGCGCCACGTTGAGGTCGCCGCAAATCACCACCGGTTTCCGTTCGTCAAGCCGGCGGATGTATGCCCGGAAAGCGTCGTCCCACGTCATGCGGTAGTCCAGCCGTTTCAAACCGTCCTGCGCATTGGGGGTGTAGACCGTGACGAGGAAGAACTGAGGCATCTCCAGCGTGATGACACGCCCCTCGTGGTCGTGCTCCTCCAGTCCCAGTCCGTAAGTGTCGGCGAGCGGTTCGTGGCGCGTGTAGATAGCCGTACCGGAATAGCCTTTCTTTTCGGCATAGTTCCAAAAGCTGCGGTAGCCCTCAAAAGTCAGGTCGAGTTGTCCGTCCTGCATTTTTGTTTCTTGCAGACAGAAAAAGTCAGCATCGAGTGCGTTGAAGGCATCGGCAAAGCCCTTGCCACAGCAGGCCCGCAGGCCGTTCACGTTCCACGAAATAAATTTCATGACATTAGGAGTTTGTGATGGTGATGAAGTGAGTTCCGTAGGTCGCATATGAACGATGAATAGTCGTCGTTGCTGTTCGCTTTGCAACCTCTTCGCTACCTTTGAGGTAACGATGGAGCAAAAGTAATTAAATTATCTTTACACCCATACAAAACAGGTGTTTTTCCGCTTGCGCATTGGCGCGCTAAAGTCGTTGAGTTGGCGAAAAAAGTTCCCGACTATTTTTACCAACTCGACGAGTAGAAAAAAATAGTCCGCCGATGGTGCATGCTCCGGCTCTTGCTCGTGGCTGATGAACGTATTTCCCGCTTTGCTTTCGCGCGCGTGTATACGCATTTAAAACTCCGAAAAAAGCCTTCACCCCTTCACACAGAGTGTGTTTCTCATTGATTTTCATACGTTTCAAGTGTGAAGGCTTGAGGTTTTCAAGTATTCACAAGCATTCACAGAGCCTTTCCTGTTTGGGCTGACTTTTCAACTGAAAAATGCAGCTTTTTTGTTTGCTGTTTTCTGAAAAAGTTGACCGTTTCCCAAAAAGGTTGACGCCTTTTCAGGGATGTTTTCTTCTGTAATGAACGGGTTTTACACAGTGATGGGAGGGGCACCGTGTGTGAAATACAAGTTTTGAAATGTGAATGTTGTGAAGGCTTTAAAATCAAAGCCTTCACACTTGAAACTATTGAAAATCAGCGGGAAACGCGCTCTATGTGAAAGGGTGAAGGCTTTTTTCGGGAATTAAGATACGTATATACGCGCGCGAATGAAACTCCCGTTTTCACAAGTTTGTAAAAGATGGGCTGAGGTAGTCAAGGTAGCCGCACCGAAGTAACTTTATAACCTCATAACCTTATCCCTCATAACCTTCAAACTTGAAAAAAATGACTAAATGTTTGCTAATAACAAATAAAGACTTACTTTTGCCACCGTAAACCTCTCAATAATAAACATAATGATGGCTCACGCATGCTTCTTTTACGGTTTTTATTTTTACTTTGCCGGACAAGCGAAGCGGGATGTCGTATGCCAACCATTTTAAAGAATAAAAACTTTACGAAATCCCGCTTCCTTACGGAGGCGGGTTTTCTTTTTATAAGATTGAATGAAGAAGATAGCGATTCAAGGCATTCGGGGCTCTTTTCACGATATAGCTGCCCATCAGTACTTTGCCGAGGATGAGGTGGAACTGATTTGTTGCGATACGTTTGAGCAGATTTTCAGCGAGATGCGCGACGACTATTCCCGCTTGGGGCTCATGGCGATTGAAAACACCATTGCCGGCAGTTTGCTCCATAACTACGAGCTGCTGCGCGAGAGCGGCATGACCATCGTGGGGGAACACAAATTGCACATTGAACACAGCATAATGTGTCTGCCCGAGGACGATTGGGACACCATCACTGAAGTTAATTCGCATCCCGTGGCTCTGATGCAATGTCGCGGTTTCCTGAACAAGCATCCGCAGGTCAGGGTGGTCGAAGCCGGTGATACCGCCGGGGCTGCCGAGGAAATCAGTCGCAAACGGCTTCGCGGTCATGCTGCCATCTGCCATGCCGGGGCTGCACCCCTGTACGGCATGAAGGTGCTGGAGCAGGGCATTGAGGACAACAAGCACAACTATACCCGTTTCCTCGTCTTGTCCGATCCTTGGTCGGCCGACAAGCTTCGCGACCTGCATCGCACCACCAAGAGCAGCATGGTCTTTGCCTTGCCCCACGAGGAGGGTTCGCTTTCGCAGGTGTTGAGTATCTTCTCGTTCTATAAAATCAATCTGACTAAAATCCAATCGTTGCCCATCATCGGCAGAGAGTGGGAATATCTGTTCTATGTGGACGTGGCCTACGATGACTATGTGCGCTACCGCCAAAGCATTGATGCCGTGCGCCCCCTCATTCGCGAATTAAAAATTTTGGGAGAATATGCAGGAAAATAATATCGACATACAGCCCGCCCTGCGCTTGCAGGGAGTGCAGGAATACTATTTCTCGCGCAAGGGAAAAGAAGTGGCCCGGATGAACGCCGAAGGAAAGGACGTGATTTCCCTGGCCATCGGCAGTCCGGACATGCCGCCCTCTGACGAAACCGTGCAAACCCTTTGCCGCGAAGCCGCCAAGCCCGATGCCCACGGCTATCAGCCCACGGCAGGCATACCGCAGCTGAGAAAGGCCATGGCGCAGTTCTATCAACGTTGGTTCGGCGTGACGCTTGACCCCGACACGGAAATCCAACCCCTTATCGGCTCCAAGGAAGGCATTCTGCACACCACCTTGGCTTTCGTCAACCCCGGCGAGAAGGTGCTGGTGCCCAATCCGGGATACCCCACCTACACTTCGCTCTCCAAATTGCTGGGGTGTGAAATCGTGAACTACAACTTGCGGCCTGAAAACGGGTGGCAACCCGATTTTGACGAACTGGAACAAATGGACCTGAGCGGTGTGCGCCTGTTGTGGAGCAACTATCCCAATATGCCCACCGGCGCACCGGCCTGTCGCGCCACTTACGAGAAACTGGTGGACTTTGCCCGTCGCCACGGCATCGTGGTGGTGAACGACAACCCCTACAGCTTCATCCTGGGCCATGAACACCTCAGCATTTTGCAGATACCGGGTGCCAAGGACTGCTGCATTGAGTTCAACTCCATGAGTAAGAGCCATAACATGCCCGGTTGGCGCGTGGGCATGTTGGCCACGAATGCCCGCTTTGTCAGTTGGATATTGAAAGTGAAAAGCAATATCGACTCCGGCACCTTCCGTCCTCTTCAGTTAGCTGCTGCGCAGGCTTACCAGAACAGCGATACCTGGCACGAGGAGGCCAATGTGCAGGTGTATGCCCGCCGTCGGAAGTTGGCCGGCCAAATCATGGAAACCTTGGGATGCCAGTACGACCCGGCGCAGGTGGGGATGTTCCTTTGGGGACGCATTCCCGAAAGCTATGCCGACTGCGAAGAACTCACCGAAAAGGTGCTTCATCAAGCCCGCGTGTTTATCACTCCCGGCTTCATCTTCGGCTCGAACGGCCAACGCTACATCCGCATCTCGCTTTGCGCCAAGGAAGAAAAGCTGGCTGAAGCATTGCAACGCATCGGAGGAATGAGATAATTTTTAAATTTATAATTACATATGTTCGGCTGCGGCTCGGCAATTTAAGCAAGCTTATTGCACTCGCCTTGCACGAACATTAGGTCTACGACCGACGTACAGGACGAACATCACTGCCGCCACCATCGGCGTAGCCTTCATTATAAATTGTAAATTGTAAATTATTCATTGCCCCATGGCCGCAGGCTTCATTATACATTATACATTATAAATTATAAATTATATATATGGAACTCAACCTTACTCCCATGAATTTGCTCGGCGAGGATGCCGAGGTAAAACGCCCCATCGTGATAGCCGGACCCTGTTCGGCCGAAACCGAGGAACAAGTGATGAACACTGCCACCCAGTTGGCTCGCAAAGGTATCAAACTGTTTCGTGCCGGCATTTGGAAACCCCGCACCAAGCCCGGAGGCTTCGAAGGCATCGGAGAGGAGGGCCTTGCCTGGCTCAACCGCGTGCAGAAGGAACTCGGCATGAAAGTATGTACCGAGGTGGCCACTCATGCCCATGTGGAGGCGGCCTTGAAAGCCGGTGTCGATGTGCTGTGGATAGGTGCCCGCACCGTGGCCAACCCCTTCGCCATGCAGGAGATAGCCGATGCGCTGAAGGGCAACGATGTGCCCGTGCTGGTGAAGAACCCCGTGAACCCAGACCTGGAACTGTGGATTGGCGGACTGGAACGTATCAACCAGGCCGGCATTACCCGCCTGGGTGTTATCCACAGAGGTTTTTCCACCTACGAGAAACGCTTGTACCGCAACCTGCCCATGTGGCACATCCCCATAGAGCTTCGTCGCCGTGTGCCGGGACTGCCCATCTTCGGCGACCCCAGCCACATTGGTGGCGCGCGCGAGTTGGTGGCTCCGCTCTGCCAGCAGGCCATGGACCTGGGCTTCGACGGCCTCATTGTGGAGAGCCATTGCAATCCCGACTGTGCCTGGAGCGATGCCAAACAGCAGGTTACGCCCGACGTGCTCGACTTTATCCTCGACAAACTCGTTATCCGCAACGTCACGGCTTCGACCGAGAGCTTGGATGCCCTGCGTCACCAAATTGACGAAATTGACAATTCGCTCATCGAGATGCTTGCCAAACGTATGCGAATCAGCCGGGAGATAGGTCAGTATAAGCGTGAACACGACATGACGGTGGTGCAGACCGGACGCTACACGGAAATCCTCTATAAGCGTGGTGCACAGGGTGTTCTGTGCGGCATGTCGGCCGACTTCGTCAAAGCTGTTTTCGAGAATATCCATGAAGAGAGCGTTCGGCAACAGATTGACGTGATGAACAAGAACTAAACGGCGCACCCGATTGTTGCGCCATGCCGGAGGCGGTTCCCGTGATGCCACAGGGCTCGCCGTGAGGGCTGCCTCCGGCATGTTTTATCTTGAATATACATTTATCAAACAAACATCCTCATGCGAATATTGGTATTGGGGGCCGGTAAGATGGGCTCCTTTTTCGTGGATTTGTTAAGCTTTGACCACGAAACGGCGGTGTATGATATTGACCCCAAACGCTTGCGCTTCATGTACAACACCCGGCGGTTTACCAGCCTGGACGAGATAGATGATTTTGAGCCTGAATTAGTTATCAATGCCGTCACGCTGAAATATACCCTCGATGTGTTTCGCACTGTCATTCCTCACCTGCCGCCGAGCTGCATCCTTAGCGATATTTCGTCGGTTAAGACGGGGCTGAAAGCGTTTTATGAAGAACAGGGCATGCGCTATGTGTCCACCCACCCGATGTTCGGTCCCACCTTTGCCAATCTGGGAGCTTTGAGCAACGAGAACGCCATTATCATTACGGAAGGCGACTACATGGGCCGCATTTTCTTCCGCGACCTCTACAGCCGGCTCGGGCTGCATATTTGCGAATATTCGTTTGAGGAACACGACGAGACCGTGGCCTACTCGCTGAGCATTCCTTTCGTCAGCACCTTTGTGTTTGCGGCGGTGATGAAACATCAGGATGCGCCCGGCACCACTTTCAAACGCCACATGCAGATAGCGCGTGGCGTGTTGGGGGAGGACGATTGCCTGTTGCGCGAAATACTCTTCAATCCCCGCACCGGAGGGCAGGTGTCGAAAATCCGAGATGAGCTCAAGCAACTCCTGGCCATCATTGACAATAAGGATGAAGTGGCACTCAACGACTACCTTCAACGCATCCGCCAGCACATCAAATAATGACATCGCCTTATACATAACAACATCGCCCCGCAGCCTACCACTGTGGGGCGATGAATTTATTTTGTAAGGCCGGAAAATGGACTGTGTCCTGTCGGTCGTTAGCCGGCAGAATAAATAGGGTGGGGCAGAGCGAGGGGGTTGCTGCTTAGCTTCCTATCCACAGGGTGAGCAGGTTCTTAACGGCTAAATATACCATCGGCATGATTAGTGCCGGCAGCAGATTGATGGTTTTGCAGTCCTTGATGTGGAGTACGCCGAGACCGGAGGCTGCAATCAGAATGCCACCCACTAACGAAACTTCACAAATCAGTTCTTCCGAAATGAATGTTTTGGACAGCAGTGCAATGCCGTAGATGCCTGACATCCATACAAACACGACTACCGCTGTAACCGCCGTTCCAAAACCATAGGACGAGGCTAATACAATCATGGTAACCAAGTTGAGCGTGGCGGCTGTCAACAGATAAGTGTTGTCGTCATAAAGTGCGCTCATAACCGGACCCATCATGGCCAAGGTGCCCACGCAGCACAGCAAAATACCCGTTGTGATGCCTTCGGAGAGATTGGAGGTTGAGATGCGCTTTGTGGCTCGTTCCATGCGCTGGTCCAATTTGCAGATAGTGCCCACCAGTCCGCCCAATGACAGGCAGAAAATGAAGAGTACCGGATAGTTTGACTTTTGCATATTTTCCATGGCCACTTTGCTGCCTAATACTAAGGCACAAAGTCCCATGGCTGTATTGAGGACATTGATGTATTTTTCGCTGATGCTTCTGCGGAAGAGTGCACCAATGGCACTGCCGGCCACCACGGCTACGGCATTGATGATGATTGCGTACATTAGTAGAGAAGTTAGGTTATGGGGGCAAAGATAGTGCAAGGTGAGTGAAGAATGAAAAACAAAGCTGAAAGTTTTGTTTTTCTTATTCCGAGCCGCCGCCTATGTTATGTAAAGACAGGCTTTGATGCCGCCAAAGGGCGCA
>SFPC01000054.1 GCA_004552195.1 Bacteroidales bacterium | reverse complement strand
GCCTTTGGCAACTTGGAAGGCGAAGGTTGACGCATAACCCAACTGGTTCCAAGGCGTACTGAAGGATATTGTGCCTGAAACATAGCAGTTGCTCACCTCAGCCTTATTGTCTGTGTCACCTACTTGCCTTGCGAGTGCCGTGGCATAATTGCCGTCCCAAATGTTGCAGTCAACGAGGGCAAGGTTCTTCACCGTGCCGTACATATATCCAAAGAGGCTCTTGCGCAGGCCTATGATGGCATGGCCGTTGCCGTCGAAATGACCCTTGAAAGGCTTTTCATAACTACCGATGCACTCGTCCAGAGCGCCGGTTATATAGATATCGGAGCCTAACTTGAAATATTGACCCTCGAAAGTGCTTCCATTGTTGACAGATTCCTTCAACTTGTTAAGGTCTGCCTCAGTTTTGATAATATAAGCCGTGCTTTCAGACTGTCCGTCTCCTGTATAGGCGGTGGAAACACCGCCACAGACTACCGGTATGGGATAATCGTTATATGCGTTGCCATCCTCTTTTATTATACCCCATTCGCCAACACTGAAGAACGGCCGATTATTGGTGAAATCAGCCAAGTCATTATGGCGAATGACGCCTGAAGGCAAGTCTGAAGAAGTGAACAGGTCTCCTGCCGAGTTTGTGTTATTATAATAGTAATCCGAAATTGACACAATTCTTAAATGGCTCACCCGAACCCGAACATAAGGTAAAAGCACAAATTTGGTAGTAGTAATTCTTAGGTTGATCATTACGATTATTTTCGTATGTTGTGGAACGTAGATGGATGTTCGTATAATTGACACAGTTAGTAACTCCACCAATATGGCGACAATTAGTCAATCCTGCTACTTCTACTTGCAATGATACGTCATCGTATGTGTTAATAACATATATATCACCTCTTGAAACGCAATCTGTAAGGATTCCTTCAGAAGTACTACCGCCAGCAATACCACCGCAACCTAAAAACGAAGTATTTCTATCTATTTCCGCTTTGATTGACCATATACGCCAAGTCGGCAAGCTGTTGGGCATTGTTGATAAGATAAGGGTCGTAATAGCTGCCAGAGCCGCCGCCAAACTTGCCGTCAGGTTTGTTGTAGGATAACTCCACGAGTCAGCCGCATGAATCACACTACCTCCCCCAGCTAAGAATAAGAGAAGGCACAAAATAATAAGATGTAACTTTGTCTTCATAATATATCTGTTTCTAAATTTGATAATTTTGGCGGCAAAGTTACGAAAAAACTTTGGAAGTTGTAGGTCAATAAAGAAAAACTTTGGTCAATAAAGAAAAAAGTGACTTTTCACGGTGGAAAAGTCACTTTTTTTATTGTCAAGGCACCATTACCTTCTTGCCATGCACGATGTAGATGCCCGAAGGCAGGCCTTTCAGGCACTCTTCCGACTTCACGCCCATGCGTATCATACGACCATCAACTGTGAAGACGTCAACAGGCTCGTCTGCTTCCTGCAACAGGCCGTCCTCGATGTCAATCACACCCGTTATGGTCTCGTCCTCGTCGAAGATTACCGCAAGACGGGCAGCACCGGCAGACGCCCCGTAGGTCTGGAGCCTTAGCCATCCGCGCATAGGAGCTACAGAGGCACCGGCAGCCACACGAACGAACTCGCCGGCTTCAACGCCGTTCTGACTGTTGGCAGCATAGCCGTAGATAATCAGCGGGTCTTCCTTCCATACTATGCGCTCCCACGTGCCGTACATGCCGTCATGGGAACTGAGGCTTGTCTCGGTCTTGCACACCTGTATGCCGTTATCCGCGTCTGACGTGCTAATCTTCGTCACATTGGGCAGGAAGAGGTATGCCTTGCCTGCCTCGGTGGAAGATATCTGGCGGAAGAACACAAGGCCTGTACTGCTGTCGTAGTCCTGGAACTCATAGAAGCGTCCAAGGGCTGCCGCATTCTCCTCGTCGATTGCGAAGGGCAGATAGACGGTTGATTTCCTTCCTGCAACAAAGTTGCGGTCTATCTCCGCCTTTGAGGTATTGAACTGCCATGGGATATCCACTTTTTGGGCGTCGTCACGCCAGAAGCTCTCGGCATTCCAATATCCCTCAGTAGAGGTGTTGACGATATTCTCGCCGCCTTCGCCTGGACCGACGGTGACATACATCAGCGTGCGGCGCGGTGCGCCGTAGAAGGGTGACTCGCTGTCCTTGCGGTCGGTATTTGCAATTACTCCCGGCTGCGCCTTGCGCCAATCCACATACTGCAGTGAGTCACAATCCAGGAAGAGCGCCTTACCGACAGTTACGATACCCTCTGGCAGGGCAGCCGTCTTCAGGCTGCTGCATCCCTTGAATGCCTCGTCGGGCAGTTCAGTCACACGGTAGCACTTATCCAGTGCCGTGAAGTCGGTCGCGAGCTTTCTTCCCTCGAAGAGCGACTTGCCGTTGGCATCCCTGAAGCTCTTGACGTTCACCAGCTCGTCCTGCGTCAGATAACCGTTAGTGGCGAAGATTTTCAGCAGTTCGTTGTCATCGTAAGAAGCTGTCACGTTCTTGGTCAACTTCTGTACCGTGGCGTCAGCCGCAAACCCAATTCGGTAGGGCTTGCTGCAATAGAGATTGTCAAGAGTGAAGCCTTCCCGGTAAGAGAACGGATAATCAAAGTTCTCTATACCATAGCTGTTGGTAGGACCAGGCATATCATTATTCATATCGCCCCAGTCAAACGCAACATGCGGCACCTTCGTGGTGAGCGTCTTCATTCGTGGACTGTTGCGGAAGGCTCCCGGCTCCAGCTCCTCGGTCTGTTCGCCCAATACAACATCCTTGAGATTGTCGCAGTAGGACAATGCGCGTTTCGACACTTTCTTCAGTGTGTTGGGCAGGATGAGGGTCTTGAGGGCATCACAGTTGGCAAACTGATCACGGGCAAAGACGAACTCCTCCTTCGACTTACCCTCCAGATGGCTGTAGTAGGTAGCCTCCGAGAGGTCGAGATACTCGAGGCTTGCATTGGCCTGCACCGTGGGGATGACTTCGCTGCTCAGCTCTATGTCAGACTTGTTATAGGCATGCTTGCTGCCACTCTCTCGCAGCTGTCCTGCCATGTTGGCGAGCACCATAAGGTCAACATCGTCAATCTCACCCACCACTTTGATTTTCTTATATTTGCTTGCATCACCCTTCACTATAAGGGATTTGTCGCCCGACAATACCAGTCCCACCTCCTCATTGAGCATTCCGTGCTCCTTGGGAGTGATGACGGTGACTTCCGCCGACTGTGCGAATCCCACGACATGGCGGAACACCTTCTCGGGCCATACGCGGAAATTGTCGATACTGTCGGACTGCACGCGTATGCGGTAGTCCTCGGGCAGGTCGTCAAACACATTCTCGCTCTCTAAGCGTGGAGGCCTTGAGCTGAAGCAGTTGATTTCAGAGAGTTTCTCGCATCCCTGGAAGGCTGTACGGTCGATGTATGCCGTAGTGGCGGGCAGTGAGATGCTTTCCAGCTGACGGCAGTCGGCAAAGCAGTATTCGGTGAGTATTGAGTCGCTCAGCGCTGCATAGAACTCATCGAAGTGGCGTATGTCCGAACCCGTGAACCAGTCTTTGGTGGAAGACCTGGTGGCAAGTGTGGAAGTGTTGTATATACCCTTCATGGCAAGTATTCTGAACACCTTGTCGTCGTAGAATGGCGCGTAGATATTCCTGAACCAGTTGGTCTCGGCATTGGCATACTTGGCATGTGCCGAGTTGGTGCAATACAGGTCATAGCGGTCGTTGTTGTAATTCATGGCATCCTTGAAATCCATAAACTCGTCAGACATTACCACTATCTTGAGATCCCTATGCTCACGATTCTGCAAATAACTGTCCCCTTCCTGTTTCTCGAAAAGCTCTTTGGCCTTTCCCGGAAGGCTTGGGAATATGAGTGTCTGCAAATAATAGCTTCCCAAGAAATTATAGGATTCGTAGTTCATGCCTTCTATTGCGGGCAGTATAAGCGTCTCCAATGTCTTCCAGTTGGCAAAGGTCGCATACCCAAGGCTCTTCTCATTTACAGAAATGAGTTTTTTACCAGACCAATACGTCTTGATTGTTCGGGTGCTTTTGAAATTTGCCTCTGACAGGTCGAGATACACCATGCCCGCGTTGCCCAAGATGGCAAGAGTGCCCATGTCATATTCGTCGAGGGTGCCTTTCACTTTCAGACTGTCAATGGAGCCTATGTTGCCTTTCAGGCAGCCATTAGTTATATAATCATAACGAGTGCATGAATGAGCATTATCTGTAACTTCTACTTTACTCCACGATGTTGGCTTGAGCGTCATTCCCAGCTTCTCTGCCAGCTTGCCCTTCTCAGTACCAGTATCCACAATGGTGTAACCACGTCTTTGCACGGCAGACTTGATGTGGCTGCTGTACGGCTTCCAGTATTCATTCCGGCAATATGCCTCCACGCAGCTGTCAGGCACATAGATGACGAAGTTTGAGGGGCATCCCTCGAACGGATTGGCACCCAGTGAAGCCGGCGTGGCAGACTGCACGCGGAATGACCTTATGCCGGAATTGCTGAAGGCGTAGTCTCCGATATGTTCCACGGCATCGGGTATGGTAAGTGATTCGAGGCTTCCGCAATTCCCGAATGCACGGTTGCCGATGTCGGTAAGGGTGTAAGGCAGCGTGACAAGCGAAAGATTCTTCGCTCCGTAGAACGTTTCGTCCTGCAGCTTGGTCAATCCGGCAAAAGCCCACCACTTGAACTCGTCGAACATGTAGATTTCCTCGTTGTTGCGGAAGCCAGATAAGGCGGGGCTGACGAAACTGCCATTCCCGTCAGACACAGCCTTTGCCTCGAAGATGGCCGTAGGGTCGTCCGATTCACTGTGGTCACCATCCACCACTAACAGGTCGGTGGCAAGTACCTTTGCCACCTCCGGGTCTGCCAGGCGTGTGAGCACAGGCTTGATCTGCTCTGTATATTCACTCCACCTTCCGTCGGTGATATAGTCGGTATAAAAGTCGGCGAGCACCTTGATGGTGAGGTTGGGTGAATTGGCGAATACACCCTTGCCGAGGACAACCTGCGAAGGCCGGAAGGCATAGCTGTATTTCTCGTCGGCAATGTAGCACATGTACAGGTCCTTCAGGTTAGGACAGTCGGCAAACGCGCTGTCACGCAACGTGTATTGCGGTGAGAGATGGGCATTTGCAACCCCCCTGTATGTATCCTTGAACTTAATGCTCTTCAGAATGTTGCTTTTCCTGAAAGCGTTCTTCGCCACGTGGGTGGTGTTGTAGTTATACGTCGCACCGTAGTCCTGCACGATGATAAGCGTACTGTCGTTACTGCTCAGTGTATGGTCGTCCTGGCTTGTGATGTGTACGTTATATGTCGTGTAGTCGTTCACTTTTCCATAGTCCCAGAGTGAGCCCATCTTGTAGTCATAGGAATAGTTGGCTCCCCAGATGGTTTCGTGGATAGGCTCAGCGTAGGAATAGTCGATTACGAGGTCGAGTTGGCTCCAGATGGTGTCGTTCACGAAATCCTCATACCTGTCGGGAGAGACATACACCTTGAGGTTGGGGCAGTCCTTGAACACGTCGAAGCCGTGGAGTATGAAGTTCTCCGGACCAAGGGCGCGTCTGGCGTTGGTTCCTTCAGTACACTCCATGAACATGTCGAGACGCTCGAGGTTGGTGCAGCCCATGAAGGCGCTGTCGGGCACAGCCATCTGGAACACTGTCTGGTTGTTGACAGCATTGCCATAGCAGTCGGTGAACTGGATGCGTCGTATATTCTCGTTGCCCCTTGCCGCCTTGTCGGACATACCTACGGTGCGGTAGTGGTTGTATGAGCCTATGTCGTTGTAGATGTGCATGGTTCCGTTCTGCTTTTTTAGTTCATCGTTATTCACCTCCTTGATATACATGTGGTATATGGGCAGTGTTCTGCGCTCCTCGTAGGTGCCGCTCCAAAGTGATGCTAACGTGGATAAGGCAGACGGACCTGCCATAGAGCCTATCAGGTCAGCATTGTCATCCTTTTCAGTGGTGTTCATATCCACATTCTCATTAACTGTTGTCAATCCATGCTTGACATAGAGCCCAGCCGTTATGGATGTGCCTAACAACGTTCCTGAGACCATAGAGGTTATACCACCTTTTACGCCTGCCGTGAAGCCCTTTTCGACCACGTTCTTGCTTACGGAACCGAGTCCGGTCATAATACCGTCATTCAGTCCACCGAACCCTGCCGACAAGACTGTACCGATGATGCTTCCGAGGTATCCTGCACCCATCTCCGTAAGGTAGATGTTGGCGGCATAGCCGAGTCCGGTGGCCGCCAGACTGGTAAGGAAGTACGAAGCAGTCATATTGGAGGCTGCCGCTAAAGCTGCTGCTAACAAGCCTCCCTCCGTAACTGCGGCAAATGCTCCACCCGTGGCTGCACCAGCCACAACCATCGCTACCGCCTTGGCAATCTGCAAAGGTATGTTCACCAACGACCATGCCATATAGGCTCTCTGCTGTGTGGGCAGGTTGTTGAGCAGGTTGGCTGCCGGCTCATACAGCAGTCCCTCCACGTCGTAGCTCTTGCCGCTGGAGTCGGGCGTGTATTCATAGATGACGATATGGTCGCGGTAGCGGCTCCAGTTGGGGTCGCTGACGAACAGAGGGTACATCTCGCTCGTGACGCGTATCTCGTAGTCGTCGGGGCATCCCTCGAAGGCATTCTCTCCAATGATGACTTCCTTGGGACTGATGGAACGGTATATCTTATCTTTCGTGGTGTCGAGAATCACCATGTCGATGTACTTCAGGTTAGTGCATCCGCGGAACGCATTATCGGGCAGGAGCATGCCGAGACTGCTGTAGTCAGTGTAGCGTACCTTTGAGTGGAAGAGGTCCTGGAAGCCTACCGATTGTATGGCGGTGTTGTTCTCGAATGTTCCCTTTGCCACAGAGATGGTCTTGAATACATTCGACGCGCCGATGTCATGCACGAGTATGAGGCGACCGTTGTTCTCGTTGAGATAGTTTTCATCCACATGCGTAATCTGGCAGTAGCTTATCTCGGTTGTCTTGTCATCGGCATTATCGGGGCCGAGTATGTCGCTCCAGTCGAACACGCCGTAGCCCGTGAGCAACGACACGTAGTCCTTGCAGAAGTCGGCGTTGCGCTTGTTGCTGTAGATGGCATCAGAGTCCGGACCGTCCATCAGCACGGGGAAGTAACTGTAGGTGACGCCGAAATCGACGGTGTTATCGTAGGTCTCGGTGTAAGGCGTTATCATGTCGGCGTATGGTGCCCAGTTGGGGTCGGTCTTGTATTCGTTCACAAGGTTGGGCGCAACGCAGATATACACGAACTGGTCTTCGTCGAACATCTCCTTCGGCGGAATCACCTGCGTGGGCTTGAGATAGGTGATGTCGTTTGAACCCGTCCACTTGTGGTATATCATGTTGATGCGCAGCAGGCTCTTGCAGCCGCGGAACGCACCGCGCTGTATGAGCAGCTGCAGCGGAAGCTCCGTGGTGGAGAACGTGTGGTTGGCGTCGCCGAAGTCGATGCTCTGCACCAGCTCGTTGTGTTGGAACGCCACAGAGTCGATGCACACCGTGCGGTAGTTGTAGTTCTGGCCTATGTCGTTGTAGATGGTGAGGTTGCGCTTGCCATCCACAAGCGACTGTAGGTTGACGCTGCTGACATGCGTGTAGTAGCACTTCGCATTCTCGGGAGCCATGAAGAGGTCGAGCAGGTCATCGTCCAATGAGGCGTAGTCCTCCTTATGCTTGGTAAGGTATTTGCGCAGACGTGCGTTGTGCCCGTCGGTCTGATTGTACAGTTCCGGGTTGTCGAGCGAGTTGGTGCCGTCGCTATATATATAAGAGGTATAGGTGATGCCGTCCTCGTCGGAATACACCTTTCCTCCCGGCTCCCATGCCACGATGCGGCTGCGGTAAGCCTCCCAATTGGGGTCGTTGCGGAAGGCTTCCACGAGGTCGGGCCATACGCGGATGAAAGTATTGGGACTGTTGTCGAGCATGGTCTCGTCCTCGGGCACCACGTCGGTGGGCTGCAGTGCCTGCCATGCGTTCTTGTCGCTGTTGCCGCATACGAGGTCGATGTACCTCAGGTTGGCGCATTCCGCGAAGGCATGGCTGCCAATGGTCATGTTAGGAGCCGAATAGCTCTTTGCCGTTGAGGCGTCCCTGAACTGCACGTACTGCAGTTCCTCACAGCCGCGGAAGGCATCCGCCTTCACGCCCACCGTGCGGTAGGCATACGCCGTGCCGGGGTCGTTATAGAGTGTCACCACACCGTTGTGCTTGCTGCCTACGTCGGATGTCGGGCCGCTGACATAGACGAGATACACGTCCTTGTCGTCCGTGCCTTTCTCTGAGTCGTAGCTTCCGGCTCCGTCCTTTATGAACTTGCGCACGTAATGTGCGCCGCCCTCGTCGAATTCACCCTCGCGCATGAGGGTTGTGCTGACGATACGGTTGGCGTAGGGTGCCCAGTGCGGGTCTTTCAGGAATGCCTCATAGTGTTCGGCATCCACGTAAATCATGAGGCTGTCGCAACCGTCGAAGGCGTGTTCGCCCTCAGGATAGACATCCGTAGGACTGAGCATCACCGTATGGTCGTTGCTGGCATACATCACGTATTTCATGTAGAGGGCCTTGAAGTTCTTGCAGTCGCGGAAGGCGTAGTCCCTTATCTTCAGGTCAATCCACTTGTACGCCTGCTGGGTGCCGCCCTCGCTGTTGTCGGCAAACCACAGCCTTTCGAGCGAAGGATGGCTGCTGAAGGCGCCGGTGGTGATTTCCTGTGTGAAATAGTCCTTTGCCACGCCGATGTCGGTATATACCACGAAGTCCTTGCGGCTGTTGCTTGTCGTGCCGCCCACGGAGGTGAGGTTCAGTGTGTGCCCGTCGTCGCCGCTTATGGTGACGCGGTTGCCGTTGTCGTCCACCTTCACGTCATAGCGCACGTCATCCACATTATAGTAGTCGGCACTCTCGGAATATTCCACTATGCGGTCGGCATACTGGCTCCAGTTGGCGTCGGCCATATACTGTGTCCTCATGCCCTCGCCCACGCGGATTATCACCCGGCTGCCCTCGTCGAAGAGGTCCTTGCCGGGAATCACCTGGTCGGGCCTGAGATATACGAGGCGGTCGCTGCCCGTGCTGCGGTAGTATGCCATGTCGAGCATTTCGAGGTTGTCGCATCCCTTGAAAGCCTCCGCCTCGATGAGCAGCTTCAGTTCATAGTTGGTGTCGGTTGAGGCTACGGTATGGTTGTTGTCGCGGAAAGCCAGCCGGCGCAGTTCCTTGTTGCCGCGGAAGGCTATTGCATCGATGCACACGGTGCGGTAGTTATACACCGCGCCGATGTCCTGGCATACGTAGGCAAAGCCGTTTTTCCCGCGCAGCACGCTCTCCGACGAGCCGTCGGCATGGATGTAATAGACACTCTTGTCGGTGCCCACGGCGAAGCCGTTCCAGTCGATGACAGAGTCATCGGCAAACTGGCTTTTCTTGGCCTTCAGCTGTTGTATGAGGCTGGTGTTGTGGTTGCTGGTGCTGCTGCACAGGTCGATGACGTTGAGCTTGTTTGAGGTGTTGTCATACACATAGCCGCTGTAGTTCACTCCGTCCTCATTGGGATAGGTGCGTCCCACGGTAGTCCATGCCACGATGCGGTCGGCGTATGGCTTCCACTTCGGGTCGTTCTTAAAGGCGTCCAACTGGCTGTCCATCACGCGGATGCTTGCCAACGGGCTGCCGTCAAGGATGGTTTCGTCCTCGGGGCTTACCATGTCGGGGGTGAGCGCGCTGTACTGGTCCTGGTTCTGGTCCTTATACACAAGATCGACATAGCGCAGGTTGGGGCAGTCGGCGAAGGCACGGCTTCCTATTACCATGTTAAACGGCGCGTGCATGTTGGTGTAGCGGTAGTCGGAGAAGCGCACGATGCGTACGTCCGTGTTGCCGCGGAACGCTTCCGCCCAAACCTTTGTGGTTCGGTAGGCGTATGTGGTGCCGGCGTCGTTGTAGATGTTAGCTATGCCGCCCTTTGAGGCAATGTCCGAAGTGCCGCCATTAACGTGGACGAGATGCATCTTCACTCCGTCGGAAGCCTTCTCCTCAATCCATCCGGCTTCGGGGTCGCCCGGCTTCGGGTCGCGTGAGTACTGTATGCCTTCCTCGGTAAAGTCGGGGGTGCGCATCTTGGTGGTTGCCACGATGCGGTCCTTGTACGCGCTCCAGCGGGAGTCGTTGATGAAGTCGTTGTACTTGTCGGTATCCACAAGAATCTTGAGGTTCGGACAGTTGACGAATGCGTTTGTGCCTACGGGATAAACATCGTCCGGACCGAGCATGACGACATGGTCGGTGCCGGCATACACGTTGTAGCACATGCGCAGTTCGGTGAAGTTAGGGCAGTTGTAGAATGCCTCGTCCTTTATCTGGAGGTTAATCCAGTCGAAGGCATGTTCTGCACTTGTCATACAGTCGGTGAAGTCGAGTGACTTCAGGTTGCCGAGGTTTGAGAATGCCTTGGGCTGCACAGCCCTGGTGAAGTAGTTGTAGGTCTGGCCTATGTCGCAGTAGATGGTGAAATGGCTGCGAGTGGTGACCGACTTGGTTCCTACTACGTCGGTGGTCGAACTCCAGGTGCCGTAGTAGTTTTTCTTCGGGTTGCCCGTGCCTTTATAAACCACGTCGTCCTCTACAAAAGAGTCAAGTGTTGTCTGTATGGTGTTGTCGCCAATAATCTCACCGGCATTGCCGCTGTCGGTCTTTACTGTTGCTCCATTGTTGAAACAGCCTGTCACGGCACTGGTTTTGTCCCAGATGGCGCCGCAGATGCCGCCGGAGTAGTCGTCGGCATAGATGAGCGAGCCTGACATCACCCAGCACTCCTTGGTCTGTGCTCCCGAGTGCATGCCGCCGACGATACCGCCGATGTAGTTGTTTCCGAATACCTTTCCCTGGAACCAGCATCCTGAAATCTCGGAGCTGGTGTCTGACTTGCCGCAGATGCCGCCATGGTAGTCACCCGATTTGTAGCTTGGGTCGCTGTCGTTGTCGGGGTGTCCGATATAGCCGTCCGTCACCTGGCAGTTGACGATTTTTCCCCATGACGCAAGATAACCGCACACAGTTCCAATGTAATCATTGTAGTCCTGCATGTGGTCGATATATGGTGATTGAAGCACGAGGTCTTTCACTGTTCCCCTATCGACAAAGCCAAAGAGACCACAATAGTCATCTTTGCAGCTTATCTTGAGGTTGGAGATGGTCTTGCCGTTACCGTCGAAGGTGCCGGAATATTTCTTGTCGCATGATGAGTAAGATGCGATAGGGACAAAATCCGGGTAGTTCTGCATGTCGATGTCGCGCATCAGGCGGGCATTGGCACCGGAACTGAAAGTTCCATTGTTTACATAATTACTGAAAGTATTTAGTTGTTCTCCTGAGTATATTTCATACCATCCATCATCGCAAAGTTCAGGTTCACTCCAATAGTTCTCCATTCCATAAATTTCTCCACATCCGAAAGGAGCCGTTATCGCACAGCCTGCACTTACAGCACAATTGGTGAACGTTTCAACTTGTTGATGCCATGTAAATCCTGCGATACCACCTGCAGCACGCGTTTGTGCTGTTATCGAAGTACCGTCCAAGACTCTACAGTTGGCGACTCTTTTATTCTTTGTACTGCCGAGATATCCTACGATACCACCGCAGAAAGAAGATGCGTCCACAGTTCCTTGGAAACTGCAATTATCGATGGTAATGTCAGATCCTGAACCACCGAAGCCAACAATTCCTCCGTAACGGCGACCTCCATTTGTTCCTGTAATACTGGCATTACGCACATGACAGTTGCTGATCGTTCCCCAACGCATCTCTCCGCATAATGCAGATACATATTCCCGATATAGACTATTCTTCAATGATACTCCATCCAAGCTCAGATTCTTTATCGTACCAGAAAAGTATCCCAAAAAACCGTAAGCATAATAGCAGTTAACAGAGGCGGAATTACAATCGAGACATAGATTACTGATGGTTTTTCCATTGCCGTCAAACGTTCCCATAATTCCTTTTATGAGTAGAGGATTGTTAACTTGGGAATTATACATACCTCCAATAGGACTCCAGGATTCATTCTCCAAATCAATATCTGCCATCAGACGAACGTTCATGTTCGATCTTTCTAAATTACTGTTGACATAATCACGAAGAGTTTTAAGCTGTTCTTTCGTGCTTATCTCATAATAGCCGTCATATCCCTTAGGCAAGTCCTGTGCCATAAGGGTGGACCCCATGCACGTGATCATGCACAGCAGCAAGGTCCACACAAATCGTTTCGTTGTTTCCATAACTGTTAACTTAAAATAAATACAATCAACTTAATTCACCATTCCATTCACGTGTAGAATTAGCATCTTCTTGAATACTTCCTGATGAACAAATCACTTGTGGTCTAATGATTAAATGATAGACTTTACATTCCGGTTTTACATAAGTTTTCTTCATATCGTTTCTATTATTCCTTAATTCCGCAACACTTTGATTTAACTTTATTTATAAGTTCCTGAGCAACAAAAAGTTGCTCAGGATTTTGCCATGTCAGAAATTTCACTTATCTTAGTGTTGCAAATAAAAAACAAATAAAACTCTGAATGACATGGC
>SFPC01000053.1 GCA_004552195.1 Bacteroidales bacterium | reverse complement strand
GGTACGCAATGTACTTTGCATCCACAATTCGGATTCCATACGTGCCTTCGTTGTATGGTTTGGGAATATGCAGTGCGTTCAGCAATTGCTGGAATGCTTTAAGCATGGTACTCTTGCCATTGCCACACCCACCGCATAGTAGGATGCCGAAATGGGATGATGGTGTGGTAAGCCAATGAGCCATCTCCTGAAGTTGTTTCTCCATATCTTCGTTAGAACAGAAGACACGGTGTCGATAATCCACCTCAGCCATAATTGCAGCCAACAGATAGGCATAAGCCTTATCCTCTGACATGGGTATTCTAAAACGAGCCTTCATGGGACGACGCTGCAGCATGGATTTCTGTAATTCCTCTACGTCTATTTTGAGTGTTGTTGTCATTATTCCTTTCCCTTTCTTTATTTGAAAAATTTGCCGAATCGCTTTTTATTAAATTGTCGTTGTCTTTAGCTTTTATAAGTGTCAAGTCATCCGTCCAATTTGTGAGCGTATAGGTTGAAGGTAGATGACGTGATTTACCTTAGGTGAACGAGATAAGTCTGCGCTTGACAAGATGCTTCCTTGCCGTGATAACCGTCTGTCTTGAAACACGGAGGTCATCACTTATCCTTGTAGAGGAACAGGCAAAGGGCATCTGCCAGAAACGCTTGTTGCATTCAACTCCCGAAACTGCTTTTTATTTGATGTAGTCCCGAATAGCGAGTTCAAATTTTATCATTTCGCGAAGCGGGTGGGGGAGACGGTTCGTGCCCTTGTGCTATTCATACACCACCTTCACCTCGATACCCTGGCGAAGCAACTCTGCCACGGCCTTGCGTATGGCTTCGTGATGGTCAGGGCCGATGCCGAGTTGCGGCAGGTGGAGCGTGGGCAGTGAGTCGTCGGCATGGAGCGCATCGGTGGCGACCGCATCGATAATCATGCCCACACAGGCCGTGTTGTTCGTGATGGGGTCAATCAGGATGAAGGCCCCGGTGGGCTTGTTCAGGGCGTAAGGGTCGAAGAAGAGCTCTTTTGACGTTACCAACACGGCACGCCCGATTTCGTTCAGCTCCAGGTGGTCCGTGGCGTGCTGCTGGAGCGTGTTCACGTCAATCTTGTAGCGGAAGTGGTCGATGCGGCAGCGCGTGGTGTTCGTGGTGTGTTTCAGATAGAACGATTTGGCCGTGTCCATGGGCTGTTCGTCCATCCACACCAGCGTGGCCTCGAAATGGCGGCCCACCTTGGGGCAGTTGTCCGGGTGGACAATCATTTCGCCGCGCGAGATGTCGATTTCATCCTCTAACTGCAGCGTGATGCACTGCGGCGGGAAGGCATAGTCCAGGTCGCCGTCGTACGTGACGATACGTTTCACGCGGCTACGCTTGCCCGAGGGCAGTGCCATCACCTCATCGCCCCGGCGCACGATGCCGCCGGCCATTTTGCCGCTGAAACCACGGAAATCTAAGTTGGGACGCAGCACATACTGCACGGGGAAGCGGAAGTCGTGGAGGTTGTGGTCATTGCCGATGTGTACGTTCTCGAGAAATTCCAGCAGTGCCGGCCCGTCGTACCATGGTGTGCGCTGGCTGCGGTCGGCCACGTTGTCCCCTTCCAAGGCCGAGAGCGGAATGCAACGTACGTCGGGGATGCCAAAGGGCGTGATGAACGCCTCAAAGTCCGCCACGATGCGGCGGAACACCTCTTCGCTGAAACCGACCAAGTCCATTTTGTTGACAGCCAGCACCACGTGCTTGATGCCCAGCAGCGAGCAGAGGAAGGTGTGGCGGCGGGTTTGCGTGATGACCCCTGTGCGGGCATCCACCAGGATGATGGCCAAGTTAGCAGTGGAGCCGCCCGTAATCATGTTGCGCGTGTACTGTTCGTGTCCCGGCGTGTCGGCAATGATGAACTTGCGTTTGTTTGTGGAGAAGTAGCGGTAGGCCACGTCGATGGTGATGCCCTGTTCGCGTTCCGCTTTCAGTCCGTCGCAAAGCAGGGCATAGTCAATCTGCCCTGCTCCGGCATTTCCCACTCGTTGCGAGTCGCGTTCCAGGGCGGAGAGCTGGTCTTCGTAGAGTTTCTTGGAGTCGAAGAGCAGGCGGCCTATGAGCGTCGATTTGCCATCGTCCACCGAACCGGCGGTGAGCAGGCGCAGCAAGTCCTTCTTTTCGTCCTGATTGAGGTATTCTTCAACCGACAGCTTGTGGCCGTTGATTTCCAGACATTCCTCGTTGGGGTTATGGCTGTTGGTGATTTTTTCCGTCATGATGCAATGCTGTATTGAAAGAGTGATATTGGCGCGGCGCAAGTGCTTATGCTGCACCGCAACCGTATTTGGCAAGGCAAAGTTACGGCAACCGGGTTGTTTTCCTCCTTAAAAAATAATAAAACATCGTCATCCCTGCCTTTTACAACAGGAATGAGATGTTTGGACTAACGTATGCCTTCCTCGTTCTGTCGGGATGGCAGACCTGCAGCCTAAAAAAATAGCAGAGGAAATGGCTGCGGTCAGCCGGTTCCCTCTGCGGTGTTAAGAACTTATTTCTTGGTGCATTCCTGCTTGCAAGCCTGCTTCTTGCAGCACTTCTTGTCGCCCTTCTTGGTGCATTTCTTGTCGCACTTCTTCTCACATTTTTTGTCGCACTTCTTCTCGGCTTTCTTGTCGCACTTCTTCTGGCAGCATTCTACCTTGTCCTTTTGGCAACATTCTTTCTTTACGGGAGTTTGGGCGGAAACAGAAATGGCGAAGATGGCTGTGAGAGCCAAAAGCATCATTTTTTTCATAACGAAACGGTGTTTAAAAGGTTATGTTCTACGTTTTATCGGAGGCGAAGATATAATGTTTCGTTCGTTAGCAGTACGTTTTATTCTATAATAATTATCAAATGTCCGCAAAAAAGGCATATTCTTTCCGTGTTCTTCTTCAAAGCCACTGGATTTTGTGTACATTTGCCCGCACACGGTGGCTGAAAGTGTCAATGGTTAATTTCTTACCCCATGCCTCTGTGTCCTTAAATTGGAAACACAACTTTTTACTACTATGAAGAAGAAAAATTTACTCCTTGGTCTTTGTGCCCTGCTCTTCCCCTTGGGTGGCATGGCGCAATATACCATCTATCCCGTGCCTCAGCAGCAAGAGGCCGGTAGCGGTACGGCGCGGTTTACGGAGAGCGTAACCGTGGTGTGCGGTGAAGGTATTGACAGCTACACCCGCGACCGCGCAGAACAAATCTTGAAAGAACACGGACTGACAGCGGCCTTTGCCGATGCGCCTTCAGCAAGTTCGGCCAATTTGTTCCTGGGTATCAACGGCAGTGCCGACGCTACCGATGCCCAAGCCACCGCCCTCGGCCTGGACCGCTCGGTACTGACAAAGGAAGGCAAGTACGACCGCCACATCCTCTCCCTCACAGCTGATGCAGAAGGACGGGCCAGCGTTGTCATCCTGGGCGAGCACACCGATGCCGCCTTCTACGGCCTCGCTTCGCTGGAACAGATTCTCGACACCGGCACGGAAAATTTGGCCTGCGTCACCATCAACGACTATGCCGACCAGAAGAGCCGTGGCATCGTGGAGGGATATTACGGCTACCCCTATTCCGTTTCGGTGAAGAAGGACCTGATGCGCTTCATGATGCGCCACAAGATGAACACCTATCTTTACGGTGCCAAGAGCGACCCCTACCACTCGGAGAAGTGGAAGGACGCTTACCCGAAAAGCCTTACCGCCGAACAGGAAAAGAACGGCTGGATGTCGCAGGACATGATCAGCGAAGTGAGCGAGGTGTCGCACCAGACTAAGGTGAACTTCATCTGGGCTATCCACCCGGGCAACGACTTCGTGTACAGCAACACGGTGGTGAACGACATCATGGGAAAATATGAGAAGATGTACTCCCTCGGTGTCAGACACTTCGCCGTGTTCGTGGATGATGTCGGCGTGCCCAGTTCCGAAGCCGACCTCAAGGCCAATGCCGACCACCTGACGGCACTGCAACACGCTATTGAGGAAAAGTGGAATGTCAATCCCGCCTCGCCGGCCGACACGGTGCGCCCCTTGCATTTCGTGCCCCAAATCTACTGCACATCGTTCGCATCGAGCACCGAGCAGTACAACAGCTTCTTCCAGGCACTTTCCTCCACGCCTTCCAACATCACCATCTACACCACGGGCGGCGGCGTGTGGTCTGTGCCCAACAGCAACGACTTGGCAGCTCCCCGTGAGCCGCTGGGACGCAGCGTGGCCTGGTGGTGGAACTATCCTTGCAATGACAATGCCGACTCACAGGTGTTCCCCATGGACACTTACTCCAACTTCTACGATATGCCTGCCGTCTGGGCACAGGCCACCTTGCCTTCTTCGCTCAACAACGGACTGGGCGTGGTGAGCAACCCCATGCAGCAGGGCGAGGTGTCGAAAACGCCCCTCTTCAGCGTGGCCAACTATGCCTGGAACAACGACGGGTTTGACAATATGAGTTCTTGGGAGGCTTCTTTCAAGGCCGTATTGCCCGGCAACGAACAGGCACAGGCCGCCTACAGATTTCTTGCTCCCTATTTGCGCTATAATAACCTCGATGACGTGAGCTCGCTCGTCAGCAGTTACAAGAAGACAAAGGATGCCTCAGCACTCATTGCCAGGATGGAGGAAATCGAGACGCAGTGTAACGTGCTCGTCTCGCTGAAGGACTCTCCAGTGGAAGGTGAGGCTTTGCTCTACAAAGACCTTTCACCCTGGCTGCTCAAACTCCGCGCCATGGCCTCCGTAACCCGCAGTCTATTGAATGTGGTCGCCACAGAAGGGCAGGATGACAGCCGATGGACTTCCTATCTGGCCGAGCTTAAACATATCAACGAGCTTTCCACCGCAGAAGAGTTCAAGGCTTATGCCCTCGAAGGCATGGGCAGTGGTATCAGTACCTCAGTGCGCATCGCACAAACCTCTGAAACCGTTCTTCTTCCCTTTGTTTCCTATCTGAAAGACAATGCCCTTACAGGTTATTTCAATCAGGCCGAACAACCCTCTAAACCGGGATTTATCAGCAACGTGGAAGGGGCCAAGGCTACCGTGGCCTACGGCAACGGGCAGATTTATGCCGTGCAAACCAAGGCATATACCTTGCAGAAAGGTCAGTGGATGGGCGTACAGCTCGTGCAGCCCACCCGGTTGCTCAATTTGACCGTGGCAGATACCTTGCTGGCTAACCACACCGTGGTGGTCAGTGCTGATGGCAAGGAGTGGACTCGCGTAACGGAGGCTGCCAGCGTGCCCGAGGGGTATGTGCGCTATTTTGCCATTGTCAATGACAACGAATCTCCTGTTTCTTTGAGGATAACGAAAACGTTGTTCCGCCTGCAGATACCTGTGGCCACACAAGTAGAGGAAGCCACCATCCCCGAAGGGAACATCTGGGATAACCATACCAAGGAACTGATGTATGACGGCGACCCGAACACGTTTGTCTGCCTCAACCGCAACCAGCAAACGGGCGACAGCTACGTACTCAAACTCACCAAAAGCCAACCCATTGGCCGCGTCAGAATTGTCATGGGTACGGTCAACGGTGACTATATGAAAGAAGGACGGGTGCAGGTTTCGGAAGACGGAAAGAAGTGGACGACACTCAAGGTCATGGGGACGAACAAGACAAACTACACGCTTTCGTTGCCGCAGAACGTGAAGCTTTCCGACGAAACGACCGCTTGCATGTTCGACGGTGAGGGACGGACTGCCCAGTACGTGCGCTTGTACCTCAGTCAGGCTAATACCTCGAAATGGTTGCGCTTGTATGAAATTGAAGTGAATGGCAAGGGCGCCTTTACCCAAGAAAAAATGGCAGATGACGCTTACATGACATATTCCGAAGTCTATGACGACAAGGCTTCCACCTCCACGGCGCAAGCTCCTGCAACGGGCACTACAAGCCACCTTACGTACTATTTCCAGAACTACAGCTTGCTCCAAGGCGTTACCTTCTACTGCGACCCCGCCACCTTGGAGACCACGGAGATAGAGTTGAGCCTTGATGGGCAGGAATGGTACACCAAGACTTACGATGCCGCAAGTGGCGTGGTACGCCTGAGCTTCGATGAAGCCGAGGCCGGTCTCAAGGCTATGCGCTTCAGCTGGACGGGTTCCCAAGCTCCTGCTATCTACGAACTGGTGGAGAATGCCGATGCGGACCGACAGCCCGTAGTTACCCGCATCGAACAGCTGGAGACGGCTGCTGCCGGCCAGACAGCCGAAGTGAGCTTCCGCAATGGCCGCTTGCAGGTGACAGCACCGCAAGGCATCCGCAGCGTCGTCGCTTACGACACGGCAGGTCGCCAACTCCTGCACCTCAGCCTGAACGGTGCCGCCCAGACCACCCTGCCGCTGATAGGTCAGGCCGGCCAGGCTTGGATTATCAAAGTAACCCTTTCCGACGGCTCTTCCGTCAGCTATAAGGTTCGGTAGTTCCCGGCCAAGCGATGGGAATAAAAAGTTCTAAGGTTATGAGGCTATAAGCTTGCTCGTTGAGCGGCGGTTTTCATCATCCGCTCTGACAGTAATCTTATAACCTTATAACCTTATAACTTTTTGTCCCTATTCTGTTCTTTGATGAGCGCAAAAAAAGAGTTGCTTCCGTCGGGAAACAACTCTCAATGCTTTTTCAGTAGGGTTCTACTTGATGTCAAAAAACTTAAGCTTCAGCTTCGGGAGAAACGGAAACTACGCTGCGGTCGCGATTGCCGCGATGGAAGGAAACAACGCCGTCAACGAGTGCGTAAAGCGTGTGGTCCTTACCCATACCCACGTTCTTTCCGGGATAGTGAACCGTACCGCGCTGGCGAACGATGATGTTGCCGGCAACGCAGGTCTGTCCGCCCCAAATCTTAACGCCTAATCTTTGTGAAGCCGACTCACGGCCGTTCTTAGAACTACCTACACCTTTTTTGTGTGCCATGTCTTTCTGAAACTTTTAAGGATTAAGCAATTACGTTCTTGATTGTCAATTCGGTGAACTGATGGCGATAGCCGTTCAGCTTGCGGTGGCCTTTGCGACGCTTCTTGTGGAACACCAGCACCTTGTCGCCTTTAACCAGCGGCGAGAGCACTTCGCATACAACCTTGGCACCTTCAACGGTAGGAGCGCCTACCTTTACTTCGCCATTGTTGTCAATCAACAACACTTTCTCAAATTCAACAGTCTGGCCGTTTTCGGCACCGCAGATGTGGTTTACGAAGAGCTTCTTGCCTTCTTCTGCTTTGAACTGCTGACCGTTAATCTCTACGATTGCGTACATTTATAATAAAAGTAAAACGGTTTTTCCGGGAGGCGGGCTGCATCCGCAACCTCTTCTTTAGCCCCGTCGGACTCTAAACGGCTGCAAAAGTACATCTTTTTTTGCATTACCCAACTCAAGTCCTGCTTTTTCTTCTTTGTATTCCAATATTTTTGTCTTTGAGAGAAGATGATGTTTTTGTTGCTGTGCGGAAAAATTGCCATTCAGGCTAAAGAGGGGGTTGCAAGCTGGCAAAAAGATGCCGGCTTGCAGCCCCGGATTGTGAATGAGTCGAATGTGCTCTTTCTCTGCCACCCCTAATTTGCTTCCGTTCAGCAGATAGGCCACCTCGCCGTTTGCAAACTATTACCGGACACCAATATAAAGATATATGTTTCCAAAGGCAATCACCGTTCCTCATCTTTTTTCAAAAAGCGATAAATCCCTATATTTGCATCGTTTTCTGTCAGAAACCAACTTGATATTTACATGAAGAAATTCTTATTCCTGTTGTGGCTTTCCCTGGGCTCGCTCTACGGATCCTCCCAAACCGTCCAGCAGATACGCAATGACTTTGAAATGCGCAGGGTTGAGCTTTCCGCATTGTCCAAGTCCGACAGCCTTCAGGCACTTCCCGTCGACGATGAATGTCGCACCGCCCTCCAGTTCCTCTATGCCTACATGCCCTGGCCCGATGTGGCTGACCGCAGCGTCAATTATTATGTGGAGCAAACCCGTATCGCGTTGCAGGCCCGGCGCGAGATGCCCTGGGGCAAGCAAGTGCCGGAACAGGAGTGGCTGCATTTCGTGCTACCCGTCAGGGTCAACAACGAGAGCCTCGACAAATTCCGCACCACCTACTACAACGAGCTCAAGGAGCGCGTCAAAGGGTTGAGCATGAGCGATGCCGTGCTGGAAATCAACCATTGGTGCCACGAACACGTCACCTACCAGCCCTCCGATGCCCGCACCTCCTCTCCCATGGCCACCCTCCAGACCTCCACGGGGCGTTGCGGCGAGGAAAGCACCCTCACCGTCGCTGCCCTTCGCACCGTGGGCATTCCGGCGCGCCAGGTGTACACCCCGCGTTGGGCACATACCGACGATAACCACGCCTGGGTAGAAGCCTGGGCCGACGGAGCCTGGCACTTCCTCGGTGCGTGTGAGCCGGAGGCCGTGCTCGACTTGGGATGGTTTAACCAGCCCGCCTCACGCGGAATGCTGATGCACACCAAGGTCTTTGGCCGTTACCGGGGGCAGGAGGACATCATGGCCGCCAACCCCTGCTTCACGGAAATCAACGTCACGCCGCATTACGCCCGTACCGCGCGCACCACCATCACCGTGGTCGATGCGCAGGGTAAGCCCTGTCCCGGTGCAGTGGTAGAGTTCAAGGTGTACAACTATGCCGAGCTGTACACCGTGCAGCGTACGCGCGCCAATGCCCAGGGGCAGGCATCCATCCTCACCGGCTTGGGCGACCTTGTGGCGTGGGCTTCGCAGGCCGAAGCCTATGGCTTTGAAAAATTCCGCGCCGGGTCGGAAGGCATTGTGGTGAAACTCACCCGTCGCGGTGGCGAGGCGTTCACCGAGGAGCTGAACATCACGCCGCCCGAGGGATCGGCCAGCCTGCCTCTGGTTTCCGAGGCCGCTGCCGCCCGCAACGCCCGAAGGTTGGCCGAGGAGGATGCCCTGCGCACCGCCTATGTGCACTCCTTCCCCGACTCCGTTTCCACCCTCCGTTGGTGCGAGCGTCAGAAGTTGCCTTTTGAGGAAATCCGTCCGTTGGTCGTCAAGTCGTGCGGCAACTGGCGCAACCTCTACGCCCTGCTTTCCGAACAGCCTGACCGTTCCACGCTCCAACTCCTCCGCACCCTTACCGACAAAGACTTGCGCGACTTCTCCCTTCCCGTGCTGCGCAGCCACCTTCGCCACCTCCACACCGAACTCAGTCAGCCCTTGCCCGAGGACGAGCAGCAGTTCCTTTACCGTTACCTCTATTCGCCGCGCATTGCCGGCGAGCAGCTCAGCACGTGGCTGGCCGACTTGGAAAAACTCCCTGCCGAGGTGGAACATACCGTGCAAGAAGGCCCCGAGGCCCTGGCAGCATGGATAACCTCCCACATCGTTGACAACACCGAGCGCAATCCCTTGGGCTATCCCCTCTCGCCGGCCCGGGCCTTGGAGGGAAGGCGAGCCGACCTGCCCAATCGCAAATTGCTCTTCGTGGCACTCTGCCGTTCGCATGGCATCCCCGCCCGTATCGATGAAGTTACGGGTCAGGCGCAGTATGTGGTATTAGACGAAAAGAAAGGTGTGCCATCGGAGCACACCGCCAAGTGGCAGACCGCCAGCCTGGAACCCTCCGTCGCCGGGAAGTCGGCCAAAGAACCTGCCGCCGCCCGCCTCACCTTAGACTACACGCCCCGGCAGTATATGGAAAATCCTGCCTACTACCATCATTTCACCCTCAGCCGCCTGCAAAACGGCAGTCCCGTGCTGCAAAACTATCCCGAGACCGACACGTGGAAGAGCACCTTCCGCCGCAAGGCTACGGTTCATCCCGGCAACTATCTTCTCACCACCGGTACGCGTTTGGCCGACGGCTCCGTGTTGGCACGCCTCTCCGTGTTCCCACTGGCCGCAGGCACCGACCGCACCGAACCTTTGGTGATGCGCACGGACGAAACCGCCGTGCAGGTCATCGGTACGTTCAATAGTGAAAACCGTTTCTTCGACCCATCCGTTGGCACTCATCGTTCGCTCCTTTCCGCCACCGGGCGCGGCTACTACGTGGTGGGGCTTCTGCGTCCCAACCACGAACCAAGCAACCACGTGTTGCACGATTTGGAGAAGCAGCGTGCCGCGCTCGAAGCCTGGGGCCGTCCCATCGTGTTGCTCTTCTCTTCCGAGGAAGCCTATGACCGTTTCCAGAAAAACCGCGCCGAGTTCACCAACCTCCCCTCCACCGTTTCTTTCGGGGTGGATGCCGACGGCAGTGTCCGTCGCGACATGGAGCAGAGCTGCCTCATGAAGTCCGGCGACTATCCCGTGCTCCTCATTGCCGACACTTTCAACCGCGTGGTCAGCTGCACGCAGGGCTACACCATCGGCATTGGCAGCCGCCTCACCTCCACCATCGGCAAACTCACGCGTTGAGGTTACGGAGCCGTCAATGCGGGCTACGAGGCAGTATGCCATGTTTGTGCCATGTGAGCACCGGCTCTATGACCTCATGAACTTATAACCCGGAAGCATCATCGCACTACCCGGAAGCAGCGCAACCGATACTTTCCGCTTAGTTAGAGATATACATATAATATAGTAGCACGTGCGACGAGGCAGCTTGCTCGTCTATGTCCACAGCGTGGTGATGAACATCGGGACTTCATCAATTGCTCCATGATTGAAAAAATGCCTCCAAAAGGTGTGAGTTTTTCTGATTTTATGTGCATATTTGCAATGTCTTGTTACGATTTATGCTTGTTTTGAATTGCAACATTACGATAAGTGAAAAATCTGACATGGCAAAATCCTGAGCAACTTTTTGTTGCTCAGGAACTTATAAATAAAGTGTTGCGGAATTAAGGATAAATAAAGTATAATAAAGTGTTGCGGAATTAAGGATGTAGTTAATGGTTGCGCTTATAAAGTCCTTGGAAAGGATTTATGTATAAAAGAGGTAGATGTTTACTCTGTTCTTGCCTGGATTATCAGCATCACTGATATGAAATAACAGAAAAAATATACAATGGCTTAGCGGACGGACAGGCAGGGCAATAGTACAGATTCCCAATCCCCCTCTTTATAATATATTGCGTATAAGATTTATTAACCTTCTGGTCTGGGAATCTACAGAGATTGAACTATTCAAGATGGGAAGAATTTGTCTGTGGCTTGTCGTAATGTCTCTATTCTGTGGTGTTTCCAAGGTTGAAGCACAAGTGCAGAATGTTCGTGAGAAACAAGATTCCGTTTCGGAAATAAAACTATCAGAAAATATTAGACCCGAGAATATTAAAAAAGGTCCTATAAACAATGCTCTGGATGTATTGAGTGGTCAGTCTGCCGGTGTGAACGTCACCACTAATGGAACAGACAGACTCGCTATGCTGAATAGTATCCGTGTGCGTGGTACCACATCCATTATGGGTGGCAATGACCCGTTAGTAATTATTGACGGAGTGACATCCGACATCGCTACGCTATCTACCATATATCCCGCAGACATCGAGAGTTTCACTATTTTGAAGAATGCTACCGAAACGGCAATGTACGGTTCCCGTGGTGCTTCAGGTGTAATTGAGATTAAGACCAAGAAAGGAACGGGGCGTGGTTTCGAAATATCATATGATGGCAACTACGGATTCGAGTCAATGTATAAACATCTGCAAATGCTCAACGGCCCGGAGTATATAGCTACAGCAGAGGCACTTGGATTAGATTACAATAATGGTGGCTACAACACCAATTTTCACGATGTAATTACTCGTACGGGCTTGATACATCAGCATCACTTGGCTTTTAGCGGTGGTTCGGAAAACTCAAACTATCGAGCATCGTTCGGTTTTATGGATCATAATACAATTGTCAAAGTTAACGATTACCGAAATTTAGTGGTAAAACTTGATGCAACACAGAAGGCTTTCAATGGTCGCTTAGTTGGCGATTTTGGTGTATATGGCTACTCGTCAAAGATACACGACATTTTTGATACACGAATGCTGTTTTACTCGGCAGCTGCACAGAATCCTACATATCCAGCAGGAACTGATGTTAACGGCAACTGGGTGAAGAACTCGGCTGCATCACACATCAACCACCCCGGAGCACTCCTCTATGAGAAAAATGACTCCGAAGAACGGAATTTCAATACACATTTGGGGCTGAAATTTAATATCCTTGACAATTTGATATTGTCGGCTTTCGGCTCTTATTCATATTCATCTACGGGAAATGCTCAATTTTGTCCTACATGGGTGTGGGCGCAAGGCAATGTTTATCGTGGAGAGTTCAAGGGTGAAGACTACTTTGCAAATGTGTCCCTCTCATATAACAATGCTTGGGGAGACTCACACCTTGATGCTGTTGTTGGCGCAGAATATCTTAAACAGGTAAGGACTGGTTTATGGGTGCAGGCAAAAGGAATAACAACAAATGATTTCTCCTATAATAACATCGGAGCAACATCATCGCGTCCTTTCGGTGGTACGAGCAGTAGCTATGAAGACCCGTCACTTGCTTCAATAATGGGTAGTGTCACATATAGTTACAAGGATAGATATTCTATTGCGGCAGCACTCCGTGGAGATGGCTCTTCAATGGTAAGCGATAACAATACTTTCGGATTCTTCCCGTCAGTATCACTGAGTTGGGATGTAAAAAAGGAAGGCTTCCTCTCTGATACTGACTTTATAACAATGTTGAAACTAAGAACTGGATATGGTCGGTCTGGAAATATT
>SFPC01000133.1 GCA_004552195.1 Bacteroidales bacterium | reverse complement strand
GTACGTTCGCAAGAATGAAACTCAAAGGAATTGACGGGGACCCGCACAAGCGGTGGAGCATGTGGTTTAATTCGAAGCAACGCGAAGAACCTTACCAGGCCTTGACATCCTTCTGACCGGTGAGTAATGTCACCCTTCCTTCGGGACAGGAGAGACAGGTGGTGCATGGTTGTCGTCAGCTCGTGTCGTGAGATGTTGGGTTAAGTCCCGCAACGAGCGCAACCCCTATGTTCAGTAGCCAGCAGGTAAGGCCGGGCACTCTGGACAGACTGCCGGGGATAACCCGGAGGAAGGCGGGGATGACGTCAAATCATCATGCCCCTTACGGCCTGGGCTACACACGTGCTACAATGGCGTAAACAAAGGGAAGCGAGAGGGTGACCTGGAGCGAATCCCAAAAATAACGTCCCAGTTCGGACTGTAGTCTGCAACCCGACTACACGAAGCTGGAATCGCTAGTAATCGCGAATCAGCATGTCGCGGTGAATACGTTCCCGGGTCTTGTACACACCGCCCGTCACACCATGGGAGTTGGAAATGCCCGAAGTCAGTGACCTAACCGCAAGGGAGGAGCTGCCGAAGGTGGAGCCGATGACTGGGGTGAAGTCGTAACAAGGTAGCCGTATCGGAAGGTGCGGCTGGATCACCTCCTTTCTAAGGAAAAAGAAGTAGGGATTGTTTTGTTGTTGAGTATTCAAAGGAAGCAGGCGACTGCTGAAATGGATATGAACTTACTGGTGGCGATGCGCTTAAGGGAGACACCCGTTCCCATCCCGAACACGACGGTTAAGACTTAAGCGGCCGATGGTACTTTGCTGGAGACGGCACGGGAGAGTAGGTGGCTGCCACATTATTTTGGGGGTGTAGCTCAGTTGGGAGAGCACCTGCCTTGCAAGCAGGGGGTCAAGAGTTCGAATCTCTCCATCTCCACTGTCATTATTTATTAATGACATATCAATGCAATGTACCTTGAAAACTGCATATCAGAAACACATCAAGCCGTAAATCATCGAAAAGAAAAGATTTACAGATTTCAAAAGAAATCGAAGAAATAGAACCGACCGCATCATGACGCTACATGATGTGGGAACGAAAGGTCAAGCAAGATAGGGCACAGGGCGGATGCCTTGGCACTGAGAGCCGACGAAAGACGTGATAAGCTGCGAAAAGCCGCGGGGAGGAGCAAATATCCATTGAGCCGCGGATGTCTGAATGGGGGAACCCGGCAGGAAGAACTCCTGTCATCATGCACTGAATCCATAGGTGTATGAAGGGAACCCGGGGAACTGAAACATCTAAGTACCCGGAGGAAGAGAAAGAAACATCGATTTCCTGAGTAGCGGCGAGCGAAAGGGAAAGAGCCCAAACCGGTGTGCGTGCACACCGGGGTTACGGACTGTCGAAAGTGAGCTGGAAGTTAGCCGAACGGTTTTGGGAAAGCCGGCCAGAGAGGGTGAAAGCCCCATAGGCGAAAACGGAAGGCAGCGGACAGGATCCAGAGTACCACGAGACACGGGAAACCTTGTGGGAAGTCGGAGGGACCACCCTCCAAGGCTAAATACTACTCAGTGACCGATAGCGCATAGTACTGTGAAGGAAAGGTGAAAAGGACCCCGGGAGGGGAGTGAAAGAGCACCTGAAACCCTGTGTCTGCAAGCTGTGGGAGGACGTTAAGGTCCGACCGCGTACTTTTTGTAGAACGGTCCGGCGAGCTGCCACATCCGGCGAGGTTAAGCACTTAAGGTGCGGAGCCGGAGGGAAACCGAGTCTTAACAGGGCGTTAAGTCGGATGGGGCAGGCCCGAAACCGGGTGATCTATCCATGTCCAGGATGAAGCTGTCGTAAAAGACAATGGAGGTCCGAACACACATCCGTTGAAAAGGGTGGTGATGAGGTGTGGATAGGGGAGAAATTCCAATCGAACCCGGAGATAGCTGGTTCTCCTCGAAATAGCTTTAGGGCTAGCCTCTTAAAAGAGTAACGGAGGTAGAGCACTGAATAGCCTAGGGGGCGTCAAAGCCTACCGAAGCTTATCAAACTCCGAATGCCGTATACTTGATTTAAGGGAGTCAGACTGCACGAGATAAGTTGGGCAGTCAAAAGGGAAAGAGCCCAGACCGCCAGCTAAGGCCCCAAAATGCATGTTAAGTGGAAAAGGATGTGGGATCTCAAAGACAACTAGGATGTTGGCTCAGAAGCAGCCATGCATTCAAAGAGTGCGTAATAGCTCACTAGTCGAGAGGTCCTGCGCCGAAAATGTCCGGGGCTGAAACATGCTGCCGAAGCTGCGGAACCGCAAGGTTGGTAGAGGAGCATTGAATGCGGGAAGAAGCTGTACCGAAAGGAGCAGTGGACTGCATTGAAGAGAGAATGCCGGAATGAGTAGCGAGAAATAGGTGAGAATCCTATTGGCCGAATATCCAAGGATTCCAGGGTAAAGCTGATCTGCCCTGGGTAAGTCGGGGCCTAAGGCGAGGTCGGAAGACGTAGCCGATGGACAACAGGTGGAGATTCCTGTACTGCATATGGTCAGAACTGTGGGGACACGGGGTGTTAACGGAAGCCGGGAAAGGAAAGACCGGTCCAAGCACAGGAGGCGTTGCGCAGGCAAATCCGCGCAATAAGCCAAAGGTGTGACGGGGAGCGAAATAATAGTAGCGAAGTCCGGATACATGCTGTCAAGAAAAGCCGCTATTGCGCCATATGTACCCGTACCGTAAACCGACACAGGTGGATGAGGAGAGAATCCTAAGGCCGGCGGGAGAAGTGTTGTTAAGGAACTCGGCAAAATGGCCCCGTAACTTCGGGAGAAGGGGCGCCCAGAAATGGGCCGCAGAGAAAAGGCTCAAGCAACTGTTTAGCAAAAACACAGGTCTATGCGAAACCGAAAGGTGAGGTATATGGGCTGACGCCTGCCCGGTGCTGGAAGGTTAAGGGGAGAGGTTAGCCGCAAGGCGAAGCTTTGAACTTAAGCCCCAGTAAACGGCGGCCGTAACTATAACGGTCCTAAGGTAGCGAAATTCCTTGTCGGGTAAGTTCCGACCCGCACGAAAGGCGTAA
>SFPC01000132.1 GCA_004552195.1 Bacteroidales bacterium | reverse complement strand
TCTCAATTTAGTTTTTAGTTTTTCACTTTTAACTTTCATCTCAGCGAAGCGCCTTCGTTATCATTTACCATTTGTCATTTGTCATTTAGCGAAGCACAAAAACTTCTGTTTTTCTCCCCGTTTTCTTCTTTTTTCAAAAAACTTTTAAAAAAGTTGCCGAAAGATTTGGTCAGTAAATAAAAACGCCGTACCTTTGCACTCGCTTTCGGGAAGCAGCCGGGGGTGAGATTCCCGGGTGCATTCTTATGCTCACTTCTCGGAACGCGAGATTAGATCTTTGACAGACTGCGAACAGAAGAAAGACAAGCAGCGCATATATACATTATATATAATAAATATATGCACAAGCGACAAGTCATTCCTATAGAAGACAAAAACGAACAATAGAGCAGGATAGCCTGACCGGTCAGACAGAACTATAATAAAAAGAATTACAGTGAAGAGTTTGATCCTGGCTCAGGATGAACGCTAGCTACAGGCCTAACACATGCAAGTCGAGGGGCAGCATGTCGGTAGCTTGCTACCGGCGATGGCGACCGGCGAATGGGTGAGTCACGCGTGTCCAACCTGCCCCGTGCCCGGGCACAGCCCTTGGAAATGAGGATTAACGCCCGATATGTGCCGTTTCCGCATGGCGGCGGCATGAAACGAGACACGGGATGGGGACGCGTCGGATTAGCTTGACGGCGGGGCGACGGCCCACCGTGGCGACGATCCGCAGGGGTTCTGAGAGGAAGGTCCCCCACACTGGCACTGAGACACGGGCCAGACTCCTACGGGAGGCAGCAGTGAGGAATATTGGTCAATGGCCGAGAGGCTGAACCAGCCAAGTAGCGTGCAGGACGACGGCCCTACGGGTTGTAAACTGCTTTTGCGGGAGGATAAAGTGCGCCACGCGTGGCGCTTTGCAGGTATCCCGTGAATAAGGACCGGCTAATTCCGTGCCAGCAGCCGCGGTAATACGGAAGGTCCGGGCGTTATCCGGATTTATTGGGTTTAAAGGGAGCGCAGGCGGAGGTGCAAGCGTGCCGTGAAAGCGCGGGGCTCAACCCCGTACAGCGGCGCGAACTGCTCCCCTTGGTTGCGGGAAGGGAAGGCGGAACTCGTGGTGTAGCGGTGAAATGCATAGATATCACGAAGAACTCCGATCGCGAAGGCAGCCTTCCGGCCCGTCAACGACGCTCATGCCAACGGTGAAACTCAAAGGAATTGACGGGGGCCCGCACAAGCGGAGGAACATGTGGTTTAATTCGATGATACGCGAGGAACCTTACCCGGGCTTGAAATGTGACCGACGACCCCGAGAGACCGGGGTTTCCTTCGGGCGGTCATGTAGGTGCTGCATGGTTGTCGTCAGCTCGTGCCGTGAGGTGTCGGCTTAAGTGCCATAACGAGCGCAACCCCTTCCGCCGGTTACCATCGGGTCATGCCGGGGACTCCGGCGGCACTGCCGCCGCAAGGCGCGAGGAAGGCGGGGATGACGTCAAATCAGCACGGCCCTTACGTCCGGGGCCACACACGTGTTACAATGGGGGGCACAGCGAGCTGGGGCATGGCGACATACCCCGAATCACGAAATCCCCTCCCAGTTCGGACCGGAGTCTGCAACCCGACTCCGCGAAGCCGGATTCGCTAGTAATCGCGCATCAGCCATGGCGCGGTGAATACGTTCCCGGGCCTTGTACACACCGCCCGTCAAGCCATGAAAGCCTGGGGCGCCTGAAGTCCGTTGCGGCGACGCGCGGCCGAGGGCGATACAGGTGATTGGGGCTAAGTCGTAACAAGGTAGCCGTACCGGAAGGTGCGGCTGGAACACCTCCTTTCTGGAGAGCGGCGGGCTCTCCTGCCGAAGGTTCGTTGAAAGCTGGCAGCAGGAAGTTGACAGCTGGAAGTTTGGGAAAGTTCGCAGTCCTCGATGATACTCGGCCGCAAGGTGGACCCGGCGGCGGACAGCCAGTCTCTTAGCTCAGTTGGTTAGAGCGCCACACTGATAATGTGGAGGTCGGCAGTTCAAGTCTGCCAGGGACTACGCTTGGGGGGGATTAGCTCAGCTGGCTAGAGCACCTGCTTTGCAAGCAGGGGGTCAACGGTTCGAATCCGTTATTCTCCACCCCGTCCCTTTTTTCGGGACGTTCGGTCATTGACATGTTGGAACAGAAGAGGAAAACTGAGTAGATTCCTGAAAAAACTCACTCAATAACAAGAGCGATACCAAGGTATGCGCCCCGTTCCCCCGCATGGGGCTTCGGGGCAGGCGAAAGCAAGAAAGGGCGCACGGCGGATGCCTGTGGCTCGGGAAGGCGATGAAGGGCGCGGCAAGCTGCGAAAAGCCCGGGGGAGACGCAAGCGGTCTTTGATCCCGGGGTTCCCGAATGGGGCAACCCGGCAGTCTGACGGACTGCCATCCACCTTGATGGTGGAGGCGAACCTGGGGAACTGAAACATCTTAGTACCCAGAGGAAGAGAAAACAAAACGTGATTCCCCCAGTAGTGGCGAGCGACCGGGGAATAGCCCAAACCGCCGGGATTCCGGTCCCGGCGGGGTTGTAGGACCGCGTCATCGCAAGATCCAAACGAGGGGAAGTGTCTGGAAAGTCACGCCGCAGACGGTGATAGTCCGGTACCCGAAGGATGGTGAAGCGTAGCGGCATCCTGAGTAGCGCGGGGCACGTGGAACCCCGCGTGAATCCGGCGGGCCCATCCGCCAAGGCTAAACACTCTCCCGAGACCGATAGTGGACAAGTACCGTGAGGGAAAGGTGAAAAGCACCCATAGCATGGGAGTGAAATAGTTCCTGAAACCGTGCGCCTACAAGCTGTCAGAGCGGGCCTGGTCCCGTGATGGCGTGCCTTTTGCATAATGAGCCTACGAGTTGCCGTGACGTGCGAGGTTAAGCGCCATGAGGCGCGCAGCCGCAGTGAAAGCGAGCCTGAATAGGGCGCCATGAGTACGTTTCGGCAGACGCGAAACCGGGTGATCTACCCATGGCCAGGCTGAAGTCCGGGTAACGCCGGATGGAGGGCCGAACCGATAAGCGTTGAAAAGCTTCCGGATGAGCTGTGGGTAGGAGCGAAAGACCAATCAAACCCGGAGATAGCTCGTACTCCCCGAAAAGCATTTAGGTGCTGCCTGGGGCGTTCCCCGCGCGAGGTAGAGCGACCGGTAGGATGCGAGGGCTTCGCCGCCTGTCAAGTCCTGTCGAACTCCGAATGCGCGCGGGCCAGAGCCCTGGAGAAAGGGGGCGGGTGCTAACGTCCGCTCCCGAGAGGAGAACAATCCTGACCGCCGGCCAAAGCCCCGGAGTCACAGCTAAGTTAGTCTAACGCAGTCCCTTCCCCATGACAGCTAGCATGTTGGCTTGGAAGCAGCCATTCATCCAAAGAGTGCGTAACAGCTCACTAGTCGAGGGATCGGGCATGGATAATAATCGGGTATGAAGCTGTGCGCTGAAGCCGCGGGACACGCAAGTGTCGGTAGGGGAGCATTCCAGTCCGCGCCGAAGCGGCCGCGCGAGCGTCCGTGGAGCGTCTGGAAAAGCAGATGTAGGCATAAGTAACGATAAGGGGGGTGGGATTCCCCCCCGCCGCAAGACCAAGGGTTCCCGGGCGACGTCAATCGGCCCGGGGTAAGTCGGACCCTAATGATAAGCCGAAGGGCGATGCAGATGGAAGAGCCGGTCAAGATTCCGGCACTGGCCATGCGGGCGACGCGGGGACGCGGGAGTGAAACCTCCGCCGGCTGACGGAACAGCCGGTTGAAGGGTGTAGGCGCCGAGGAAGGCAGGCAAATCCACCTTCCGAGCCGAACCTGAGAGTACCGAAGGGGCCTCGGCCCTGCCGGACAGCGAGGGTAACCATGCCGCCGAGAAAATCCGCTAAGCACCACCGCATGGGCATCCGTACTCTAAACGGACACACGTGGTCGGGTAGAACATACCAAGGCGCTTGGGTGATTCGTGGTTAAGGAACTAGGCAAACTGACCCCGTAACTTCGGGAGAAGGGGTCCTCACCCCCGGGTGAGGCGCAGAGAATAAGTCCAGGCAACTGTTTACCAAAAACACAGGGCTGTGCGAAGCATAGAGGCCAAGTATACAGCCTGACACCTGCCCGGTGCCGGAAGGTTAAGAGGAGGCGTCATCCCTTCGGGGGGCAGCGCTGAATTGAAGCCCCGGTAAACGGCGGCCGTAACTATAACGGTCCTAAGGTAGCGAAATTCCTTGTCGGGTAAGTTCCGACCTGCACGAATGGTGTAATG
>SFPC01000131.1 GCA_004552195.1 Bacteroidales bacterium | reverse complement strand
GAATGCGGGTCCTCCGAGCCCTCGCTGAGCAAATCAGTGCCCCAGTGCGTAGAGGCCAGCCTCCGCTCGCGTTCAATGACCTCTTTGGCCTTCTTGGCATAGATAATCATGCGGAGCGACTGCGCATAGGACATATAGTTCCACAGCCAGTTGAAGAGCACAATCATCTTGTTGCGCACACCGAGAATAGACCGCAAGTGAACCACGAGCCACAGCAGCCACGCCAGGAAGCCGCCGAACTTCATCTTGCTAAACTCCGCCACGGCGCGGTTGCGGCCCACTGTGGCCATGGTGCCGAGGTTGCGGTACTTGAAAGGCTTCATTTCCTTTCCCTCTTCCAGCCGCTTCAGGTTCTTGGCCAACAAGTTTCCCTGCTGAATAGCCACCTGCGCCAGCTGGGGATGTCCGCCCGGCCAGTTATTGTCGCCTTCCGGCATGATACACTGGTCGCCGATGCTGAACACCCCGTCCAAGCCCGGCACGCGGTTGAAAGCGTCGACCACGATGCGTTTGCCACGCCCCAGGTGCGAAGGGGCAAGATTGCCCACCGGCTGCGCCATCACACCGCTCACCCAAATAAAGGTACGAGTAGCAATGGAACTGCCGTCCTTGAGCATCACCGTGTGGTCCTTGTAGTCCGTCACCATCTTGTTGAGCAGCACGTTGACCCCCATCGTGCGCAGGTATTGCTCCACCTTGGCACTTGACTCGTGGCTCATGGCCGGCAGCAGACGCGGCCCGGCTTCAATGAGGTAAATGTGCATCAGCGAGTTCGGGAGGTCAGGATAGTCCTTGGGCAGCACAAAGTTTTTCATTTCACTCAGTGCGCCGGCAATCTCCACACCCGTGGCACCGCCGCCCACAATGACAATGTTGAGCAGTTCCTGCCGTTCCACATCCGTGGCACAGGTCAGGGCGCGCTCGAAATTGTCGAGCAGCGCGTTGCGCAAGCCCATGGCTTCGCTCACATTCTTCATCGGCATGGCCTCGTCCTCCACATTCTTGTTACCGAAGAAGTTGGTGGTAGCACCCGCTGCCAGCACGAGGTAATCGTAGTTTACTTTACCTATCGAAGTCTGTATAATCTTATGTTCGGGGAAGATGGACCTCACCTCGGCCATGCGGAAGAAGAAGTTCTTACGCTTCTGGAAAAGCTTGCGGAAGGGGAAAGATATCGAACTGGGTTCTATACCTGCTGAAGCAATTTGGTAAATGAGGGGAGGAAACTGATGGTAGTTGTTGCGGTCAATCAGTACGACCTGAAAGTTCGACTTACGGAGTTTGTTGGCCAGTTTGAGACCGCCAAAACCTCCGCCCACAATCACTACCCGTTTCTTGTCTGTTTTAGGAAGATTGAAACTCATAACGCAATATGCTGAATTTATATATTTTCTTAACGAAATCGTTCTTAAAAGTTCGATTTGCTCTGAAAAAGCCTAAAGCTACAAAAGAATCCATCCGGCAATGCCGCAAAGCAACACCATGAAGGTGGAGTGGAAACGGAAAACGACAACGCCGAGGATGGTGGAAATAAAGAGGAATACGCTGACCCAGAAATCCCATGGCGCAAGCGTGGGCGAGCCAAAGTTTCCCGGGCCGCCCATCATGATCAAAGCCGCTGCCGCTATCAACCCCGGCACCATGGGGCGCAGCAAAGTCATCACGCAGTGAAGCAGATTCTTGTGGCTCGAAGAGTTCACCATCTTCAGCCAGCAAGCTGTCCACGCGAAAGCGGGTACCGACAGCCCGAGCCAAGCCGTTAGGCAGGCCAACACACTACCCCAAAAGCCGAATTGCGAAATGGTGGCCAAGGCACTGCTCAACGTGGCAGCATTCAAGCCCGTACCTCCCGGCAACGTGCGACAAAAGACCATGAGGTCGCCAAGCTGCTCCGGCGTGAGCCAATGGTGCAACGTGATGAGCTCATGTTCCAGCTGGGCCTGGGTGCCGGCATTGCCTCCCAGGCCGAAGAAACCCATTTGGAGAAAACTGAGGAAGATGAACAGATAGATGAGCATAGTAAGAGGAGAAGTGAACAGAAAGTTATCGGGTGCAGAAGCCGCACGGAAAAAGGATGAAGCAAACTTGAACGCAGAGGAAACCAGAAGGTTGGAAAGACTACTCGCCGCCCCGCACCAGCACGCCGTAGAGCAATCCCAAGACGGCCAGCGCCACCACGATGAACGTGGGCGAAACTCCCAACAGCCCCACGGCAATCGCCACACCCACGGGAATCCACACCGTGCTGAGCGTAATGCCCGAACGCCTCCACAGCTGGAAGCAAGGAATAGCGATGATGGCCACAATCGCCGGACGCGCCCCCCTCAAGAAGGAAGCGACGGCAGGAAACTGCCGGAAGTCGTTAAAGAAAGTGGCAAAGACAATCAAAATAACAATCGGCGGAAAGCTCATGCCCAACAAGCTCGCCACACTACCCTGCCAGCCGTTCAACCGCTTTCCCAAATACACCGCAAAATTGATGTTGAAAATGCCGGGCATGGCTTGTACCACAGCCAGAGCCTCAGAAAATTCCTCATCCGTCATCCACTTATTCTGCTTCACCAAGGCCTGGCGGAGCGGCTGGATGGTGGCAAAACCGTCGCCCACGGTCAGGCCACCGGCTTTGAGGAAGGTGAGGAAAAGGGTGAGAAGAGTCAGGGGCATCTTGTGATGGAGAGTTAGATTAAGTTTAAAGTTAAGGGGTTGAGGAGTTTATCAGATGGAGTTTAAAGTTTATGAGTTTAAAGTTTATAAGATTATGTAGTGCGGCGATGTTTTCCGCCATTCTAAGAGCAACTGTATAAACTTTTAAACTCATAAACTTTAAACAAAAATACTATTGATGCTGTTCGCGATAGAGGTCGTTCACGGTCTTCACCGGATTGAACGTAGAGAGCGGCACCTCCACGAACACCGTGCTCCAGTCGCTCATCGCACCGTTCCAGAGTCCGGGCAGTTCGAGCGCCTTCAGCTCCTTGCCGTCCTTGCTCTTGTGCGAGATGAAGCCCGTCTGCGGGTCCACATAGTCAGGCAGGTGGAAAGCATGGCCTTGGTAGTCCTTCAGGGCACAAACCAG
>SFPC01000130.1 GCA_004552195.1 Bacteroidales bacterium | reverse complement strand
ATAACCCAGAGAGCGAAGCGACCCTAACCTAATAACCGATAAGTTTCGCAACTTGCGAAACTTGAATAAATACCATAACCTTCACCCAAGCCTTCACATGATGGTTTCCTTCGTACGCACGCGCGCGTATACGCATTTCAATTCCCGAAAAAAGGGTTCACGCCTTCACACAAGGCATTAAAACTTATGATAATCAGAGGATTTCGGTGTGAACACTTGGACTTTTCAAGCCTTCACACAGCAATCCAAGCATTCACACGGAAATTGCCAAAATGGAACGCGCGATTTAACATCATTTTGTAGTTATCACACTTTTTCCGCACACGGTCAGGTCAGCGGGCTGCCTTTGTGAAGGATTGGGTAGCCGTGTGAAGGCTTCAGTCGCTGTGTGAAGGCTTGAAAAGTCCAAGTGTTCACACTTTTTTTCCGTTGATACTCAGAAGAAAACAGCCATTCTGTGAAAGGGTGAATGCTTTTTTCGGGGAAAAAATTACGTATATAGAGAAGAGAAAATCCGTGATTAAATGGGCGAAAAACGGTTCACATTATCGGGAACGTCGGATGCCAAATCAGAAAAATCAGATAAATCCGTAATCATTCATAGCAAAGAGATTTGATTACGGATTTATCTGATTCTACTGATGATTAACAGGAATTTGCTGGTGGTAAAGGGCCGCGGGGCAGGAGCCGCGCGCTTCAGCTATGCCAGCGACAAGAGGAGGGCGGAGACTTGTCAAGGCTCTTCTACCTCGGTCTGGGTGCAGTGCTCCAACCAGATGACTTTCTGGTTCCAATGGTAGGGTTTGTACTCCGTATTGGTGCGCTTCTTGTTTTTCTTGAACACCAAACCGTTGACCGATTTGGCATAAAGCAAAGGCGCGTCGAAGGTGTCGAAGTAGTTGTCCCGGATAACGATGGAACCGGGTTTGCCACCATGGAAATAGGGATCGCTCTCGGAGAGCTTGGGTATTTCGGGATAGATGGAGATCACGGCGTTCGTGAATTGGTATTGGCTGGTGAGGGCGTTGATGAAGGTGTTGCGGCTGATGACGAGGTCGCGCACTGAACCGCTCTCATACCACCCGTTGCAGTCGCCACAGAGGAGGATGGCGGTGCCGGAGGTGTGGTCGAAGAGGTTGCTCTGGCAGACAGTGCGGCGCGGAGAGCTGAAGAGCGCGCCACGGGCACGGTTGTTGCGCACGATGTTGCCCTTAAATTCCACCTCGGGTGTCCACGTCAGGTTTTCCACGCCCCAGCCATCCTGGCCGGATATGGCGGCGGGAAGGGCATCTTTGCAGGTGATGAGAAATTCGCTGCATCCGAGCACGTCGTCCCCTTCTGCCGGACGGATGGAGGTGATGGTGGTGGTGAAAGGCAAGTTTTCCATGTTCTCGGAACGCACGAAGGTGATGGTGTCGCCAGGGTCGCCCCAATCGAAGCCCCAAGTCTGTCCGTGCTCAAAGCGGCAGCGCAGGGTGTGGTCGTTGACACGCTCGCGCACCTTGAGATACACGCCGTGAATGTTGATGGCATCGTCCATCATGCCTTCATAAAGGCCGTTGTTCGACACGATTTTTCCCTTGCACTGGGAGAAGTGGGTGGCATCGGCCTGGGTAGAGAAATAGCGGGGATCGTCGGCTCCGCGCAGGCATACGCCGAATTTCTTGAGCGTGATGCCATGGCAACGCTGGGCTATGAGTCCCATGCCTTCGGCGTAGTGTACCTTGACATCATGCAGGGTGGTATGGACGTTGTTGCGCATGAAAATGCCGGGACAGGGACGCTGCCAGGTGCGCATGGCCACGACGGTGCCGGGCACGAGGCGGCTGTCTTTCCAATTGGGGGCCAGGAGCTGGCGGCCGCCGAGGTCCTGCACGCCGGAGGTGTTGATGCCCAGGTCGGCGGTGTTGTAGACGATGTGGCGGGTATCGCGCTCGAAAGCGATGCCGGCTGACTGCTGGGCGGTCCAGCCTTCGCCATAGGTTTCAAAGCGGCCGTTGCTGCCGATGCGGTAGTTGACCCACGGTGCCACCTCGAAAGTGATGCCATCGGCATCGTTCTTGACTACCTGTACCTGCGCAATCTGGGGATTGGCGAAGTCGATGGAGAGGTTGTTCAACCGGAAATTGGTAGTACGGGAAATCACGAGGGGTATCATGTGGCCATGGCACACGAAGTCGGATTTCTTGCCTTCCATAGTGAGGTTGTTCCAGCCCTCAACGAACACGCCGACGCGCTTGGGCTGGTCTTGGTCGTGGTTGGAAATGTAGAGTTCGTGTGCCCGAGTGTGGTCAGCGTGGAAATGGTAGGTGCCGGGCTCGAAACGCATGACGATTTTGTCCTGCGCGGTGACCTGACGGCGGATGCAGTCGAAGACGCTGTCAAGACGCGAAGCGAGGGTATAGTCGGCCTCGGTGTTGGGACGGATGCCGTAGTCCGCCATTTTGAAGACAAATTTGCGCGCTTGCAGTGACTGGCCGGAACCGACAAGACACAGGAACAGGGTTAACAGAAAATACTTTGCGATTTTCATCATAGAATTATTGAGATGTAAGGATTAAGGGTGGTTCTAAAAATTCTGATATAAATACGCTGATATTCTGATGGTTGCTTTGCACCCTCTCGAAAGCGTCTTTTTGCAAGTAGCTTCAGTCACATAGCCCGCTATGTTCCTTCACCTACTTACAAAAACACACTTCCGATAGGTCACAAATCACCTCATCAGAATTATTAGAACCACCCTTAACTGAAACATTGCCGACAAAGGTACACGAAAGGGACAAGAAGCCAGGATGACGCACGGGAATATATCCCCCAAAAATCACCCAACTCAATTTTTTCAAAAAAAATCATTGAAAACATTTGGCAGTTGACGCGATTTGTCTACCTTTGCACCCGCAAACGAAACCCACACGGTTTCCCAAACTTGCAAGGTGCGTTAGTTCAGCTGGTTAGAATACATGCCTGTCACGCATGGGGTCACGGGTTCGAGTCCCGTACGCACCGCTTCAAAGCTCTGAGGATTTTCCTCGGGGCTTTTGTTTTATTACAGCATTTTACCATGGACGATGGCACAT
>SFPC01000052.1 GCA_004552195.1 Bacteroidales bacterium | reverse complement strand
CTTCTCTATATACGTAATTTTTTTCCTTGAAAAACTATTCACCCTTTCACACAATGCCATTTTATGACTGATTTCCAGACATTTCAAGTGTGAACACTTGGATTTTCAAAGCCTTCACACCATTCACGCCTGACATCCCCGACCACACCCCATGAGGTGAAGGGTGTGAAGGCTTGAAAGGCCCAAGTATTCACACTCGAAACCATTGATTTTCAGTCGTTTAGATGCATTATGTGAAGGGATGAACCTTTTTTTCGGGAAATAAAATACGTATGTATAGGATAGTAAAATGAGAAAATTGCACCACTTCATTTATCCACCATAAGCCGTGAACGAAAGCCGCAAACGACCATTCAGTATCCACCCATGCCACAGAATTGTCCCAACATTCATCAAACACCGCTTGCTCCGGTTTTTGACACGCTGCAGCCAGGATTAAAGACAAAAAAAAGATGCATTTTTTCTAATAAATGTAGAGATTAAACTAACTTTGCCAGCGGAAAAAAACGAAACAACGTGAACAAGGGCTGCTATGTGAGCACATCCGCCGGGTGTGCAACTGGTAAAAAACTATCAAAAGCGAACAGCAAGCGAGCTGTCTCGCGGTTTTTTTGTGTCCGTCGGTTGGGGTGGCCCTATGCCTCACTCGGCGGATTTTTCGTTTTCCTTTTCCCGAGCATCTCTTGCTGATGTTGGGTCGTTTCTTTTCCGCTTTGAGAGTATTCATATTATTACTAACCATAACATTTAAGAGCTATGAACTTTACCTTATTTGTCACTGCTTTGCTGACAGGGTTGGCGTTCGTAGGCGTGGTGACGATTTTGGCCAAACTGATTTCGCCGCGCAGCTACAACGCTCAGAAGGAGGAGGCTTACGAATGTGGTATTCCGACGCGCGGACGCTCCTGGATGCAGTTCCGCATCGGTTACTACCTCTTTGCCATTCTCTTTTTGATGTTCGACGTTGAAACGATGTTCCTCTTCCCCTGGGCCGTCGTGATGCGCTCATTGGGTCCTGCGGGCCTGATCAGCGTGCTCTTCTTCTTGTTCATTTTAGTTCTGGGCCTGGCCTATGCCTGGAGGAAAGGAGCGTTGAAATGGCAATGAAAAGAGCGAAAATCAAGTCTATTCCTTACGAGGAATTCAAGGACAATGAAACCTACGAGAAACTCGTAGAAGAGTTGAATGCCGGCGGTGCCAACGTGATTGTGCGCAAGCTGGACGACCTCATCGACTGGGGACGCTCCAACTCGCTTTGGCCGCTGACCTTCGCCACCAGCTGCTGCGGCATCGAATTTATGGCCGTGTGCGCCGCACGTTACGACATTGCCCGCTTCGGCTTTGAGGTAACGCGCAACAGCCCCCGTCAGGCCGACGTCATCCTGGTATGCGGTACGATTACCACGAAGATGGCGCCGGTGCTCCGCCGCCTCTACGACCAGATGGCCGATCCGAAATACGTGGTGGCCATCGGCGGTTGCTCGGTATCGGGCGGCCCGTTCACGAAGTCGTACCACGTGCTCAACGGTGTGGACAAGATTATCCCCGTCGACGTCTACGTGCCCGGCTGTCCGCCGCGTCCCGAATCGTTCCTCTACGGCATGATGCAGCTCCAGCGCATCGTGAAGGTGGAGAACTTCTTCGGCACAACGAACCGCAAAGAAAAAGACCCTTACAAGGCAGAAGCCGAACGCAAGGGTGAAGAAATATTTAAAGAGGAGGAATTGGCATGAGCGAAGAATTGAAACCTACGGCAGCCGCCCCGCAGGCTGCTGCCAAACCCGCTGCGGCCGCTCCCCGGCCCGCTGCGGCTGCCAAGCCCGCCGCTCCTGCCAAACCTGCAGTGAACGAGCTGAAACCCACCGTAGTGGAACCGGCTGCCCTGCGCGCCGAAATGGTACGCCTGCACGACAAGGAGGGCATGGACTTCCTGCTGAACCTCACCGGTGAAGACTGGATGGAGGAAGGACTGGGAGTGGTTTACCAACTGGAAAACACCACCAACGGCAAGCAGGCTTGCGTGAAATGCGTGTGTCCCGACAGGGAGAACCCCATGTTGCCTTCCGTTTGCGACTTATGGGACATTGCCCACACTTACGAACGTGAAGTGTATGACTTCTACGGCATCGTCTTCACGAACCACCCCGATATGCGCCGCTTGTTCATGCGCGAGGACTGGGTGGGCTTCCCCTTCCGCAAGGACGACGCGACGGAGGAGAACAATCCGCTCCGCATGACGAACGAACCACTGAGCGACTTCACCACGGAGTACCGCCTCGGTGAGGACGGCCATGTGGAAAAGGTGGAACACCGCATTTGGGATAAGGACGACTATGTGGTGAACATCGGTCCGCAACACCCCTCAACCCACGGTGTGCTTCACTTCCGTGTGGCGCTGGAGGGTGAACGCATCACCAAGATTGACCCGCACTTGGGCTATATTCACCGTGGTGTGGAGAAAATCAGCGAACAGATGACTTACCCGCAGACGCTGGCCCTGACGGACCGCCTTGACTATCTCGGCGCAATGCAGAACCGCCACGCGCTCTGTATGTGTATCGAGCAGGCCATGGGCGTGGAGGTGAGCGACCGCGTGCAGGTGATCCGTACGATTATGGACGAGCTGCAGCGTATCGACTCGCACATCCTGTTCTTCAGCTGTCTCTGCCAAGACCTCGGTGCCACGACGGCTTTCCTCTACGGTTTCCGCGACCGTGAGAAAATCCTTGACATCTTCGAGGAAACGTGTGGCGGCCGCCTCATCCTGAACTACAACACGATTGGCGGCGTGATGGCCGACATTCACCCGAACTTTGTGAAGCGCGTGAAGGAGTTCATCCCCTATATGCGGAAGAACATCCAAGAGTATCACGACATTTTCACGGGCAACGTCATCTTCCAGAACCGCTCGAAGGGAGTGGGTGTGCTCACCAAGGAGCAAGTCATCTCCTTCGGCTGTACGGGTGGTACGGGCCGTGCCTCGGGTTGGCACAACGACCTCCGCAAGCTCCGTCCCTACGCAGCTTACGACCGCGTGCAGTTCAACGAAGTGGTGCGCACGGAAGGCGACTCCTTCGCCCGCTACATGATCCGTCTCGACGAAATCCTCGAAAGCTTGAACATCATTGAGCAGCTCATCGACAACATCCCCGAAGGCAACTTCCAGGAGAAGATGAAGCCCATCATCAAGCTGCCCGCCGGCACTTTCTACAGCGAAGTGGAAGGCTCGCGTGGCCGTTTCGGCGTGCTGATAGAGAGCAAGGGCGACAAGAGCCCCTACCGTCTACACTACCGTTCGACGGGTCTGCCCCTCGTGGCCGTGATGGACACCGTTTGCCGAGGAAATATGTTGGCAGACCTCATCACCATTGGCGGAACTGTCGATTACGTAGTCCCCGATGTTGACCGATAGCGAGAGGGTTATAAGGGAATAGGTTATGAGGTTATAAAGTTACTTCTTGAGCGACTGCTTATCCTTGCAACGTAACCAAGTCCGATTTCTCACTTATAATTCTTGAACTATGATTTCTTCTGACGATTCGCTTTTTTCTTTTGAACAACTCAGAGCTTGGCAAGAGGCTCGAATGCTCACAAAACAAGTATATGAGCTTTGCAGCAACTTTCCAGACTATGAAAAGTATGCATTGAGTTCTCAAATCCGCCGGGCAATGATATCCGTAACTTCTAATATTGCAGAAGGTAGCGGACGCAATTCGGTGAAAGAGAAAATTCATTTTCTTGAGATTGCATACGGTTCAATGGCCGAAGTCTACAGCCAGTTGGTTGTTGCTGTAGATTTAGGTTATATTGATAAAGAAGAAGTGGAAAATATGAAGCCTTCTTTTGCTTTTACACTGAAGTTGATGAGAGGGCTGAAGTATAAGTTTGCTGAAGAATAAAGAATAAACTATTCATGGCCTTGGGGCTGAGGTAGAAGTTCCGCCTTATGCAATCGCATAGAGTAACTTTATAACCTCATAACCTCAGACCTGATAACTTTTATAAATTCTATGTTTGATTTTTCAATAATAACAACTTGGCTTCACGACTTCCTCATGGGAACCTGTGGCTTTGCCGAATGGGGCGCCATCCTGACGGAGAGCGTACTCGTGGCATTGGCCATCATCACCCTCTATGCCGTGTTTGCCATCGCCCTTATCTACATGGAACGCAAGGTCTGCGCATTCTTCCAGTGCCGCCTTGGCCCGATGCGTGTGGGTAAGTGGGGACTTCTCCAGGTGTTCAGCGACGTGTTCAAGATGCTGACCAAGGAGATTATCAGTATGCGGCAGAGCGACCTCTTCCTGCACAACCTGGCCCCCTTCCTCGTTGTGACAGCCTCGATGGTCACCTTCAGCTGCTTGCCCTGGAACAAGGGCGCGCACATCATCGACTTCAATGTCGGCGTGTTCTTCTTCCTGGCCATTTCTTCCATCGGGGTAGTAGGTATCCTGCTGGCCGGATGGAGCAGTAACAACAAGTATTCGCTCATCGGTGCCATGCGTAGCGGTGCACAGATTATCAGCTACGAACTCAGCATCGGCCTGACCATGCTCGCCATGATTTGCCTCACAGGCACCATGTCGTTCAGCGAAATCTGCCAGGACCAGTACGTCAACGGCTGGAACATCGTGCGCGGCCATGTGCCCGCCGTCATCGCCTTCCTCATCTACTTGGTGGCAGGCAATGCCGAGTGTAACCGTGGCCCGTTCGACTTGCCCGAGTGCGAAAGCGAGCTGACAGCCGGTTACCACACGGAATATTCGGGTATGCACTTCGGCTACTACTACCTGGCCGAATACCTCAACCTCTTCATCTGTGCCGGTATGGCTTCGACCATCTTCCTGGGCGGTTGGGCTCCCCTTCACATCTGCGGCCTCGACGGCTTCAACGGTGTGATGGACCTCATCCCCGGTGCGGTTTGGTTCTTGGGTAAGACTTTCTTTGTCGTGTTCTTGCTGATGTGGTTGCGCTGGACCTTCCCGCGTCTGCGTATTGACCAGATTCTTTCGCTCGAATGGAAGTATCTGGTTCCTTTCAGCATGGTAAACCTTGTGCTCATGGCCCTTTGCGTGGCAATGGGTTGGCACTTTTAATCGGTAAAGACTCATGGAAGAAAAAAGTTATTTAGGCGGTATTGCCGACGGACTGAAGAGCCTCACCACAGGTTTGAAGACCACGATGCGCGAGTTCTTCACCCCGAAGATTACCGAACAATATCCCGAAAACCGCGATACGAACGTCATGTTCGACCGCTTTCGCGGTTCCCTCACGATGCCCCACAACGAGCAGAACCAGCACCAGTGCGTCGGTTGCGGTCTGTGCCAGATGGCCTGCCCGAACGATACCATCAAGGTGACGAGCGAGTTCTACGAAACTGCCGACGGCAAGAAGAAGAAACGCCTCGTGAAATACGAGTATGACCTCGGCTCCTGCATGTTCTGCCAACTCTGCACCCGCGCCTGTCCCCACGGTGCCATCACCTTCGACCAGAGCTACGAGAACGCCGTGTTCGACCGCTCGAAGCTCAAGAAGGTGCTCAACCACGAGGGCAGCAAGTGCGTGAAGGAATAATTTTCAGTTCAGCGTTGACGATATGGAACAGTCCGCAAGACGGCTTACCAAGTCTCCAACGAAATAAAACCAAACGTAATGAATTCTCAAAATATCATGTTCGTCATATTGGCGGTACTCATCATGCTCTCATCGCTGGCCACAGTGATGACAAAGAGCATTGTGCGTGCGGCCACATACCTGCTCTTCGTGCTGCTGGGCACTGCGGGTATGTACTTCCTGATGGGCTACACGTTCCTCGGCTCGGTCCAGGTGATGGTCTACGCCGGCGGCATCATCGTGCTGTACGTGTTCTCCATCCTGCTGACGGAAGGTGCAAAGGACGAGACCTTCAAGCGCAAGGCCAAGGATGCCTCTTGGGGCTTCTTGCTCAGCCTGGTCGGTTTCCTGGCCTTTGCAGGCGTGGTGCTCACCCATCAGTTCAAGTCGTATGTGCTTGAAGCACCCAGCGAAACCGCCAGTGCCGTTACATCCATCAACTCCATCGGTGCCAACATGCTCTCCACCGGCGAGGGCGGCTACCTGTTGCCTTTCGAGGCAGTCAGTGTGTTGCTGCTTGCCTGCATCGTGGGAGCCTTGCTGATTGCGCGCAAACGATAAACCGGAAATTTCTCAGAAAACAGACCATTCAGTATGATACAGATTGAATATCTCCTCATCGTATCGGCTGTCATGATGTTTGCCGGCGTTTTCGGTTTCCTGACGCGCCGCAGCACATTGGCCATACTCCTCTCGGTGGAACTCATGCTCAATGCCACCGACCTTAACTTCGCAGTGTTTAACCGTATGCTTTATCCCGACGGTTATGAAGGCTATTTCTTCGCACTCTTCTCCATTGCCATCTCGGCAGCCGAAAGTGCCATTGCCATAGCCATCATGACTAACATCTACCGGATGCTCAAGAACATTCAGGTGGATGAGTTGGAGAAGATGAAGTGGTAACATTTTGGGACGTAAGGCGGTTGATGAGGTTATAAGAGATAAGATTAAAAGGTTATTAAGTTACTGAGCGGGCGGGAATTCTGCCTCCCAATAGTATTATTATAACCTGAAACCTCATAACCAACAGAAATTGCCTCACCCCGAAATACAAGACTAACAAATCGCAATGGAATCAACAATTCTAATTCTTCTGCTGCCATTCTTCTCGTTCATCCTCCTGGGAGTGTTCGGGAAATGGTTCAGCCACAAAGCCGCCGGCTTGGTGGGTACGGCAGTATTGCTGGCAGTTGCGGCCCTGTCGTACTCCACGGCATACACCTACTTCTTCGAGACCGCCCGGACGGCCGAAGGAGTGCTGCCCACGCTGGTGCCCTACAACTTTCAGTGGCTTCCCTTCTTTGTGGAAGGGCTGAGCTTCGACATGGGTATCATGCTTGACCCCATCTCCGTGATGATGCTCATCGTCATCTCCACGGTGTCGCTCATGGTGCATATCTACTCTTTCGGCTATATGCACGGCGAACGCGGCTTCCAGCGTTACTACGCTTTCCTGAGCCTCTTCACCATGTCCATGCTCGGACTGGTGGTGGCCACCAACATATTCCAGATGTACATGTTCTGGGAGTTGGTGGGCGTTTCCTCCTACCTGCTCATCGGTTTCTACTACACCTCCCCCGCAGCCATCGCCGCTTCGAAGAAGGCATTCATCGTAACCCGCTTTGCCGATATGTTCTTCCTTATCGGTATCCTCATCTATGGTTACTACTGCCGCTCCTTCGGCTTTGAGTTCTGCCAGGAAGGTTTTGCCCAGGGAGCCATGATGCTGCCCACCGCCCTGTTCCTCATGTTCATCGGCGGTGCCGGTAAGAGTGCCATGTTCCCCCTCCACATCTGGCTGCCCGATGCCATGGAAGGCCCGACCCCCGTGTCAGCCCTCATCCATGCCGCCACGATGGTTGTGGCCGGTGTGTTCCAGATTGCCCGTCTCTTCCCCTTGTGGATTGAGTACGCTCCCGATGCCCTTCACGTAGTGGCGTGGGTGGGAGCCTTCACCGCCTTCTACGCTGCCGCCGTGGCCTGCTGCCAGAGTGACATCAAGCGCGTGCTGGCCTTCTCCACCATCTCGCAGATTGCCTTCATGATGGTATCACTCGGTGTATGCACCGAATACACCACCGGCCACGAACACGTGGGTTCGCTGGGTTACATGGCCTCCATGTTCCACCTCTTCACCCACGCCATGTTCAAGGCGTTGCTCTTCCTCGGGGCCGGCTGCATCATCCATGCCGTACACAGCAACGAGATGTCGGCCATGGGTGGACTGCGCAAGTACATGCCCATCACGCACATTACTTTCCTCATTGCCTGTCTGGCCATCAGCGGCATACCTCCCTTCTCGGGCTTCTTCTCGAAGGACGAAATCCTCACGGCAGCCTTTGCCTACATGCCCGCCATGGGCTGGATTATGACGGCCATCGCCGCCATGACGGCATTCTATATGTTCCGTCTGTACTTCGGCATCTTCTGGGGCACGGAGAACAAGGAGCTGCACGCCCACCACACGCCGCACGAGGCACCGCTCACCATGACCTTCCCCCTGATGTTCCTGGCAGTGGTTACGTGTGTGGCAGGTTTCATCCCCTTCGGCCACTTTGTAAGTGCCGACGGTGTGGCTTACGACATCCACCTCGACTGGAACGTGGCCGGCACGTCCATCATCATTGCCGTAGCCTCCATCTTCCTGGCCACCTATATGTATATCGGTGAGCGTCAGCCCAAGGCCGATGCCATGACCGAGAAGTTCAGCAAGCTCCACCAGTGGGCATACAAGCGCTTCTATCTTGACGAGGTTTACCAGTACATCACCCACCGCATCATCTTCGCCCACGTGTCGAAGCCCATTGCCTGGTTCGACCGCCACGTGGTAGACGGTTTCTTCAACTTCCTGGCCTGGGGCACCAACGCCCTCAGCTTCCAGATACGTGGATTCCAAAGCGGTTCGGTACAGAAGTATGCTTTCGTGTTCCTGCTTGGCACACTGGCCCTGCTGGCCATTATGGCATTGGCATAGGATTTTGGGGATAAGGTTATAGGAGATAAGGCCATGAGGTTATAAAGTTTCTATTTGAGCGGGCCATACCCAGCCCTCCAAACAGTCATCATCAAAACCATCATAGCCCAATTGCTCCGACAATAACGACGCTCAATCCCCATCACAATTTAATTCACTTCATCACCATGAATTTTCTATCATTATTTGTTCTCATACCCCTGGTCATGCTGCTTGGATTGTGGCTGGCCCGCGATGTGAAGGGCGTGCGTGCGGTGATGGTAGCCGGCAGTACCGCCTTGCTAGTGCTGGCCGGGTATCTGACCATTACCTTCCTGGGCGACCGTGCGGCAGGAGCTACCGATGAGATGCTCTACACCGCCTCGTTCAACTGGTTCGAACCGCTTCACATCAAGTATTCGGTAGGTGTCGACGGCATCAGCGTGGCCATGCTGCTGCTCTCCGCCGTCATCGTGTTCACCGGCACCTTTGCCTCATGGCAGCTCAAGCCCCTCACCAAGGAATACTTCCTTTGGTTCACCCTGCTCAGCCTTGGTGTGTTCGGCTTCTTCATTTCTGTGGACATGTTCGCCATGTTCATGTTCTACGAAATCGCCCTCATCCCCATGTACCTCCTCATCGGCGTGTGGGGTAGCGGTAAGAAGGAATACGCCGCCATGAAGCTCACCCTGATGCTCATGGGCGGTTCCGCCTTCCTCATGTGCGGCATCTTCGGCATCTTTTACGGTGCCGGCGGCCAGACGATGAACATCGTCGAGATAGCCAACCACACGGGCGGTGCCCATGCCATCGACTTCGGCCAGCAGTGCATCTGGTTCCCCTTGACCTTCATCGGTTTCGGTGTGCTCGGTGCCCTCTTCCCCTTCCACACCTGGAGCCCCGACGGTCACGCCTCCGCGCCTACCGCCGTGTCCATGCTCCACGCCGGTGTGCTCATGAAGCTGGGAGGTTACGGCTGCTTCCGCATTGCCATGTACCTCATGCCCGAAGCCACCCACGAGCTGGGCTGGATATTCCTTATCCTCACCGGCATCTCCGTGGTTTACGGTGCCTTCTCTGCCTGCGTGCAGACCGACCTCAAGTACATCAACGCCTACAGCTCCGTGTCGCACTGCGGCCTTGTGCTGTTCGCCATCCTGATGCTCAACCAGACGTCCTGCACGGGTGCCGTGCTGCAGATGTTGAGCCACGGCCTCATGACCGCCCTCTTCTTTGCCCTGATCGGTATGATTTATGGACGTACCCACACCCGCGACATCCGCGAGCTGAACGGCCTGATGCGCATCATGCCCTTCCTCTCCGTGGGCTACATCCTGGCCGGTCTGGCCAACCTCGGTCTGCCCGGTTTCTCGGGTTTCATTGCTGAGATGACCATCTTCGTAGGTTCCTTCCAAAATGCCGATACGTTCCACCGCGTGCTCACCATTGCCGCGTGCAGCAGTATCGTCATCACCGCCGTCTACATTCTGCGTGTAGTCGGAAAGATACTCTACGGCACCTGCACCAACGAGCATCATCTCCAGCTGACCGATGCCACGTGGGACGAACGCTTCTCCGTTATCTGCCTCATCCTGGCCGTTGCCGCCCTCGGTATGGCTCCGCTTTGGGTGAGCGACATGATTACCACCGGCGTAGCTCCCATCGTGGACCACATCCATGCCACGGGACACGTCGTTTCAACGTGCAATCCTTTTAACTAACAACTCCCCAACTCTCAAGTCTCAATATGGATTATTCACAATTTCTCTATATGCACGAAGAGTTGTCGCTGCTGGCAGTGATCCTGATCCTGTTCATAGCCGACCTCTTCATGTGTCCCGACAAGAAGAGCGGGAAAGGAGTTTACAATACCTGCCTGCCTGTCGTCCTGCTCACCGTCCACACCGCGCTCAACCTGCTGCCCTGCTGCAGTGCGGAGAGCTGTGAGGCCTTCGGTGGCATGTACCAGTACACCCCCATGATGACCATCATGAAGAGTGTGCTCAATGTCGGCACCCTGATTGTCTGCCTCATGGCCCACAAATGGCTGAGCCGCGAGGAGAACCTGATGAAGCAGGGCGAGTTCTACATGCTCGTGCTCTTCACCCTGCTGGGTATGTACTTCATGATTTCGAGCGGCCACTTCCTGATGTTCTTCATCGGTCTCGAACTGGCCTCCGTGCCCATGACGGCATTGGTGGCCTTCGACAAACGCCGCGTGGAGAGTGCCGAAGCCGGCGCGAAGTTCATCCTCCTGGCCCTCTTCTCCAGCGCACTCCTGCTCTACGGCATCTCCCTCATCTACGGTGCTACGGGCACGCTCTACTTTGACGAGATCGGTGCCCTGCTCGACGGCTCGTTGCTCAGCATCTTCGGCCTCGTGCTCTTCATCACCGGCATGGGCTTCAAGATTTCGCTCGTACCCTTCCACCTCTGGACCGCCGACACCTACGAAGGTGCGCCCACCGTGGTGACCGGTTTCCTCAGCGTCATCTCCAAAGGCTCCGCCGCCTTCGTGCTGCTCACCATCCTGATGAAAGCCTTTGCCCAGAGCGACCTGTTCTACAGCTGGAACACCGGCATGTACTGGATCATCGTGGCCTCCATCACCGTGGCCAACCTCTTCGCCATCCGCCAGAACAACCTCAAGCGATTCATGGCCTTCTCCGCCATTTCGCAGGCTGGTTACCTGGTGCTGGCCATCATGGACGGCACGGCACAGGGCATGACCTCGCTCGTGTTCTACCTGCTGGTTTATATGGTGTCGAACCTCGGTGCATTCGCCGTGATGACCTCGGTCGAGGAGAACAGCGGAAAAATCAACATCAGCGACTACGACGGACTGTACCAAAGTAACCCGAAGTTGGCGTTCCTCATGACGCTCTGCCTCTTCTCGTTGGCCGGTATTCCGCCCTTCGCCGGATTCTTCAGCAAGTTCTTCGTGTTCATGGCAGCCTTCAAGGCCGGCTATCCCCTGCTGGTGTTCATCGCCTTGGCCAACACCGTCATTTCGCTCTACTACTATCTGCTCATCGTGAAGGCCATGTACATCAAGCCCAACGAAAGCCCGATAGCCAAGTTCAAGAGTGACGGCTACACCCGCTTGGCCCTTGCGCTGAGCCTGCTCGGTGTCATCGTGTTCGGTCTGGGCGGTGTGTTCTACACCTACATTGAGCAGTTCAGCTACGGACTCTGATCCGCAGCCCGGCACCCATCCTTTCCAATAGGTAGACGCCCTTGGTCCTATGCCTTCAGGCATGGGGTCAAGGGCGTTTCCTCGTTTGTGCGGGTTGTGTGGGAGTGTGGAAGCCAAAGTGCGTGCAGGGCGAACGTACACATGATTTCTTTACCACACGGTATAAGACAGTGCTACCGAGAATGAGCGCTCGGGTGTATGAACAAAATGCCTTTAACTTGCAACAAAGACTCTGTACCTTTGCACTCGAAAAGTAAACTCATAAACAAATAATATGCAAGAGGTTTTAAATCTTATCAATGAGATGTCTCCCTATCTTCTGTTGGGATTCTTTTTTGCAGGAGTGATGCATGCTTTTGTTCCAGGCATGGTGTATAACCGCTATCTTGGAGGCAAAGGTTTCAAGTCCGTATTCTATGGTGCCTTGTTCGGTATTCCGCTGCCATTGTGCTCTTGTGGAGTGATACCAACAGCCATGTCGCTTAGAAAACAAGGGGCATCCAGGGGTGCTACGGCTTCTTTCCTCATTGCTACACCAGAAACGGGTGTTGACAGTATCATTGCCACTTACTCTATCCTTGGACTTCCGTTTGCCATTATCCGTCCTATTGCAGCTTTCTGCAATGCCATAATGGGTGGTTGGCTGATCAACAAATTTGGAGATAAGGAGGAAGTAGTTTCGGCTGATACATCGGCAAACACTTGTTGCTGTCAGCATGAGCACAGTCATGAAGAAAACACTTGCTCCTGTCATCACGTTCAAGGAGAGTCCCGTAACAACGGCTTCCTTGGCAAGATGCGTGAAGCCCTGAGATTCGGATTTGTTGAGATGATGGAGGATATAGGCAAATGGCTTGTGGTGGGTCTTGTAATAGCAGGACTGATAACGGTGTTTGTGCCAGATGATTTCTTTGCCTGGTTTCGTGGCAACACCCAACTGAGTATGGTTCTCGTGCTTTGTATAGCCATTCCCATGTACATTTGCGCAACAGGCTCCATTCCGATTGCTGTTGCACTGATGATGAAGGGTCTTACACCTGGAGCTGCACTTGTACTGCTCATGGCTGGTCCTGCATGCAATATGGCATCAATCCTGGTGATTAACAAGGCTTTAGGTCGCAAATCATTGGTGTTTTACCTCGTTTCTATCATCACCATGGCCATTCTCTGG
>SFPC01000129.1 GCA_004552195.1 Bacteroidales bacterium | reverse complement strand
TTCTCCGGTGTACATCTGGCTACGGGTTCTGCCGTGGATGGTGAGCGCCTGGATTCCGCAATCCTGTAGCTGCTCGGCAAGGTCGGTGATGATGAGGTTCTCGCAATCCCATCCCAATCGGGTTTTCACGGTTACGGGCACGTTTACCGCCTTTACCACCTCTCTTGTAATATCCAGCATCAGCGGAATATTGCGGAGCATTCCGGCTCCTGCACCCTTTCCTGCAACTTTCTTCACCGGGCAACCGAAGTTAATATCAATCACATCCGGCTTCGCCTGTTCCACGATCTTGGCAGCTTCCACCATGTCCTCTGTGGTTCTGCCGTAAATCTGAATGCCCACAGGGCGCTCTTCATCGCTTATCGTAAGCTTGCTGACGGTGCTCTTGATGCTTCGCACCAAGGCTTCCGCCGATACGAACTCAGTATAAACCATGGCGGCTCCGAATCGCTTGCAGAGCATGCGAAAGCCAATATCTGTTACGTCTTCCATCGGAGCGAGGAAGAGGGGCTGAGGCCCATCGTTTTATGAGGAGTTAAAGGAGTTAAGGAGTTAAAGGAGTTAAGACAAATGCTTCGAAAATGATAATCCTTGATATTCCTTCTCCAAAATTTCGGTTGCAAAGTTACACTTTTTTTATGAGAATTTGCCATGATATACAAAAAAACATGAGTATCTCATAACTGTTGTCTTAACTCCTTAACTCCCTTTAACTCCTTAACTCCTCCTTTGATTCACTTCAAAAGATGATACATTCCCCCTGCCAGGGTGCGGATGATTCCTTTCATTTCCATCTGGAAGAGGAGGGAGGTGAGGCGGGAGATGTCGATGTTCGACTTCACGCTGATGATGTTGATCTGCAGGTCGTTTGTCTTTGAGAGGATGCTGACGATGAGCTCTTCTTCTGTTGATAACTCGGGGAAGAGGCTGCGCTCGATGCCTTGCTGCTTGGCTCGCATCAGGGTGGCGTCATCCTGCCAGCGCATGTCCTTCACAAAGTCCTCGGCACTGGTGATGAGCGTGGCGCCGTTGTTGCGTATCAGGTTGTTGCAGCCCTCGCTGTAGTAATCACCTATTCTGCCCGGGAAGGCGAAGACGTCTCTGCCGTAGGATTGCGAAATATCGCAGGTGATGAGACCGCCGCCGTGAGCTGCGCTCTCTATCAGGATGCAGGCATCCGACATTCCCGCTACGATGCGGTTGCGGCGCACGAAGTTTATCTTATCAGCGTTTGTACGGGTAAGGAATTCGGTGAGCAGTCCACCCTGTTCTATCATTCTTGCCGCCGTTTCCCGGTGCTGACGGGGATAGAGGTCATCGAGACCGTGAGCCAGCACGCCTATGGTTTCGTAGCCGCTGGCGAGTGCCTGGCGGTGCGCCACGATATCCACTCCGTAGGCAAGTCCGCTCATGATAAGCACGTTGGGCGAGAGCTGCTTCAGGTCGGTGATGAAGCGGCGGATGAGGTCTTCGCCGTAAGGCGTGCAGTGGCGGGTTCCTACGATGTTGATGACGCGCTGCTGGTTGAGGTTGGCGTTGCCTTTATAGAAGAGGATGAGAGGTGCGTCATCGCAGTCTTTGAGGCGTTGCGGATAGCGGTCGTCGTTCATCGGAATGGGTTCTATTCCGTAGCGTATGTCGTACTCCAGTTCTTCCTCAGCGCGTTTTCGGGCTTCTTCGCAGTTCTGGATAGCGCTCACGAGTTTATCCGAGGCATCGGGGAGGATGTCTCTGAGGTTGTTCTTATGCTCCAGGATGAGCGTGGCGGAGCCTACCTTTCTGTATAGCTCCAGCATTCCTGCCAGGCTGAAGTAATTGAGCCTTGTCAGGAGGATGGTGTTCAGTATTTCCTGTTGATCAGCCATAATCTTTATCTTTTCAAGTATTCGTAACCTATCCTGCACCTCAGGCATTCCTTCCTGTCGCAGTATTCCTTCTTCAGCTGTATGAGCGCCTGGCTATCCCCAGCGTTCTCTACCGGCAGGCCGCATTCCTTCCACATCCTTACTATGTGGTTATTCTCGGCCTTCAGCTCCTCCAGGAAGTCGAAGGCGCGGTCGCAGTATTTTTCCTCGCCCCGGTGCCTGCCGTAGGCAAAGAGGATGGGAACCACGGTGTTGATGATGAGCAGATTGAGCGAGAAAGGGGAGAGGTGCTTCTCGTTACGGATGCTCGTGCTGCCGAAGGTATAATGGGTTTCCCAATACTCCGTAACGCTGGTTGAGAGCACCTGCTTTGCCTCCTTCACCGTGCTTACCTCGAGCAGCTGGCTCAGTCCCGCACGGCGGTTATAATAAAGATTGGCTAACTGCGAGATGCGGATGTGAGGGAAGTTCTGCGGACGCAGACGCAGGAAGCGCCACTGCTTGTAATCCATCGGTTGCAGCGAGAATTTATGCGAGAGATAGAGATATTCGTTCCTCAATCGGGAGAAATAGCCGTCGTTCAGCGCGTCTTTCTGATATCTTTCGGGAATGGTGTTCAGCTCCAGCAGTCCGGCTTGCCCCAGAAAGATGGCTTCTATCTGGAAGAGGTCATCGCGGTGATGGTCTACGGCCCTCAGCGGCAGATGGTAAGCCCACTGCTCGAAGGCGTCGCCGTTGATTCCGAACCCGTAGTTGCGCCCCAGGGTCACGAAATAGGCGTTTTCCCAATCGCCGTTACATTGCTTCACGCGCGCCTCTATCGCATCGGTTTTCTGCGATAAGCGCTCGGTTTGCAGGGCGCTCATCCAACTGTGTACGGTAAGGCGGGTGAGCGATGGGATAATCTGGTAGCAGGGAGGATACTGGTCGATGCTCAGCAGCTCCTGATAATGTTTCGATACGTTTTCGGGGATGTCGAGCTGCAACTGCACGAGGGGCTCGCCTTTCGAGTTCTTGGCTTCTACATCGATGGTTCCGCAAACGTGCAGGATAACGTTGTCGTAGCGTTCATCCTTATCATGTCCGTGCACATACCAGTCGCTTGCCTTGTCGTGAATCTCCACGTTTCCCACCCATAGGGTTCCGTTGAGTTTGATTTTGGCATTGAAGAAATCGGGCCCTGCATTGCGGTTGTGCAGTCCGGGGTCAATTACTTCCACATCCTGGTGCCAGGTGGTGGTGAGTGGAGAGAGTGGGAAGAGCTTGTGCTTCCACACGTAGTGAAGGAGTTGCTCCATAATTGTTCGGCTTTATTAGGGTTATAAGATTGCCTCTTTCGGAACGCAAGTTCTTCGCTCGTGTGCGGAAGGGGTATTGAAAAATCAGCTGTTAACCTGTTAACTGTTAACTATCAACTATTAACTCTCTCCAAGGTATTTCTCGAATGCCTTGTCGTAGTCCTCGCTGTTGCCCAGTTTTCCGTTGATGAGGCAGACGAGTTCTACGGTTGCCTTGAGGCAGAGTTTCTCGTCCTTGGCACGGAAGATGTCCTGATGGAAAACATATCTCACGCCCTGCTTCTCCAGCCACAGACGCGAGAAGATTTCATCATCGCATTGCAGCGGAACCTTGTACTGCAGGTTCATTCTCGCCACCACAGCATCCACGCCCTTGTTGTGCATTTCGGCAAAGCTGAGGCCGCATTCCTTCAGAAAGAGATGGCGGGTATGTTCCATGTAGTGCAGATAATTGGCATTGTTCACGATGCCCTCAATATCGCACTCATAATCTCTTACTTCCATCTTTGTCTCA
>SFPC01000128.1 GCA_004552195.1 Bacteroidales bacterium | reverse complement strand
GGGGAGGTACCCGCGCTGATCGAGGACGAGGTGGATGTGCCGGTAATCGCCACCCAGCCCGCTCCCAAGGCCACCAAACCGGCGGCTACGGAGGCGACCTTTTAGAGGAAGAAAGGTAATTATGGAGTCTTTGTACAGAATGCTGGAATTGAGTAAGAAACATTTACAAATTGACAAACTCTATGCTTCAGTAGACAAAAGAAATACAAAGTGCTGAAAACGGATGATATCCACCCACCCAAAACGGGGATATCCGTTCACTTTTCATGCTCTTTATCCTAATGGCGTTGCAAAATTAGTCATTATCTTTGACATCTGTATGTTTTGATACAGTTTTCTGACGTAGGGATGCACCTTTTAACTCGAAGCGCACACTCGTGTGTACCAGACGGTCGAGTATAGCGTCCGCCGCCGTGGTATTCCCCTTCATCACATCATACCAATCTGAGACAGGCAACTGGGAGATTATGATGGTGGCTTTTTGCCCGTGCCTGTCCTCTATGATTTCCATGAAGTCAAGGAGCTGCTGGCCGTCGAGTACCTTCATTCCGAAGTCATCCAGTATAAGCAGGTCCGTCTGTGCGAGTCTGGCAAAGAAGCGGTGGAGTGTGCTGGCGATGCGTGCAAGTGCTATCTCCTCAAAGAGGCGGTAGACATTGTAGTAAGCCACCTTGCAGCCGTTCATGCAGGCCTGATGCCCGAGGGCTGTACCCAGCCAGCTCTTGCCCGTACCTGCGGCACCGGTGATGAGCACGGACACACCCTTGCGCACATAGTCGCAGGTGGCAAGGTTGAGCACCTTCTGCTTGTCTACTCCACGCTTGCTGTCGTAGATGACCTCGCTGACGGAGGCCTGATAGCGGAAGCGTGCCTTCTTCACGAGCCTTGAGTTACGGCTCTGCGTGCGGTTGTCCAACTCGGCCTGTATCAGCAGTTGCAGGCCATCCTTGAGGGAGAGCGAGTCATGCTGCCGCGTCTCCTGCATTGTAGTCCAGTAATGCGCCATTCCGGGCATCTTCAGACTTCTGAGGGCGTTTGAGATTTCGTCCATTTCGTTTGATGTTTTGGGTGGGTTAATGTATAAAGTTCCTTTAGTTCTGTAATTATCTGAATTGGTCACGTCCGCGTATGTTCTGATGTTCAGGAGGCGGGATGAGGTTCTCTGACTGGGACACTCCGGCGCATCTGCTTTCTATAAGCGAGCGTATGAACCCGTAGTTGCAGCGTCCGTGCCGGAGTGCCGTCTCGCATGCAGTACGGAAGAGGACGGGGTCTGTACTCCTCTGCAAGCTGAGCAGTCCGTCGCACGTCCTATAGTGCGTTTCAGCCGGCATGCTGGAGTTGTAGAAGATGTGCCGCACGACATCGCCCAGTTCCTTCGATACCTTCTCCGCACGTTCTATGTATTTTGCCGCACTCAGTCCCCTGTACCCGCTCGACTTGCTTGCAAGATGCTCTTCCACGATGGTGTACCTGCCTTTGCTGTAGTCTCTTGCATGGGTGGCAACGAGTTCTCCCTCTACATAGACCTTCACGAGTGTGCGGGTGTAAGCTACGTGTGCAGTCTTCGAGATGTGCCGGTAGGGTACGCTATAGTAATGCTGGTCTTTTCCCAGATAGATGCAGCAGTTTGAGGCCACTTTGAGGTCAGTGTAGGAGACGATTTCAAAATCCGTAGGAGGCAGCGGCCTGAGGTTGGGCCTGTCTATGGCCAGGAAACGCTCCTCACGGGTGTATGGGTTCTTCTGCATACGCTTCTGGTTGTGCTTCTGCATCTGGATTGCGGCGGCGGCATTGAGTTCATCAATGGAGAAGAAGGTCTCGTTGCGGAGTGCCGCAAAGACACGCATATAGACGAGCCTTACGCTTCCTTCCACGTTGGACTTGTCCTTCGGATGCACGGGACGAGCCGGCACCACGACGGTACCGTAATGATTGCCCATGTCCTCAAGCACCCTGTTCAGGGAAGGCTCATACCTGTCCGTCTTCACCACTGCCGCCTTCAGGTTGTCCGGTACGAGCATCTTCGGCACTCCACCCAGATGTTTGAGGCACTGTGTGATGGCATATACGAAGTCTTCCGTACGCTGGGAAGGGACGAAGAGCAGGTAGCCGTAGTCGCTTGCCGGCAGTGTCGCCACAAAGGCCTGGCACTGTACCACCTCACCGGTTTCCCTGTCAATGTAGCCCATCGTGTCACCGGTAAAGTCCAGGAACAGTTTCTCTCCTCCTGTCCTCCTGTCGGCAAGGATGGTGGAGGGTGACTCTTTCTTCGCCTCCGTGTGCTGGCTGTAGTGGTAGCGGAACTGTGTGAGACTGTAGTGGTCATCGGGATGCTCCGACACGTATTCTTCCCAAAGGAGCTTCAGTGTCACGTGCTTGCGTCTCATCTCTTCCTGAAGATAGGGCAGCAGTTCCTTGAAAACCTCGAAGCGCTTGTCCGGGTAGGCTGGATTGCCGCCCTTGAGACGGTGCTCAAGCACGGGGTCGTCGAGTTTGAGAAGGCCTTCCATGCCGAGTTCATCTGCACAGGCCTTACGTACGTAGTTGTTCACGGTCTCCTTGTTGATGCCGACTATCGCGGCAGCCTTGCGGTTGGAGACTCCCTCCTTCTTGAGGAGAAGTAATTGCTTGATCTGGCTCATTTCTTTTGTCTTTCCTGCCATGGCTGTATATTGTATGTTAGATTCGATTCTACATACAATATAGGGAAAGAGAACTGAAAAGTGAACGGCAATGCTCCGTTTTCTTTGAGCGGGTTGTCATTCAGCAGAATTTGTGAACGGACATGCTCCGTTTTTCGGTCGCAAACGTCTTGTTGCCAGCGGCTTGCATTTCCCAGACTGAACGGCAATGCTCCGTTTTCTGGGCGATTTCTGGGCTCCAGCAACAGGTGATGCAACAGGTGAACGGCAATGCTCCGTTTTTTCGGCCGTATTTCGGCGTTTCTGGCTAAATTGAACGGATATGCTCCGTTTTTTAAGCCGATCTCAAGCCGATTTTAGGGCTCAATAGTGAATGGATTGAACCGTTCGAGTGGGTGGGAATGCTCCGTTTTCGCCACGTATCAGAAGCGAGCCATATACCATACGTCTGTTTGGCAAAGGCCGGAAGGCCCGTATAGTACCACTTGTCAAGGAGCAGGTAGCCATACTACGAAGA
>SFPC01000127.1 GCA_004552195.1 Bacteroidales bacterium | reverse complement strand
ACAGTTGCTTTGCCGCAAGCGACTTTAGCTTCCTCCGTCCGTCTGGAATCCAAGTGCCTAGGTACAAGCGGCCCGGTGCCTCGGTATGGGAGGTTTAGAAAAGTTTACATGACCGGAAGCATGGTGGCCCTTCCTGGCCACATTGACCACATGGGGCCATGTTGGCCCTGAAGGCCGTTTTTGGCCATGGGGGGCCCCTCCCTGGCCATGTTGGCCACACGGAAGTCGCCGGTCGTTTTCGTAAACATCTTCATGGAAGGGGAAGTAGCTTTGGCGGCAGCCGCAGGGCCCCTCTGCCCCGGGAGCCGCCGCACCAACATTATGTAAACTTCAACATTATGTAAACTTAAACAAAAATTTACAAAGGTACAGGCGCTGACCCCCTTGCTGGAGCCGGAAGTTTTTCGTAGCTTTTGAAACCGGGCCCGCGCCGGGGAAGTTTTTCACTACCGGATATAAGCTGCGGGCGAACGGAACGGTCTTCGCTGGACCTGCCTTCACGATTTTTAGCTTTGGCGCCCCCGCTGTCTCCTGTCCAGCGATTCATTATAGAGGGAGACACGGGGGCGTCTCCTGTTCAGTAGGTGCAATGCCGGAAACACGAACCAAGTTCGAATACGAGATACGGGTCCTGGACAAGTTCAGGAAACCCATCCGGGCACTGCTGAAGGAGCACGGCGTCCCCGAGAGGGACCACGACTACTACTGGCTGATAATCCACTGGGTAACGAAGGGGCTGCTCAAGGCGTACCACGACGAGTACATGGTGACGAACCGTCCCCCGAAGTGCAAGGAATGGTTCTGCAGGCTGTATTCGAAGATAATGGACAACGCCATGGGCCACAAGTACATAGAGGTCTTCGCGAACCTGAAGTCCTGGGGGGTTCTGATGCGCGGGTCGGCGTATTGCCCTAGGACCCAGACGACCCCGGGCATGAGCAAGGCCGTGTGGTTCGGCGAGGGCTACGGGTGGATGCTGAAGGAATACTGCTACGCCAAGGACGTCGCCCACCTGTACGGCAAGGGAGATTTCCGCGCTGGGCGCATGATGCCCATCAAGATCAAGTCGAAGATCCTGCTGAAACGGCTCGAAAAGTGTGCCGAGGACCGCAAGAGGCACCAGATGGACGATCCCGTGGTATGCGACGCGCACCGGAACCTGGCGCATTTCAGGATAGACCGGAAACGCGCCAGGAAGGCGTTGGAAAACGCGGGGGTTTCCGGGCGCAAACTGGATACCGAGATGGGTAAGGTGGACCGGTTCAACGGACTCAACGAGAGCGGGACGTCGCTGTTCGTCGTCCGTGACGACTACGGGCGCGTCCACACGAACATTACGCAGCTCAAGCGGGAAATCCGCGAATCGGCCCTATTGTGCGACGACGGGCCGGTGGCCTCCGTCGACATCAAGTCCAGCCAGGGAGCGTTCCTGTGCCACATCGTCGACGCCGTGCTGGGCGGAAACCCGGCCACGCTCGGCCGGAACAGGTCGTCCTTCATAACGGTGGACAATGTCGTGGCCGAAATGTGCCGGAACGCGAAGCTGCATTCCGAATTTTCCGACTTCCGCGGCAAGCTCGAACACAGGGAGCTGTACGAGTTCTTTGCGAAGGAGATGTCCGAGGACTGCGACCTGGACATGGAGGTCGACCGGGATTCGGCCAAGAAGGCGTTCCTCGTGACCCTGTTTTCCGGGCCTATCTTGCCGGAGAACGCCGATCCCCGGACGGTCGCCTGCAGGCGCGTATGGGGCGAGCATTACCCGATGCTGCTGTCGCTTCTTGACAGGATGAAATCGCGAAACTACAAGGCGCTGGCCTACGAGTTGCAGCGCATGGAAAGCGCGTTCGTGTTCGATGTCGTCGTGCCCGCGATCAAGGCCGAGATCGGGTGCCCCTACTGTACCGTGCATGACGAGATAATCGTGCCCGCGCAGTACGGGGGGAAGGTGAAGGACATCCTGGACCGCGAGCTCGAACGGTTTGGGATCCCGACCACCACCGTGGAGGAACAGGCCATCCTTGAACCCGATGACGCCATGGTCGGGGCCGAGATGGCATCGTTCTACGAGGTCGGGTACTATTGCGGGTGGGGCGACGATGCCGACCGCAGGATAGCCGACGAATACGCCAACGCGGTTTCGTGAGACGCGGTTTCCTATAAACTCCGGAAAAAGGTTTTCCGGGGATTTTTCAATGGATTTCTTAAAATACTATATCAAGGACAGCGGCGCATTCGCCCCGTTCATTTCCACCATGGAGGACGCGGGTGCCGATATCGAAGGTCCCAAGGTCATGTTCGAGAGCGGCAACTCGGCGGCGAAGATGCTTGCCGACACTCTGGTCGAATACGATATCATCGCCCCCATGATGGAGGCCGGCCAGGCCCCGGCGCAGGAACAACCCGCCGTCAATAATCAGCAGAAACAGCAAGCGAAGCAGGCAGCCAAGCCGCGTGCCCAGAAGCCGACTGCTACCGATAAAGGGACTGCGGGCGGCGTGGACGGTGTCGTTGCCGGGGAAACCAAGACGCCACAGCGGAAAAAAGCTCCCAAGCCGGCGGACGACCCGAACAGGAAGGAAATTCTCGAAAACATTTCGGCGAAACTGGCCGAACTCGGCATCGAAGGTGTCGACGCGTCCCCCATCCAGATCCAGGTGGCCAGGTACATCGACGGGGAAGCGAAGAAGGCGCAGGAAAACTGGCCCGAGGTATATGATAGGTATGCCAGTAACCCGATGGGCATCGGTAAACTGGTGTTTGCCGTTATCCAGAAAACCGATCCCGAGTTCTACGAGGAACTGAAGAAGTCCGGAAAACTCAACATCAAGGGCGAGAATACTGCTTCACTCGCTCAAAAGAACGAACTGTCCAATGCGATTTCCAAGATCGTCGGGGAGATCGAGGTGCCGGACGCGTTCGCTGTGGAAATTGACGATACCGAATGGGAAAACGCCGTAATCACCGCTTTCGGGTTCCCGATGATCAACCTGACTTCCCCGCTGGTAAGGGAAATGCTCCGTGCGCAGGATCCCAAGCAGCAGAAACGGGCGTACAAGGAGTTCAAGAAGCAACTTAAGTCCGATCCGGACGTGGCCAAGGCGCTTGGGGTGGGCGTCATGGGTACTCTCGGTATAGGCGCGAAGCAGAAAGATGCCAAGGCTGACCTGGTTTCCAAGGTTGGGAAGACGGAATCGGTCAATGACGATGCTAATGCTGTCATGGAGGGGGCGATATCAAATATTACGAGCTCGTTCAAG
>SFPC01000126.1 GCA_004552195.1 Bacteroidales bacterium | reverse complement strand
GAAACGCCACGTTTTCAAACACGTTCAGGTGGGGGAAGAGGGCGTAGCGCTGAAAAACGGTGTTGATGCTGCGCTTGTGCGGCGGAATGTCGTTGATGCGCTCGCCGAGGAAGAGAATGTCGCCCTGGTCCGGCGTTTCAAAGCCGCCGATCATGCGCAGGGTCGTGGTCTTGCCGCAGCCGGACGGGCCGAGCAGCGTCAGAAATTCGTTGTCGTAAATGTCGAGGTTGATGCTGTCGAGAACGGTCTCGCCGTCAAATTGCTTGCTGACGTTCCGGAGTTCAATGACTTTTTTCATGGCTGTGTTTCCCCCTTCGTGCACAAAAAACGCCGCTGCAGATCAGCAGCGGCGTTTGTGAAGCGAAAACATATACCATTGGGCGCGCAGCGGCCGTCCGCGGCCCGTGCGCACCGTTCCCAACAGAATGTCGTGTCTTGAGAGTCTATATAGCAAAGATTACTTTTACTACTCTTATTGACCATTTCACAAGTTTGGATGCTGAAAGCAGCCTGGTTTTAAGTGACCAACTTATAAAACTTGAGCTTTTAACTCAATCAATAAGGCAACAGAAGTTGCCACCGCACACGGTGCGGTTTGCGGCATTCGACCCGGCTGTCCGTATGGCCTTGGCCGGCGTGCGGGGCACGGCGGCGGTCGCATCCTGCTTCGGAAAGACTCTAGGCATCATTCCAATTGAGATGACTCATTTTATCAGGAATCATTCCGTCTGTCAATCATTTTTCGACGAAATTCTTGCCTCTCAACACGGCAAAAATTCACGCTTTGTGCATGGTTTACATAATGATGAGCAAAACAGAAGAGAAGTTCGTCAATTTCGTGACTCACAAATGTTTTTGCTGAAAAATCATGAGATTGCGTTTCCCACCAGGCTTGTATGATTTAAACGAAATCGGTTTACATAACCTCTGATCTTTCGGCACTTTTGTGCAATGCTTATGAAAAGTCGACAAAAATAAATGGCGATATTTGTGATTTATTTCACTTGAAAGATTCCGGGGGGCGCGCTATCATAACCTTAGCAATGTGTTTACACTTTGTTCTTAGTTTGTTCATGAACTCCATGAAAACATACTATGAAAATTTTGCATCGAACAGGGAGGACGGCGTATGACCCGCGAGGAAGCGCTCGACAAACTGTGCCACAGTTATTCGGGATATTTTGATGTTGTGCGCCACGAGGAGCCGAAGGGCTATCTCGTCGCAGAGGCCGGGCTGCATATCCACTCCGAGAAGTATGTGCTGGTCAAGGCCGCCAAGCTCTGGGAAGCGGACAACAACGAATATGTCTACATTTTCTCGGTTCCCGTGCTCACGAAGGAGATCTTCGAGCAGTGCCGCGAGCAGGCGCGTGTCGACGGTCTGCGGCAGATCGAGCCGGGCCCGAATCATATGTGCTCTTACATCACGGCGATCTTTTTGTGTGATACCTGTGAGCCGGATGCGCTGCGCGCTCTGCGCCGCACGCGTATTTATAAGAGCTTCAAGCTGGCGTTCCACGGCTGGATGGATTACCATACCGGCGTCGTGGAGCTCAGCACCGGCCAGACGGCTGCCAATGGCAGCGGACGCAGTACAGCACAGTTGTTGAAGACAACACTGTTTAAGAATATGAAAGAAGGGAGTTAATTCAATGAATGCTGCTGTAATTCTGATTGTTGGCATTGTCATTCTCGCCCTGGGCTACGTTTTCTACGGCGGATGGCTGTCCAAACAGTGGGGCATCGACCCGTCCCGCCAGACCCCGGCTCACGAGCTGGAAGACGGCATGGACTACTGCCCTGCAAAGGCCCCTGTTCTGATGGGACATCACTTCTCCTCCATCGCGGGCGCCGGCCCGATTAACGGCCCGATCCAGGCCGCTGTGTTCGGCTGGGTCCCGGTGCTGCTGTGGGTCCTCATCGGCGGCATCTTCTTCGGCGGTGTGCATGACTACGGCGCACTGTTTGCATCCGTTCGCAATGACGGTCAGTCCATCGGCACCGTTGTTGAGACCAGCATCGGCAAGAAGGCCAAGCGCCTGTTCCTCATCTTCTCTTACCTGACCCTGATCCTGGTCGTGGCCGCGTTCGCGTCCATCGTTGCCAATACGTTCAAGGCCACCTATGTGGACGGTGTTGTGGATGTGGCGGCTTCTGCGGCCAACGCCACGACGGCCATCATCTCGCTGCTGTTCATCGTTCTGGCCATCTTCTTCGGCTTCTTCGTGTACCGCAGAAATGCGCCGATCGGCGTGTCCACGGTCATCGGTGTTGTCTGCATCGCTCTGATCATGTGGCTCGGCATCAAGTGGCACCCGATCTACCTGAGCTACAAGACCTGGATGATCATCTGCGGCCTCTACATTCTGGTCGCTTCCGTCACGCCTGTGTGGATCCTGCTCCAGCCGCGTGACTACCTCAGCTCGTTCCTGCTGTATGCGATGATGATCCTCGCGGTCATCGGCGTCATTGGCTGCCACCCGACGCTGGATATGCCTGCGTTCACCGGCTTCAAAGACACCATCGCCCCGACGGGCAGCTCCCTTGGCTATATGTTCCCGGCTCTGTTCGTCACCATTGCCTGCGGCGCCATCTCCGGCTTCCACTCCCTCGTTGGTTCCGGCACGACGGCCAAGCAGCTCAACAATGAGAAAGACGCGCAGCCCATCGCCTACGGCGGCATGCTCATTGAGTGTGTGCTCGCGATCGTTTCCCTGTGCGCGGTTGCGTACATCTGGCAGGATTACAAAGCCGGCACGACCGTCACTCCGACCGTCGTGTTCGCGACCGGCCTGTCCCAGATGCTCGGCAAGATCTTTGGCTCCGGCGCCGTGTCCATCACCTACACGCTGATGGTCCTGGCCGTGTCCGTGTTCTGCCTGACCTCTCTGGACACCGCGACCCGTCTGGCTCGCTACATGTTCCAGGAATTCTGGCTCAAGCCCGGTGAGAAGGCCGGCGATCCGACCGTTACCGGCGCTCGCAAGGTCCTCTGCAATCCGTACGTCTCCACCGCGATCACCGTCGTGCTCGGCATTGCCCTCGGCATGACCGGTTATGCAAAGATCTGGCCCCTGTTCGGCGCTGCCAACCAGCTCCTGGCCGGCCTCGGCCTGCTGGCCGTCGCCGCATGGCTCGGCAAGATGGGCAGAAACAACAAGATGTTCTACTTCCCGATGATCTTCATGATCCTCGTGACGCTGACGTCTCTGGTGTTCACCATCAAGTCCCAGATCACTGCCATCATCGCCGGCGGCACCGGCCTTGC
>SFPC01000125.1 GCA_004552195.1 Bacteroidales bacterium | reverse complement strand
GCCATCACGAATCCCGTCGAGGCCGTGGTGCTGTTCGCCGAGAGGTCGACGGCAGTCGCCTGGAGGGCGGACAGGGTGCCTATGGTCGAGAGGTCAGGGCCGTTCACCACGGCCCACACGGTCTTGGTGCCGGCAGTGGTGGAGATGGAGCCCGAGGTGGATGTGCCGAGGTTCTGGTAGAAGTTGATCGCGCCGTCGCTTCCGAAGACGAACACCTGAACCTTGTTCACCTGGCTCTCATAGGTCTGTGCGGTGGTGTAGGCGGTGACTGCCCTGGTCTCTGCGGGTTCATCCCCGGCGACCGTGAAAGTGATCTGTCCTGTTCCCTCTTCCGAAGGAGTGACCGGAGCAAGTGTCTGCTCCTTGTTGCAGGCCGCGAGTGCTGCACAGGCGGCTGCCATTGCAATGATTGTCTTTTTCATCTTTATGCTAATGTTTAATAGTTGGGTTGTCGGTTGTATTGTCTCTATTGTTTCTCCTGTGAGTGAGGCATATGCGGATCTGCACATAGGTGCCGATAATGAGGAAGAGGGCGGCAAGGAGGGAAATAACCCAGAACGTCGCTGCCGCTATCCCGATGGCCATCTTCAGCCATCCCACGTCCGGGTCCAGACGCGTGAGCCCGAACCCTATGAGGAAGGCGTTCAGCATTATGGCCAGCGCGATGAGTACATACTCCCCGAACCTGGTGCCGTAGCACCAGTCCACTCTTTCAGGCATCTGACCGCAGTCAGAGTTGTTTTCCGTTTCTTTTGTTCTCATTTTCCATTTCAATCTTTATCGGTTCCCAGAACCCGTCCTTGTCCAGCATGTCGAAGAATTTCACCATCACATCGATCTTCTGACTGACAGACAGGATTCCGTTCATTCTCTCTTCGATATCCTGAACACCCGCCGACAACCTGTTCTGCCTGGCCTCCAGCTCCTTCGCTTTATTCTGGCAGGACTCCGTCAAGGTTCTCTGGCTGTCGATACTGTCGTTAAGGCGCTTTTCCTGGTCGATCTTCTTTTCCAGTTTCTTCTCCAGTTTCTTCTCCAGTTTCTTCTCCACCCTCTTCCACCTTGACTCCCGGGATTTTGAAATCCTGTTCCACATTTTCAGCAGCAGGGGTATGAGACATGAGAACAACAAGAGTATCAGAAACATCAACACACCCTTCAGATAAACTGTCATGCGCGGGTATGTATTCGTGAAGTCAATCATTGTGGTTGTTCATTGGTTTGTTTCTTTCTTCCATGTCAACTGTCAATTGAAATAAACATCCTCTTCATCCTGACGGTTAAGACCGTATGTCTTTATCAGCGCAGCTATCTCCGGGTCGAGGTTGCCCCTGTGGACGTATGCCGGGTTGAGATCGCAGGAGTTCACATAGCACTGCACCGCCTCCTGCACGCGGCCCAGTCTGGTGTAGACGACCGCCCTCATGTAGAGGACCTCGGCAGTCGGCTCCAGCGTTTCAAGAATGCTGAGCGCACTGGCGTTGTAATCAAGGGCACAATAGGCCACAGCAGTGTTGTAGTCAGCATAGGTTCGAAGGTACGTGACCGCTCTTTCATAGTCCCTGTCCCTTATCGCCTGCACGCCCAGCATATATGTCGTATCGAGTTCGGTGGTGTGTACCGTGTCCTTGACCATCCCCTTGCGGTGCAGATGGAAGTCGAAGCGTACCGTCCTCAGCCTCGGGTAGACTGTCTCACGAAGATGCCTGTAGTAGGGTTCCTTCTGGAGCTGCGCCTCGAGCCGGTCGAGGTCGGAGACGCTATTCCTGAGTTCACCATATTCCTCCTTCTGTGCATCCGCAAGGATGCTGTCTCTTCCTATCAGGGCATCGAGCATAGTCCAGTTCTCCCCTCCGTTACGGGCGATGAACCTTATGTCGGGGCGGTGCACCGCATGCACCACCTCACCATCCTCGCCGATGCTGAACCCCGCCTCCCTCTCCAGGGAGTCCCGGTAATGCCTGACGTAATCCTCGAAGTACCGGCAGACGGACTCGCTGCGCCTCTGTGCGAGGATGCGGTTCGCCCTCTCCGACCCCTCCGGGGATGCAGACGCCGTGACGACTATGGAGTCAAGGTCATAGACGGTATCCTCCACAAGACTGGCGAGGTTGCCCCGTATGCGTCCTATCTCGTCACGGTTGTTCGATAGGGAGATGTCTATGTCCGCACTGCCCGAGGCAAAGTCCACATAACACGCGGTGTTTGCCTGTGCCCTGCGCTCAATGACCTTGGTAAGGTATCTCTCCGTCCCGTCGACGAAGGACGAGAGGCTGCTGATGTAGAAGGTCAGAGGCTCGCTGCGGGACATCAGGTAGACCTTCCTGTCGGCCTCCCACACCTCACCGGAAAGGACGATGTCCACCTTGCGGAGCTTCGGCCTTGTGGCTATGGTCTGTACATAGTTGTATATGAAGTCACCGTTGACGTCCCTCATGACGGTGTCGAGACGTATCCCTTCGGTTACGATCGGGACCTTGACGTACCGGCGGTACATCCTTCCGGTAAGTGTCTTCTTGCGGTTGTTCCACCGCTTGGCAATCTGGTTGGTGTAGTGTTCCACAGCCTGCCGCTCAGTAACGCCGTACACGGAAGCGAACTGCTCGTCGGAGACCTCCGAGGAGTCCTTCTTGAAAGCGAACACCTCGGGGATGTTCCTCTCGAGGAAGAGCTCAAGCTGCCACAGGTTGATGAACCGCGTGGTGTCGCTGACTATAGAGGCGAGGAAACGCTCGTACTGCTGGTAGCCCCTGAGCTGCGCTTTCCTGTACTCCCTTCCGGTGATGATAACCGGCTCCAGGCGTATGCTGTCCCCGAGGACGAACATGTCAGGGAAGAAGCGCAGCTGCCACCGGGAGTCCTGCATCGCCTCCGGGACGATGACCTGGAACTCCAGGTCCACCTTTCCGTGGCGCTCGGCCACGTTGCGGAAGCGGGCGGTGACCACAGCGGCATCGATCACGTCGTGCGCCACCATCTCACCGTCCTCGTCCTTCACGGCGTTCATCAGGAACATCTCCTCTCCGTTCAGGCCCGTCACCCTGATAGTGTCCCGGGACTCCCGGCGCAGCATCTCCAGCGAGGGGAACTGCTGTCCGTCATCGCCCCGGAGCTGCAGCCTGGCGGCAACGGAGTTCTCCGACAGGCTTCTGGCCTTACGGGAAACGGCGCAGGCGCTCACCATCAGGAGAGCCGCGGCAAGTACTATGGCACCACCCCTTCTCACTTCCCTCCTCCGGATATGGTGTATGAATGCTTGCCGCCCTCTACCTTGGTGCCGTTCA
>SFPC01000007.1 GCA_004552195.1 Bacteroidales bacterium | reverse complement strand
TTGGTTTTTTCTTTTCACTGCCGAGCCGCAGCCTCACTTCGCGAAGCAAAGTAGTGCAAGGCGAGCGCAATGAAAAGAAAAAGCTTGGTTTTTTCTTTTTGTACTGAGCCATAGGCAGGCTTCGAGAGAGCGAAGTATGCAAGGCGAGCGCCGTGAACACAACTCCACTTGAAAGCCGAGGTCCACAACTCGACGAGTAGATTTTACAACTCGACGAGTAGAAAATTCTATCGCTGCGACAGAAAATCCTACTCGTCGAGCTGCGAGGCCGAAGCCTCAGCCGGGAAGCAGCCAATGACCATCCGGAGGACGAAAGGCAACGTATCATCTTGCCTGCCTTGCATAGAAAGAAAAAACACAATAACGGCCTGCTCGACTTGAGGGAGCCGTTATTGTGTGTTCATGAGACCAACGAGCGACAGGAAAAAGTTGTCTTTCGTTGTCCGCGTTGTCGTCTTTGCATCAAGAAGTCAGCCTTTACGCCGGAAGCGGTGGGTGAGGTCCGTCAGCTTTCCGTCAGGCTCCACGCGGTAAAAGCGTTGGTTCGTCTCGGGCGAGTTGAGCGGTCCCAGCTTTGCCACATACGGCCCCAGCTTCAGGTAACTCAGTGCAGCCACCATCTGCTGCGTTTCGGGCACCCGGGTGCGTCCGCTGTACCACCCCGTGCGCAGACTTCCACCACTGCGCTTTCTGACTGCTGCCAACAGTCGCAAAACCTCCTGGGGGTCGTTGTCGCCCCCCATCAGTGCTACGCAGGTGATGCTCCCCTCGTAACTGTCGGCCAGGGCCAAGAGCCGCTCCTCCGTGAGTTCCTCGCCGATGTCGCCCTGCAACGCCGCGCTGTGGCAGCCCGGGCAGGCATTGGGGCAGAGGCTGAGGTTGACAGCCAGCGTTACCTCGTCGGGGAACTCCTGAAACACGATGTCGTGCGTAGTATATTTCAGCATAAGCAGCAACAATAGGTCAGACCGGCGAAGTTATGCCTCCACCCGCTGGTAGTAGCGGCGTGCGGCCTCCTTCTGACGGTCGAGCGAGAAGTTTGACACGCGCTTCAGGTAACCGATGATGCGCGTCAGGTAGTCCACATTCTTCGAGTGGCAGTGGGGACATTCGCGGAGGTGCTGCTTCGTGATGTGGCCGCACTCGTTGCAGAGCGTGTTGGGAATGTTGAAGGTGAAATAGTTACATCCCTCCTTCGCTGCCACGCGCAGCAGTTGCCGATACTGCGGTGCAGAAAGGTGCTCGTCGAGGTTCATGTGCAAGGCCGAGCCGCCCGTGAGGTGTTCGATATAGCGGCGGCCATGGAGGCGGAACTTCTCGATGATGTCCGTTTGCGGGTCCTCCACCACGTAGAAGTAAGAATTGTAACACTCGCGCGGCACATAGTAACCGTCCTCGCGGTCCCAGCGTGCGTGCTTCACGCCCACATTCTCGGCCGGAATCATTTCGCAGTTGAACATCACGTCCTTCGTGCGGTACTGCCGGTTGAGCTTCTCCACGAGTCCGAGCACCTCGCCCACGAAGTGTTCATATTCCGGGTTGTCGCTGATGGTGATGCCCAGGCTCTCGGCGGCCTCGACCATGCCGTTTACGCCGATGGTGAGGTACTGGCGTTTAATGTTCACGTAGCCTGCGTCGAACAGCGGGAGCATCCCTTTCGCCAGCATTTCCTTGAGGTTCTCGTTGTACGCCAGCTGCACCTTGTGCATGAGGTCGACCACCTCGTCGAGGTATTCCACGTAGGAACGTCCCTCGCGCGTGGCCTGCTGCACGCAGCGGTTGAGGTTGACGGTGAGCACCGACTTCGAGCCCGTGCTTACGCCCCCCGCGCCCAGGGTGTAGCTGAAACCGTTGTCCTGTATTTCGTTGCGCAGGCGACAGCAGGAGGCCAGGCTGTCGGCGTTGTCGCTCATGTAGGTGAAAAAGCTGTGGCCTTCGGCATACATCTGTGCCGTGAAGTCGGCATATTCCTTGTCGCGCACGTCGCCGTTTTCGGAGAGCAGGGCCATGGTTTCCACGGGGAAGGTCAGCACGGCCTTGGTGCGCTCCTCGTTGAACCACCGCATGAAGCGGCGTTGCAGCCAGTCGAGCGCGGGCCACGAGGGGCGACTGCCGTCGGGAAAGCGGAACTCGCCGAAGATGCTCTCGAAGTAATATTTGTCGTAGTAGGAGATGTTCCAGAACACGCTCTGGAAGTTGCGTGCCCCTGTGGGCTGGTTGATGGAATAGACTATCTGCTCGAAACAGTCCGTGATGACCTTGTCGATGGTGCGGCGGCGCAACGAGAGATCTACCACGCGCTCGGGTTCGAGATAGTAGTCGTCGCCATACTCCTTCGCGATAAAATGACTCATGTACATGAGAAATTCCGGCGTGGCGCAGGCTCCTGAGAGCATGGACGAAACAATGAACACCATGTTGACGAAGCCGCCGCAGAACGACTTGAGGTTGGAGGGCGCAGTGGAGTTTCCGCCAATGTCCTTCGTACCGTTGAGCAGCCAAGGGTACATCGTAATCGACGCGCAGTAGTTGGCGAGCGAGGTCTCGTCGTTCTTATATATATAATGGTGTTTGAGCAGGTACATGTAGCGGTCGCTCAGCTCCTTGCCGTACATCTGTTTGATGCGGTCGGTGAGCAGGCGACGGTTCAGGCGGATAAAACTCTGCTTGGGTAGCTCCCCGATGAGCGTGGCAATGTTCTTGTTCTCCACATTGGCGTTGGCGTCGTATTTGGAACCGGTGGCGGGATTGGCGGAGTTACAGTAATTCACGAGGAAGCGGACTTTGTCGGCCGTTTCGCGGTCATCCTCGTGCTGCTTGCGGTAGAGCATGAAAGCCTTGGCCACCTGGAAATGGCGTTCGGCCATGAGGGCCACCTCCACCTGGTTCTGGATGTCCTCCACGCTCATGCCGTTGCAGAAGCGGAGCCGTTGCATGATGCGGTTCAGGGCCTCGGCGTCAATGGCCTTGTTTTGCGAACGGAAAGCCTTGAGCAGCGCGGTTTTTATCTTTTCCACGGAAAACGACTCCTGCGAGCCGTCGCGTTTGGTGATGAAGAAATTGTCGGTACACATATTTTGCGGTATGATTTGCTTGAGGTGAGTAGCCCTGTCGGGGAGAGTGGTTCAAGAGCCACACAAAGTGCCTGCCGAAGCCCTGCCATGGAGGGTTCCAAGCGTTTTTTGAGGCATGGTGTGGGAGTTTGTTTTGGAAAACTTTTTCAATTACGAAAAATAAAAAGTTGTCCGTTTTGGAAAACTTCGCTTCGTTTACGTCTGTCTGCCGACAGTTTCAATCGAGGTGCTCATTCTGAAGTACAAAGAACGGTCAAGGAGCTTTGAATTCAACTTGTTTTACTCTGATTATCAGATGTTTTTATTTCTTCTGATGAACTTGAAGCGACGAGTCCTTGTTTCCCTTTTTCGGACTCCGAAACAGGCAATCGGAGTGCTCTTTTTGGAAAACATGGGCAAAGATAGAGCAAAGAAAGTTTCCCGAAAAACAATTTCAGTGATTATTTTTCAGAAAACTTTTTGGCTTCCCGTAGTATAAATTCAGGTAAACGAAACAAGGGTCTTGAAAGTCAGGGAAAAAGCGCGGTCGAAACGATGAGGAGCGGCGGTTTACACGTGCCGGCCTTCCCGACGAAGCCGACAAATCGCCGTCGCAATCCGTCATCGCAAGGAGCCATATCGGCACTTGCCGGAAGATGGCAACACATCACATTCTTTCAAGACCGAAGTGCTATTGTATCTTGAAAAGGTTGCGATTGATAATGTCATGGTGGTAAAAGCTACAATATCTCTATATACTCCGTTACCTGTTCTCCCGGATAAAATGAGGAAAGAGTGCTTCTCCGTGGACGGGCGAATAGTGAAATCCCTGATAGGAGAAGGCCTGGAGTTGCTCCGGCCGGGTGATTTCATTTTCCAGCACGAACCTCACCATGGCTCCGCGACACGTTTTCGCCCAGACGGCCTGCATTTTGAGCCTCCCGTCCGGTTGGCGAACGTAGAACAGGGGATGGACCACCTGCACTGTGGCCACGACGCGCTTCCAGTCGAACAGGTGTTCGTACTCCTCCGTGGAGAGGTGGAGCAACACGCCGTCGTCGGCCTGCACCTGCCGTATGAGCAGGTCGGTCAGTTTGTCTTTCCAGAATTGGTGGATGGGTTTGTCGTGGGTGCGCTCCAGCGTGACGCAGTGCTCCATACGGTAAGGAACGATGGCGTCCATGGGACGGAGCAGGCCGTAGAGGAAGCACGTGATCCAGAGATGTTGCTGCGCAAACGCCAAGGCGCGGTCCGGAAGGGTGTTTGCCTTCAAGTGTTTGTAGGCTTGTCCGTTGTAGGCCAGGAGGGCGGGCATCGTCGGTGCCACGTGGAACTGCCGGTAGCGCAACAGGTTCTCCGCTGCCAGCTTCCGGCTGCATTCCAGCTGGTCGGCGAGTTCGTCCACCTCCATCCGGGCCATTTCGGCAGCCAGTTCGTCTGCCACCTGCTGGAAGAGCGGCGTGGACAGGGCGGCCCTGTCCGCCCTGTCGTACATGATTTTTGCGTTGGCCAGGAGTATTTGCATCGGGTATGGCTTATTCCAGATACGTATAGCCGTACAGGCCGGAGCGATAGTTGGAAATGAATTCCTTGCCCTCCTCCACGGTGATGCGTCCTTCCTTCACGGCCTTGCTCACCCAGGTTTCGAGGCGACGCACCAGGCGTTTGGGGTCGTACTGCACGTATTCGAGCACGTCGGCCACGGTTTCGCCGTCGATGGTCTTGTCTATGCTGTAGCCGTCGGAGTCCACCGTCACGTGTACGGCGTTGGTGTCGCCGAAGAGGTTGTGCATGTTGCCCAATATCTCCTGATAGGCTCCCACAAGGAACACGCCGATGTAATAATGCTCGCCCTCGCGGATGGGGTGCAGGGGCAGGTAGGACGTTTGCTGGTTATAGTTGACGTAGGCCGAGATTTTGCCGTCGGAGTCGCACGTGATGTCCTGGATAGTGGCCGACCGCACGGGCTTCTCGTCGAGCCGCTCGATGGGCATGATGGGAAAGAGCTGGTCGATGCCCCACGAGTCGGGCAGCGACTGGAAGAGGGAGAAATTGCAGAAGTATTTGTCGGACATCATCTTGTCGAGCTTTCGCAGCTCGTCGGGCACGTGTTTCTGATGGTGAACCAGTTCACTGATTTCGTGGGATATGCTCCAATAGAGGCTTTCGATTTGGGCGCGGGTCTTGAGGTCGATGATGCCGTGGCGGAAGAGGTCGAGCGCCTCGTCGCGTATGTCCTGCGCGTCGTGCCAGTCTTCGAGCATGGAACGGGTTGAGAGCTTGTCCCATATCTCTGTGAGGTCGTGAACGAGCTGATGGTCTTGCTCCGTGGGGTGGAAATCCTCGTCCATGTGCGGCATGCTGACGCTCTCCATGACGTCGACAATGAGCACGGAGTGGTGTGCGGTGAGCGAGCGGCCTCCTTCGGTGATGAGGTTGGGATGGGGAATGTGGTTCTTGTTGGCAGCGTCGACAAAGGTGTATACGCAGTCGTTGACGTACTCCTGGATGGAATAGTTCACGGAACTTTCGGAGTTGCTGGAGCGTGTACCGTCGTAGTCCACGCCGAGGCCGCCGCCACAGTCAACAAATTCGATGTTGAAGCCCAGTGCGTGGAGCTGCACGTAGAACTGTGCCGCCTCGCGCAGGGCCGTGGAGATGCGGCGTATCTTGGTGATTTGCGAACCGATGTGGAAGTGAATGAGCTTCAGGCAGTCGTGCATGCCCATCTCGTCGAGCATTTTCAGAGCTTCGAGCAGTTCGGAGGAGTTGAGGCCGAACTTGGAGGCGTCGCCGCCGCTTTCCTGCCACTTGCCCGTGCCGGAGGCGGCCAGCTTGATGCGGATGCCCAGGTTGGGACGCACGCCGAGCTTTTCGGCGGTCTGGGCGATGGTGTACAGCTCGGGCAACTTTTCCACCACGAGGAAGACGCGCTTGCCCATTTTCTGACCCAGCAGGGCCAGTTCGATGAAGTTCTGGTCCTTGTGGCCGTTGCACACGATGAGGCTGTCGCTGTCCATATTGGTGGCCAGCACAGCGTGAAGCTCTGGTTTGGAGCCGGCCTCCAGGCCCAGGTTGTACTTCTTGCCGTGGCTGATGATTTCCTCCACCACGGGGCGCATCTGGTTCACCTTGATGGGATAGATGATGAAGTGTTCGGCCTTGTAGTCGTACTCCGCTGCAGCGCGGGTAAAGCAGTCGGAAGTTTTTTCGATGCGGTTGTCGAGGATGTCGGGGAAACGCAGAAGCACGGGAGCTGTTATATCGCGCGAGTTGAGCTCGTCGACCACTTCTTTGAGGTCAACGCGCACGCTGTCCTTGCGGGGCGACACGTAGACGTGGCCTTTCTCGTTTATGCCGAAGTAGTTGACTCCCCAACCTTTGATGTTGTAGAGTTCCTCGGAATCTTCAATTCTCCATTTTCTCATGGCTGCCTTTGGTTCTTATGATTATGCTGTTGTAACTGTCGTCCGCCACCGGCAGGTCGTCGCTCCGACCTTGGGGTGCAGGCTGTGGATGGATGAGTTAAGGGGAGGCGAAAAAGCGTCGCCGAAGGGTTGACCAAAAGTCCTGGACTATTTTTTTCTACTCCAGGACTATTTTTTTCAAGTCCGGGACTTGTGAAGCACAAGTGGCGGACTTTTATCCGACGGTCTTTGAAGTGAAAGAAAAAGGACTGTTTTCGGGGTCAGATGTCCAGTGCCTGACGCACGTTGGCGGTAACGATATTGATTTTGTCGAAGGAGTCGAGAATGTCCACGCCGATAGTGTGGCGTGCCTTCTCGTAGAAAGGAATCCGTTCGGCCAGCTGGTCCGTGACGAAGGTTCTCAGTTCCTCCGGTGTTTTACCTTTGAGCAAGGGCCGCTCGCCCCGGCTCATGGCGAGGTGTTGCAGGATGGTATCGACCGAGGCCTGGAGGTAGCAGGTCTGCGAAACGCTGTTGAGATAGTCCATGTTGTCGAAGTGGCAGGGGGTTCCGCCGCCACACGACACCACGACGTTTTCAAACTCCGCCACCTCGTGGAGCATTCGCCGCTCTAAGTCGCGAAAACGCTCCTCTCCTTCTTCGGCGAATATGCGGCTGACTTTCGTGTGGAAGCGTTCTTCTATATACCAGTCGAGGTCGTAGAAGGTCATGCCCAGCTCTTTGGCCAGGGCTTTGCCCACAGTGGTTTTGCCCACACACATGTAACCTATAAGGGTGATACTTTGCACGTTGTTGTCGGTTTGCCGGGTTTACTTTGGGATGCGCCTCGAACACTTGTTGTCCCGTTGTGCGCACCCCCTTTTCGTTCAGCGATTTCAGGCTTTTCGTCCCCTGCGGGGCTTAGCCGTTTTTTTCTGCTCGGCCTCCACCAGCTTCAAGCACTCCTCCAGGGTGAGCTCGGCTGCCCGGTCGGCATCTTTCTTGGGTATTTTGTAGTTCTTTCCGTCGTAGGCGATGTAAGGTCCCCAGCGTCCGGCTCGGATTTCGAGCTTGGGCTCTTCGGCAAACTGCTTGAGATGACTTTTCTCCTCTGCTTCGCGCTTTTCGTTGATGAGTTCGGCGGCACGTTCAAGGGTGATCTCCATGGGGTTCTCGCCTTTGGGTATCGAAACGAAGAGCTTGCCCACCTGCACGTACGGTCCGAAGCGTCCGGCATTGGCTCGCACGGGCTGTCCGTCGATTTCGCCGAGCGTACGGGGGAGTTTGAAAAGATCGAGTGCCTCTTCGAGCGTGATGGTTTCGATGCTCTGGCCTGAAGCCAAGTTGGCGAACAGGGGTTTCTCCGTGTCGGAGGGCTGTCCCATCTGCACCATGGGGCCGAAGCGGCCTATCTTCACGCTCACCGTCTTGCCGGTTTTGGGGTCGGTGCCGAGCTCGCGTTCGCCCACGCGGCGTTCGGTGCGTTCGTTGAGCGTGCGTTCCACCTGCGGCTCGAAATCATGGTAGAACTTGCTCAGCATGAGCGTCCAGTCCTTCTTTCCTTCGGCCACCTCGTCAAATTCTTTCTCCACGTTGGCCGTGAAGTTGTAGTCCATGATTTCGGGAAAATATTCCATGAGGAAATCGTTCACCACCAGACCGGTATCGGTGGGGATGAGCTTTCCCTTGTCGCTGCCCACCGTCTCGGTGTGCTCTTCGTTGCGTATGCCCTGCGGCGTGAGGGTGAGTTGCCGATACGGGCGGGGTGTACCTTCCTTGTCGCCTTTTTCGACATACTGTCGTTGCTGTATGGTGGAAATGGTGGGGGCGTAGGTGGAGGGACGGCCAATGCCCAGCTCCTCCAGCTTGTGAACGAGCGAAGCCTCGGTGTAACGGGGCGGGGCGGCGGTGAAACGTTGACGGGCTGTCAGCTCCGGATGGGTCAACTCCTGACCTTCTTCCACGGGCGGGAGCAGGTGGCCGTCGGGTTGGCCGTTGGGGTCGGTCTGTTCGTCGCCCCGGCTCTCGCTGTAGACGCGCAGGAAACCATCGAAGCGGACTACTTCGCCGGTGGCCTGGAACTGTTCGGAACGAGTGCTGATGGAGATGCCGACAGTGGTGCGCTCCAACCGGGCATCCGCCATCTGGCAAGCCAGGGTGCGCTTCCATATCAATTCATAGAGGCGTTGCTCCTGCGCGGTGCCGCTGATGTGTTGCCGGGCCATGTCTGTGGGACGAATGGCCTCGTGGGCTTCCTGTGCACCCTTGGAGTGGGTGTGGTAGACGCGGCGCTGATGATAAGAGCTTCCCATCAATCCTTCAATAACGGGGCCGCAGCTGTTCAGACACAGGTCGGAAAGATTCATAGAGTCGGTACGCATATACGTAATCAATCCCGATTCGTACAGACTCTGGGCCACGCGCATGGTAAGCGCCACGGGGAAGCCCAACTTGCGGGCTGCCTCCTGCTGAAGGGTCGATGTGGTAAAAGGGGGTGCAGGTGTACGCCGTGTGGGACGTGTGGCTATATTGTCAATGCGGAAGGTTGCGCTTTGACAGTCGGCCAGAAAAGCCTCGGCCTCCGCCTGTGTGGAAAAACGTTTATTGAGTTCGGCCTTCAGCAAGGCATTTCCTTCGGCCGAAGGCACGGAGAATTGTGCCGTAACGCGGTAGCTTTCTTCTGTCTTGAAGTTCTGTATTTCTCTTTCGCGCTCCACAATCAGCCTTACGGCAACGCTCTGCACGCGACCGGCCGAAAGGTTGGGCCGCACCTTGCGCCACAACACGGGAGAGAGCTTGAAACCCACTAAGCGGTCGAGCACGCGACGAGCCTGCTGGGCATCGACAAGGTTGAGGTCGATGTGGCGCGGATGGGCTATGGCTGCTTGAATGGCGGGCTTGGTGATTTCGTGGAATACGATGCGTCGTGTTTCTTTAGGGTCGAGCCCGAGCACTTCGGCCAGGTGCCAGGAGATGGCTTCTCCCTCGCGGTCTTCATCGGACGCAAGCCAGACGGCCTCCGCCTTACGAGCCCACGAACGAAGCTCGCTCACTACATGCTTCTTGTCGGCCGGGATTTCATATTGGGGTTCGAACGTGTCGAGATCGACGCCAAAATTTTTCTTCTTCAGGTCGCGGATGTGCCCATAGCTGGACATTACCTTGAAGTCGGCACCCAGAAATTTTTCTATGGTCTTTGCTTTGGCGGGAGATTCGACTATGACTAAGTTCTTTTGCATAGGGTTTCAGAAATTTGGCTGCAAAAGTAGAAAAAAAAAACAAAAACGATAGGAATGCCCTAAAAAGTGCGTCATAGTCCGAACATTACACTATTCTTCGGCAAATGGCAGCTGCGCTTCGCCGAGTCCGCCAAAGCTGCGGCGATGGTAGGGGGTGAGACCGTGGGAAAGGATGCCTTCGCGGTGGAGCTTGGTGGGATAACCGGCGTTGCGGTCCCAACCGTACCAGGGGTATTGCTCATGAAGCCGCAGCATGTAGTCGTCGCGGCAGGTCTTGGCCAGAATAGAGGCGGCGGCAATGGAAAGGTATTTGCCGTCGCCTTTCACGATGGTACAATGGGGCACGTCGCCGTAGGGCTTGAAGCGATTACCGTCCACGATGATAAAGCCGGGCCGCAAGGTGAGGCGGTCCAAGGCGCGGTGCATGGCCAGGATGGAGGCATTGAGGATGTTGATGCGGTCTATCTCCTCCGGCTCCACGGAGGCCACGGCCCAAGCCAGGGCATCGCGACAAATCACCTCGCGCAGGGCGTAACGCTTGCGGGCCGTGAGCTGCTTGGAGTCGTTCAGCTCCCTGTTGGAGTAGTCGGGCGGAAAAATAACGGCGGCAGCGAACACACTGCCGGCCAAACAGCCGCGCCCGGCCTCATCGCAGCCGGCCTCAAGCAGGCACTCCTTATTATATATAGAAGCCAACATGATTTTTTTAATAGCCTATACGATGCAAACGCCTCAGATGACAACCGCAGTGCCGCTGGCCACAACCATGAGCATGGACCCGTTGGCACCCACCGTTTCGTAGTCGAGATCAACGCCTACTACGGCGTTGGCACCCATGCGGGCGGCACGCTCTTCCAGCTCTTTGAGCGCAGTGTGTTTGGCTTCGATGAGCACATCTTCGTAGCTCTGACTGCGACCGCCGAAGAAATCGCGCACGTTGGCGGCTATGTCGCGCAGGAAGTTGGCTCCGATGATGGTTTCGGCGGTAACGACGCCAAGGTATTGGCGAACGGGATGTCCTTCAAGGGTGGGAGTGGTGGAAAGAAGCATGGTGAGAATTTTTAGGTAGGTGTTTTCTGTTAGAAACTCTTTTCTGCACCTACTGACGGGTGAAACATTTTGCCGCCCCGCGAACCCGCCCCGTCGGTTACGGCACAGGGGCTCGCAAAACGGCGGATGGTTAAAACATCTTTCTGACGCGGTCGATGCCGGCTACGAGTGCGTCCACCTCCTCGCGGGTGGTGTAGAGCGCAAAGGAGGCCCGTGCCATGCCTTCGACGCCGCAACGCTCCATCAGGGGCTGTGCGCAATGGTGTCCCGTGCGTATGGCGATGCCGAGGCGGTCGAGCAGGGTGCCGAGGTCGAGGGGATGGATGCGGCCGACGTTGAAGGCCACCACAGCGTCCTTCCCGGCCGACGTGCCGTAGAGGTGCATGTCGGGAATGAGGGCCATTTGCTCCATGGCGTAGCGTGTGATTTCGCTTTCGTGGACGTGGATGTTTTCCATGCCCAGTGCATCCACGTAGTCGAGGGCGGCAGCCAGCGCGTGGGAACCTACGTAGTCGGGGGTGCCGGCTTCGAATTTGAAAGGCAGCCTTTCGTAGGTGGTGTGCTCGAAGCTGACCCGCGCTATCATCTCTCCGCCACCCTGATAGGGGGGCATGCGGTCGAGCAGCTCCTCACGGCCGTAGAGCACGCCGATGCCGGTGGGGCCATACACCTTGTGGCCGGAGAAAACGAAGAAGTCGCAGTCGAGGTCCTGCACATCGACAGGGAAATGGGGCACGCTCTGCGCCCCGTCGACGAGGAAGTGCGCGCCATGGGCATGTGCCGTGGCGGCCATCTGCTTCACGGGATTCACCGTGCCCAACACATTGCTCACATGGGCACAGCACACCAGCCGGGTGCGGGGTGTGAAGAGCTGCCGGTAAGCCTCTTGGTCCAGCTCGCCGCAATCGGTCATGGGCACCACTTTGAGCACGATGCCCTTGCGGTCGCGCAGCAGCTGCCAGGGCACAATGTCGCTGTGGTGCTCCATCACGGTGAGTATCACCTCGTCGCCTTCGTGGAGAAACGCCTCGCCGTAGGACGCAGCCACAAGGTTGAGGCTCTCAGTGGTGCCCCGGGTGAACACCACCTCGGCTGTGCTGCGCGCATGGATGAAGCTCCGCACGCGCTCGCGGGCTGCCTCGTGGAGGTCGGTGGCCTGCTGCGAGAGGAAGTGAACGCCGCGGTGCACATTGGCGTTGACGGCATAGTACTGGTTGGCTATGGCCTCGACCACGCACTTGGGCTTTTGCGTTGTCGCGGCATTGTCGAGATAGACCAGCGGCCGGTTGTAAACCTCGCGGCTCAGTATGGGGAAATCGTTGCGGACGGTGGAAAGATTGTACATGATGAAGGGATATGGTCAGATGACAGGGAACAGAGGGTAAAGGCCGGCGGGCCGTTCATGGGACAAGTCCCTACTTACACAGGTTGCAGCCCCGGCACTTGCCCAGCTCGCCCCTGAAACGGAGGTCTACGAGGTGGGCCAGGCGGTCGTAGAGATGGTCTATCTGCACATGGCGCAACACCTCGTTGATAAAGGCGTGCTGGAGCAGCAGGCGAGCCTCGGCCTCGGGGATGCCGCGCTGACGCATATAGAAGAGGGCACCCTCATCCAACTTTCCGATGGTGGAACCGTGGTTACACTTCACGTCGTCGGCATAGATTTCGAGCATGGGCTGCGAGAAGGCTCGCGCCTCAGGCCCGGCGCACAAATTGGCATTGGTTTGCTGCGAGGCAGTGCGGTCTGCGCCCGGCGCCACATAGACCTTGCCGGCGAAAGCGGCGAGGCTTTGGCCGTCGAGCACGTATTTATAGAGCATGTCGCTGGTGCATTGCGGCGAGAGGTGTTCCACGAGGATATTGTTGTCCACCCGTTGCGTAGCATCGGCCACCACCGCTCCGTAGAGCTCGGTCTGTGCTCCCGGTCCGAGGAGGCGCACATCGAGACGGTTGCGTGTGTGTCCGCCGGTCAGGGTGATGCCGTCGTAGCTCAGGCGGCTGCCGGCCTGGAGGTCGGCATAGAGTGTAGAGAAGCGGGTGTTTTGCCGGTTGGTCTCCTCTATGCTGTACACATCGACGTGTGCCCCGGCCGCGGCATACACCTCTGCCACCTGGGTGGTGAGATAGGCTTGGTCGCCCTCGGCGTGGTCGCAGAAGAGCACGGCTCCGCAAGCTTCCTCCTCGGCCACCACAATCACGCGGCGCACGCTGAGGCAGGCCGTACGGGCCGACGACACGTTGACCACCTGCAACGGGGCTTTGAGGCGGACGCCGGCAGGCAGGTAAACGAACAGGCCGTCCTGGGCCAGGAGTGTGTTGAGCAGGGTCACGCCGTCGTGGCCGTGGCGGAAGTCGCGGTCGGCCCGGGCGGCGCGGTTGTAGTAGCGTTCGAGCAGGGGGGCATGGTGGACGGCGGCCTGTGCAAACGACTCCACGATGACGCCCTCGGGGAGCAGGGCTCGCGAGCTGTCGGGGGCGGGATAAGGCACATCGTTCACCACAAAAAAGAGCGAGGTGCTGAGATTGGGCACGTTGCACTTGAAGGCGGCATACGGGTCGGGGGTGGGCAGCGTGCGGCGCAGGTTGAGCCCCAGGTCGGGGGCGAAGGCGGCCTGCGCATCGGTATATTTGTAACGTTCCTCCCGGGTGTCGGGCAGTCCCTGCGCGGAAAGCAGACGCGCAGCCTCCTCCCGGCAAGCGTTGAGCACGGAGCAGCTGCCGCCGTCGAGCAAGTTGCGATGCACCCGGTAAAGGTCTATGTATTGCTGATGACTATTCATTCCTTCCATCTTGGTTTGGTGACTTCACTGGCTGTGCGGTGCGATTTAGTCCGCCAGCTGTTCCTTGATCCAGTCGAAGCCTTTTTCCTCTATTTCATATCCCAACGAAGCATCGCCTTCGCGCACAATGCAGCCCTTGACCAGCACATGCACAAAGTCGGGTTTCAAATAGTCGAGCATACGTTGGTAATGGGTGATGACCATGGCAGAAGTGTGCTCGCCGCGCAACATATTGAAACCTTCGGCCACGGTGCGCAGGGCGTCGACGTCGAGTCCGGAATCTGTTTCGTCGAGAATGGAGAAAGAGGGTTCGAGCACCGCCATCTGGAAGATTTCGTTGCGTTTGCGCTCGCCACCCGAAAAGCCCTCGTTTACGCCTCGGCTCATGAAGTGGGCGTCGAGCCCCACGAGCTTGCGCTTTTCCTTGAGCAGCTTGAGAAACTCCCCGGCGGGCATCGGTTCCTGCCCAAAGTACTTCCGTTTGGCGTTGAGGGCGGCGCGCATGAAATTGGTCATGGACACACCGGGTATCTCGGTGGGTGCTTGAAACGACATGAAGATGCCCTCGTGCGCACGGTCCTCCGGCGACAGGGACAGCAGGTCTTTTCCGTTAAAGGTGATGGAACCTTCGGTTACTTCGTACTTGGGATTTCCCACGAGCACATTGCTGAGGGTACTCTTGCCCGACCCGTTGGGACCCATGAGCACATGTACCTCGCCATCGCGGATGGTAAGGTTCACTCCGCGCAATATTTCCTTGCCTTCGACGGAGGCATGTAAGTTCTTTATTTCCAGCATGATGACAGTCTGATTCTGGTAGGGTTAAACGCCGCGCCTGCCGCATGGCAGACCCGGAGCGCGGAACGGATGTCCGCTTAGGCTGGCAAAATTATAGAAAACTTTTGGTAGCTTAGGCCGATAACGGTGTTTTTCAACTTTGCAGCCAAAGGGAAGGCGGAGCCGACGGAAAAAACGGAAAGCTTTTCTTCCTGCATTCCTCACGTTGCACTACCTTCGCGGCATGAATGCAATGAAACGCCGCTCCGGCGAGGAACGGTTTAACACCCTGACACACCTGGCGGGCGTGGTCTTCACGCTGGCAGCCGCTTGGTTTATCCTGAAGTTGGGCTACGGGAGCAACTGGAAGAATGCCTTCGGCACCACCTTCTTCACCTGCGGCATGCTGCTGATGTATGCCGCCTCCACGCTCTACCACTGGGCCATGCCGGGCAAGGCGAAACGCCGGCTGCGCATTTTCGACCACATCAGCATCTATGTGATGATAGCGGCCTCCTACACGCCCATCTGCATCGGCGTGGTGGGCGGTGCATTGGGCTGGACGGTGTTCGGCATCCTGTGGGGCGTGGCACTGGGCGGCGCGGTGTACAAACTGACGGCCATGGACCGCTACCCGCGCCTGTCGCTCTTTCTCTATCTGCTCATGGGCTGGAGCTTTATCTTCATGGCCGAACCGGTGTGCAGCCGTTTGCCGTCACGCGCGCTTTGCGCCATTCTGGCAGAGGGGCTGTTCTACACCTCGGGCACGTGGTTCTTTGCCCACGACAGCAAGCCTTATTTCCACGGTGTGTGGCACATTTTCGTACTCCTCGGCTCCGTGGCCCACTGGCTGGCCATCCTCTTCATCCTGAGCGAATGAGATTATTCTGTTCTACTTTCGGTGCTTCCGAAAGTAGAAGGTTAAAAGTTTATGGTCGCTTCGCTCCCAGGTTATAAGGTTATAAGAATACTGTTGGAGATAGTCACGGTAGCCGCCCAGGTAACTTTATAACCTCATCACCTAATCCCTCATAACCTCCGAAACCCAATCATTCTATTCACCGATTTTTTTAATTTATATTTCCCTTTTTCTCATCATGAAACAAGCTATTGCAACTCCTCTGGCTCCGGCCGCCATCGGCCCCTATAGCCAGGCCATCGAAGCCGGCGGCACGGTGTACGTGTCGGGCCAGCTGCCCATCAACCCCGCCACGGGCGCATTTGCCGAGGGCGGCATCAAAGAACTCACCGCCCAGTCGCTCACCAACATGAAGCACATTCTGGAAGAGGCCGGCCTGAGCCTTGACAACGTGGTGAAGACGAGCGTTTTCCTGGCCGACATGGCCGATTTTGCCGAGATGAACGAGGTGTACGCCCAGTTTTTCCAAGCTCCCTTCCCGGCCCGCTCGGCCGTGGCGGTGAAGACGCTGCCCAAGGGTGCCCGCGTGGAAATCGAGTGTATTGCCGTGCGCTAAAGCGTTGTGCCTCATGAACTATCAGAAGGTAGGAGTTTATCTCTCCTCCAAGGACAACCTGCCCGAAAGCTACGTCAGGGCGGCCCGCGAAGTGGGTGAGCTCATCGGACGCACGGAGCGCACCCTGGTCTACGGCGGAGCACGCAAGGGACTCATGGAGGTGCTGGCGCAAAGCGTGAAGCAACACGGCGGAAGGGTCTTCGGCATGGTGCCAGACGTCATTGTGGAACGCGGCCTGGAGAGCGAGGCCATCGACGTTACCTTTCGCTGTGCCGACCTGAGCGACCGCAAGGACATGATGAACCGCGAGAGCGACGTGCTGCTGGCCCTGCCCGGCGGCATCGGCACACTCGACGAGGTGTTCACCGTTCTGGCCAACACGTGTATCGGCATTCGCCGCCAGCCGCTCGTGTTCTTCAACGTGGACGGCTGCTGGAACGCCCTGCTGGCGGCGCTCGACGATCTGTTCCGCCAAGGACTGATCAGCGGCCGGCCGGAAGATTTTTACCAAGTGGCATCCAACATCGACGAGCTGGAACAGCTGCTCTGAACCCACCGCTACACACGGCCGTTCATCGGCTCTCACGGCCCGAGGCCGCACATCACGCACCGAAACATCGGAAGGACGGGACAAACGCCCTACTTTCCCATGTTCCGGTGCTTTTTGGCATGTCCAAACAACGCCCCGGACCATATGTCGGCGCCATCGCTGAAAAAAGTCCAGGACTATTTTTCACAACTCGGCGAGTAGAAAAAAATAGTCCAGGACTTTTTTCACACAAATGGCGAACTTTTTGAACCAAAGCCACGAGGCGACACAAGAGGAGGTCATTTTCCGTCAAGAACTCAAAGGTTCCTTGCACAAAATTTTACAAAAAGCCCGAAACATCCATACTTTCTCCCAACAATTATGCGTACTTTTGCGCGTGTACAAAACAGAGGAGTAATATGAACGACGTTTTGAGAGTAATCATCAGCGGTGGCGGCACCGGCGGGCACATCTTTCCGGCCGTATCCATCGCCAACGAAATCCGCGCCAAACATCCTAACGCCGAAATTCTTTTTGTGGGAGCCGAAGGACGTATGGAGATGCAACGTGTGCCCGCTGCGGGCTACAACATCAAGGGGTTGCCCATCGCGGGCTTCGACCGCAAAAACTTACTGAAAAACATTCCCGTACTGTTCAAAATACTGAAAAGCCGAACACTGGCCCGACAAATCGTGAAGGAGTTCGCGCCGCAAGTGGCGGTGGGCGTGGGAGGCTATGCCAGCGGACCGACGCTCAATGTGTGCGAGGCCATGGGCATTCCTACCTTGCTGCAAGAACAGAACTCCTACGCCGGCGTTACGAACAAGCTGCTGGCGAAAAAAGCACGACGCATCTGCGTGGCCTACGACGGCATGGAACGTTTCTTCCCGGCAGACAAAATCCTGCTCACGGGAAATCCTGTCAGACAAAACTTACTCGACAACACACTTACCAAAGAGGATGCCGTGAAGGCTTTGGGGCTCGTGCCGGGCAAACGGACTATCCTGATTGTCGGGGGCTCGCTCGGCGCACGCACCATCAACGACAGCATACTGGGCAACCTGCCACTCATCAAACAGCAACAACAGGTGCAGTTCGTATGGCAAACGGGTAAGTACTACCACGCCGAAATCCAAGCGGAACTGGAACGGAGAGGAAAGCCGGCCCACCTCGTGGTAACCGACTTCATCGCGGACATGAGGCTGGCTTACGCCGCAGCGGACCTGGTCATTTCGCGAGCAGGAGCCGGAAGTATTTCAGAATTCTCCCTGTTGGGCAAACCGGCCATCCTGGTGCCGTCGCCCAACGTGGCCGAAGATCACCAAACGAAGAATGCCTTGGCACTGGTGCAGAAGGAGGCCGCTCTCTACGTGCCCGACGCCGACGCAAGGCGCACGCTGTTGCCGCTGGCCATCAACACGGTGATGAACCACGACAAACTCGACTCGCTGAGCCGCAACATCCTGCAACTGGCCAAGCCCAACGCGGCTTCGGACATAGCAGACGAGGTCATTCGGCTGGCAGAAGGAAACCGCAACTGACCAACTCCGAAATATAGTGGAACAACGGGGACATGAACCGCTGCATCCACCCATAGAAAATCCAAGAACAGGCCGAAGGGGAACTTACACACCACCATCAAGTGCTTAAAGCCAACGTCATAACCGGACAACGCTTTGCTACACCGGCAACAAACGGCCTACGCTTGCCACCGCGTGGCGATACATGCAACGAACTGCCTGTTCCACTTAAACGATATTTTACATGAAAGCAGTATATTTCATCGGTGCCGGCGGCATCGGCATGAGTGCACTGGAACGCTATTTTCTTTCCCAAGGACTCACAGTGGCGGGATATGACCGCACGCCTTGCGCCTTGACCGAAGAACTGCGCGCCGAGGGGGCTGATATCCACTATGAGGACAACCCGGAACTCATCCCCGACATCTGCCGCGACAAGACGCACACATTGGTGGTCTACACACCGGCCATTCCCGCCGACCACCGCGAACTGAACTTCTTCCGCGAAGGGGGATTTGACATTCAGAAACGTGCACAGGTGTTGGGCACGCTCACTCGTTCCATGAAGGGGCTCTGCGTGGCAGGCACGCACGGCAAAACCACCACCACCTCGATGTGCGCCCACCTGCTCCACGAAAGCCACGTGGGATGCAACGCTTTCCTCGGCGGCATCACGAAGAATTACGGCACAAACTACCTGCTCAGCAAGGACAGCCCGTATGTGGTCATCGAAGCGGACGAGTTTGACCGCTCTTTCCACCACCTGCGGCCTTTTGCCACGGTGATTACGGCCACAGATGCCGACCACCTGGACATCTACGGCACTGAGGAGGCTTATTTGGAGAGCTTCCGCCACTACACTTCCCTGGTGCAGCCCGGAGGGGCACTCATCGTGCATCGGGGGCTGAAGATGCAGGAAAACTTGCAACCGGGCGTCAGACGCTACGACTACAGCCGCACGGAAGGCGACTTTCATGCAGAGAACATCCGCATTGGCGGCGGACGCATCGTGTTCGATTTTGTTTCACCCTTAGGAAACATTGCCGATGTGGAGCTGGGCGTACCGGTAAGCATCAACATTGACAACGGCATCGCCGCCATGGCACTGGCACAAGTGGCCGGAGCTACGGAAACGGAAATACGGCAGGCCATGGCCTCCTTTGCGGGAGTGGACCGCCGCTTTGATTTCTCACTGAAAACGGAACGCCACGTGCTGCTCTCCGACTATGCACACCATCCCGAAGAGATACGACAGAGCATCCTCTCTGTGCGCGAGGTGTTCACGGGACGAAAAATCTCCGGCGTGTTCCAGCCACATCTCTTCACGCGCACGCGCGATTTTTATAAGGAGTTCGCCGACAGCCTTTCGCTGCTCGATGAGGTTATCCTGACGGAAATCTACCCGGCCCGCGAAAAGCCCATCGAAGGGGTGAGCAGCCAACTCATCTTCGACCACCTGAGAGCGGACATGCAGAAAAAACTCATCCGAAAGCAGGACTTGCCCGAACTGGCACAACAAGAGGACTTCGACGTGCTCATGGTGCTCGGCGCAGGCGACGTGGTGGACTATATGCCGCAGCTGAAGGCTATCCTGGAAAGCAAATAACATCGCACTTTCACCTCACAAAGCCTCTTACCCATGAAGACGGTTTTCAAACTCCTGCTACTGGTCGGCCTCATCGTTTACTTGGTGTTTGCTTTCGGCACTTTCACCCAACATACCGACAACACCATTTGCCAACAGGTGAACTATACCATTGCGGACAGCTCACACGCCGGATTTATCACGGCCGACGAGGCAGACCGGTTGCTCCAAGCTTCCGGATGCTACCCCGTGGGACGACAGGTGAAGGATGTGGATGTTACAGCCATCGAACGGACGCTGCGAAAGAACAGCTTTATCGATTCGGTGTCGTGCTACAAATCACCAAACGGCACGGTGAACGTGCTCATCGGACAACGGCTGCCGCTCATGCGCATCAAAGCGAACAACGGCGACGACTATTACATCGACAGCCGGGGCAACCTGATGAACCCGCAAAACTATGCAGCCGATCTCATCGTTGCCACCGGAAACATTGACCGGAAATTTGCCCGAAAGGAGCTGGTGAAACTCGGATGCTTCCTCCACGACGACCCATTCTGGGACGCGCAAATCGTACAGATACATGTGTTGCCCAACCATCACCTTGAGTTGGTGCCACGTGTCGGAGGGCACACCATAGCCTTCGGGTCGACAGACAGCATCTCCCAGAAATTCCGCAACCTGTACACTTTCTACGAAAAAGTGCTGCCCCAGGTGGGATGGAACAAGTATAAGGAAATCTCTGTGGAACACGTTACTCAAATTGTGGGCCGAAAGGGATGACCACTCCCGGCGCGGAACAAAAAGATGGCCGCACCGGCACACCGAATTTTACTTTCCCAAAGAATTATCAAACAGAAAAATAATGGCAACAGAAGACAAATTTATCGTAGCTATCGAGCTGGGGTCCTCTAAGGTAACCGGCATTGCAGGACGCAAACAGCCCGACGGCGCCACCCAAATCCTTGCCTTCGCTCAAGAGCCCTCTACCACCTTCATACGCAAAGGACGCATCAACAACGTAAACAAAATGACGCAGTGCATCCTGAACATGAAGGAAAAGCTGGAGCAAAAAACGCAAAAAAGCATTAGCCGCGTCTATGTGGGCATCGGAGGCATGGGGATGCACACCGTGGCAAACAGCGTAATAAGACATTTCGACGCAAAGGTGGAAATCACACAGGACATGGTGGATGCCATGTGCGACGAGAACCGCAATTCCGCCAGCCCCGACCGAGACATCCTGGAATCGGTGCCCCAGGAATACCGACTGGGCACACAAATCCAAACAGAACCGGTGGGTATCCTCGCCGACGGGATAGAAGGCCACTTTCTCAATATCGTGGCAAGCTCATCGGTACGGGAGGAAATCAGGAGCTGCTTCCGCACGGCAGGAGTGGCCATTGCTGACCTGCCCATCACCGTGCAGGCACTGGCCGACGCCATGCTGACGGAACCGGAAAAGCGTTCGGGATGCGTATTCGTCGACATGGGCTCGGAAACTACCTCGGTGGCTGTGTACAAAAACAACCGCTTGCGCCATCTCGCCGTCATTCCCCTCGGAGGAGCCAACGTGAACCGCGACATCATGTCGCTGCAAATTGAAGACGACGAGGCGGAAGAACTCAAACTGAAATACGGCTCTGCCATCGCCGACAACTCGGGCGAAAAGCATACACCCATCACGTTACGCGACGGACGACACGTTGACTACGACGAGTTCAGCGGACTGGTGGAAGCGCGCGTGGAGGAAATCATCCTGAACGTGAAAAACCAAATAGCCCTGTCGAAATACGACAAGGGACAGCTCATCGGAGGTCTTATCATCACCGGAGGAGCTTCGCACATGAAGGACATAGACAAGGCCTTCGTGCGCAACACGCAATTTGAGAAAATCCGCTTCGTACGCAACATCCGCATTCCGCTCCGCTCGGGCGAATACAGCGACTTCAACGCCGACGGCGACTGCAATGCGGCCATCGCACTCATCGACAAGGGAGAAATGAACTGCTGCGGCGGACCGCTGGGCCAGCCCGGACTGTTCGATGAACCGGACGAGGAGGAAGAACACGTACCCACTCCCGAAGAAAATGCCGAAGAAGAAAGAAGAAAGGCACAAGAGGAGGAGGAAAGACTGCAAAGAGAAGCAGAAGAAAGAGCAGCGGCCGAAGCAGCTGAAGCACAAAGAAGAAAAGAAGAAGCAGAAAGAAAACGCAAAGAACGCAATGCTATTCTCAAAAACGGCATGAAGCGCATCAGCTCCTTCTTCTCCGGATTGGTAAACGAAAAAGATGACTAACACTCGCCGGACGTTTTCACCAAGTTCGGGAAACAACGTCAAGACTAAAGGAGCTTGAGCCGAAACCGGACAAGAAAACATCAGCTGACGACGACCTATCCCTTGCAGGATTACTCAAACTGAACCAACAAAGCATATTCCAATGGCAGAAGATAATAACGAACTCCTTATAGATATGGGCATTCCCACCACTACACCTTCCATCATCAAGGTAATAGGTGTTGGCGGCGGAGGCGGTAATGCGGTGAACCACATGTACCGGGAAGGCATTCACGATGTAAACTTCGTGGTGTGCAACACGGACAGCAAAGCGCTGACCGACTCACCCGTGCCCGCCAGACTGCAACTTGGACACGAAGGTCTCGGAGCCGGCAACCGACCCGAACGAGCCCGCCAGGCAGCCGAAGAAAGCGTGGAACAGATTAAGCAAATGCTCAACGACGGCACCAAGATGGTGTTCATCACCGCAGGTATGGGTGGCGGTACCGGTACGGGGGCTGCACCCGTCATCGCCCGTGAGGCCAAGGCTATGGGCATCCTGACCGTGGGCATCGTAACTATTCCGTTCCGCTTCGAGGGTAACAAGAAAATTGACCAGGCTCTCGACGGCGTGGAGGAGATTTCCAAACACGTAGATGCGCTCTTGGTCATCAACAACGAACGGTTGCGCGAAATATATCCCGAACTGAACGTGCTCTCGGCCTTTGAAATGGCAGACAATACGCTCAGCGTAGCAGCACGCTCCATAGCGGAAATCATTACCATGCACGGCATCATCAACCTCGACTTCCGCGATGTATGCACCGTGCTCAAGGACGGCGGCGTGGCCATCATGTCGACCGGATTCGGCGAGGGCGACAGCCGCGTAAGCAAAGCCATCGAAGCAGCCCTCCACTCGCCGCTCCTGAACAACAATGATATCTTCAACTCGAAGAAGGTGCTCCTCTCCATCTCCTTCTGCGCCGAAAAGGAAGGCGACACGCTGATGATGGAGGAGATGAACGAAGTGCACGACTTCATGTCGAAATTCCACGACGACGTGGAAACGAAATGGGGGCTCTCCACCGATCCTTCACTCGGCAAGCAGGTAAAAATTACCATCCTTGCCACCGGATTTGGCATCAGCAATGTGCCCGGCATCAAGAACAAGATTGACGCAGAGGAGGAACAGCGCAGACAACGCGACGTGGAGCGCCAGGAAGAATACGAAGAACGACGCGAAGGCTTCTACGGCGGCGACAAGAAAGGCACGCTCCGCAAACGGCCCAAGTTCTTCCTCTTCGGACTCGACGACCTCGACAACGAAGAAATCATATCCATGGTAGAACTCACACCTACCTACAAACGCTCCAAGGAAGTGCTCTCAGACATCAAGGCCAAAGCCTACGGCAATGTGGCCATCGAGCCGGAAAGTGCGCAAAGTCCCGCAGCAACTCCCGGTTCTGTCATCTCGTTCTGAACAGCTTCTTTATTTACTCAGGCTTTAGACAACGGAGGGTAAGGTGTTATTTCCACACCAGCCCTCCCTTTCTTTCCTCCTCACCCTACTTGTTGCACCATTCCCCACCACTTCACAACCCCTTCCCCAATGAGTAATGATTTAATAGACCTTGCCATTCCCTCTACGCCACACATCATCAAAGTCATAGGTGTGGGAGGTGGAGGAGGTAATGCCGTGGCACAGATGTACCGCGACAATATTCCCGAAGTGCGCTACTTAGTAACCAACACCGACAGGAAGGCACTTGAGACCAATGTCGTGCCCGACCAACTCCAGCTGGGGCCGGGACTCGGAGCGGGCGGCGACCCCAAGAAGGGAAAAGCCTATGCCGAAGAAAGCGTGGAGAAAATCAGAGAAGTGCTCGACAAGGACACACACATGGTGTTCATCACGGCAGGCATGGGTGGCGGAACCGGAACGGGGGCCTCGCCCATCATTGCCCGCGAAGCGCAGAAAAAAGGCATACTCACCGTTGGCATTGTTACCATTCCCTTCCTCTTTGAAAGGGAAAGGCAAATTAACAAAGCACTCGACGGACTCGACATGCTGGCTCAGGAGGTGGACGCCCTGCTTGTCATCAACAACCAGCGCCTTATCGACATTTATGGCAACATGTCCATCATCCAAGCCTTCAAACAGGCGGACAAAACGCTGTCAACCGCTGTACGGTCCATCACAGAAATCATCTCCATGCACGGTCGCGTCAATCTCGACTTTGAAGATGCGAAAACAGTGCTGACCAAGGGCGGCGTAGCGGTGATGTCGACCGGATATGCAGAAGGAGAGCAACGAGTGACCCGCGCCATCGCCGAAGCACTCAACTCTCCCCTGCTCAACAACAACGACGTATACGGTGCAGACCGTATTCTGTTGGCGGTAACCATGGGCACAGATCCGCAATATGAGCTGACGATGAACGAAATGAACGAAATCACGGAGTTCATGGAGCGTTTCCCCACAGACATCCACACCAAATGGGGTCTGAAGCAGGACGAAACGTTGGGAGCCAAGATAAAAATCACCATACTCGCCGCAGGGTTCGGGCTCTACGCCACCAAAAGGGAAGACAAAGACATACCCAAATTTGAAGAAACGCCCGAACAGCAGGCACGCCGCAACCGCTTCTACACAGACCGGCCTCAGAAAATCCGGAAAATACCCCGCTGCTACCTTTTCTCCGAAGCGGACCTCGAAAACGCCGACTTGCTGGAAAAGGTGGAGCAAATACCTACGTGGCGGCGGACCAACGAACAACTGCAAGCCATCCGGGCCTATTCAGCGGAGAACTTCAATCACCCGGAGCCGATACCGGAAACGGGAGATACCATCTCCTTCCGTTGAAAGCAGAACCATTTTCACCAATTCCTAAACAAACTATAGAAAGATGCTTTTTGAAACCATCAACTTAAACATCACTGCGGCCATGAAGGCCAAAGACAAAGTGCGCCTGGAAGCACTGCGTAACATCAAGAAGTACTTTATTGAAGCAAAGACCGCTCCCGGCGCCAACGATACGCTCGAAGACGATGCAGCCCTGAAAATCCTGGCCAAGTTGGCCAAACAGGGACGCGATGCCGCCACCCTATTCGAACAGCAGCAACGCCCCGACCTGGCAGAGGCCGAAATGGCTCAGGTAAAAGTCATCGAGGAATTTCTTCCCCAACCCCTCACGCCCGAAGAGCTGGAGGCCGAAGTGAAAGCCGTCATTGCGGAACAAGGAGCCACCTCTCCCAAAGACATGGGCAAGGTGATGGGCGCAGCCACCAAGAAGTTGGCCGGTCGTGCCGACGGCAAGGCCATCTCCGCCTTGGTGAAGCAACTGCTTTCCTAAAGTCCGTTCAGACAGACGCTCCATTCTTTTCCCGAGCGGGGGCGCAGGCTGCCAACAGTCCGCGTTCCCGCTCAACGTTCGTGCCGGCCCCGGCTCGTGAAGTAAGAAAAAATAGCACTACTTCTTGTTTTTTATAGAAAAGCCTTACCTTTGCGAAGCCATAAAATGGCCCGGAACGTTGAATTTCATGGGTAATAGAACCAACACCCCTACCTAAAATAAATATATGACCGAAAGAAAAGTCCGTGTGCGCTTCGCACCCAGCCCCACGGGGCCTCTGCATATCGGCGGCGTGCGTACCGCCCTCTACAACTATCTTTTCGCCCGCCAACACGGCGGCGACTTCGTTTTCCGCATCGAAGACACCGACTCCACCCGCCTTGTGCCGGGCGCAGAGCAATATATCATCGAAGCCTTCCAGTGGTTGGGCATTGAGTTCGACGAAGGCGTAAGCTTCGGCGGCGACCACGGCCCCTACCGCCAGAGCGAGCGGCGCGACATCTACCGCCGGTACGTCAGACAGCTGCTCGACGACGGAAAAGCCTACGTGGCGTTCGACACACCCGAAGAGCTGGATGCCAAGCGCCAGGAAGTGGCCAACTTCCAGTACGATGCCCGGACCCGAATGCAGATGAGAAACTCCCTGGTGCTCGGAGAGGAAGAAACACAACGCCTCATCGACGCCGGAGAGAAGTATGTGGTACGTTTCAAGGTCGAGCCCGGCGAAGAAATCCACGTAAAGGACATCATACGCGGCGATGTGCGCATCATGTCGGACATTCTCGACGACAAAGTGCTCTATAAAAAGGCCGACGACCTGCCCACCTATCACTTAGCGAACATTGTGGACGACCACCTCATGGAGATAACCCACGTCATTCGCGGTGAGGAGTGGCTACCCTCCGCCCCGCTCCACGTACTCCTCTATCGCGCATTCGGCTGGGCCGACACCATGCCCGCCTTTGCCCACCTGCCCCTGCTGCTCAAGCCCGATGGCAAAGGAAAGCTCTCCAAGCGCGACGGCGACCGCCTCGGCTTCCCCGTATTCCCCTTGGAGTGGCACGACCCGAAGAGCGGCAACATCTCGTCGGGCTACCGCGAAAAAGGATACCTGCCCCACGCCGTCATCAACTTCCTTGCCCTGCTCGGATGGAACCCCGGCACAGACCAGGAACTGCTCTCCATGGAGGAACTCATCGAGCAGTTCGACCTCTCGAAGTGCTCCAAGAGCGGAGCCAAGTTTGACTACATCAAAGGCCAGTGGTTCAACCGCGAATACATCCAACGCACCGACAACGCCCTGCTTGCCCCCACACTCGACCGCATTTTGCGCGAAAATGGTATTGAGCAGCCCATCGAACGGGTGGAGGCCGTGGTCGGCATGATGAAGATGAAAAAGATAAACTTCATCCATGAGCTTTGGCCCCTGTGTGATTTCTTCTTTATCCGCCCCACCTACCAAGCAGACGACAAGTTCACGCGCAAGAACTGGAAAGAAGGCGCAGCAGCCGAGATGCGCGAACTGGCCGACCTGCTCGCCGGGCTCGACGACTTCTCTGTGGAAAGTCAGAAAGCCGCTGTCGACGCTTGGGCTGCCGAAGGCAACAAAAAACCCTGGAACCCCTGGCGCGTATGTCTGGTCGGCACAGGCAAAGGTCCCGACATGTACGAGCTGGCTGCCTTTTTGGGCAAAGAAGAAACGCTTTTCCGCATGAACGCCGCCATTGAGGCGTTGGCCACCCTTTAATCAGGAAATTTACCGCCCGTCCCTGAGCGTCAGCTTGCGGACGGGCGTCACCCTATCATCCGGCAGGTTTCTCCGGACCACCTCTATCCATTCACTATCCCCCTTCTTTCCCGTGTATTCTTTCATCATCTGCCTCATGTGGTTAGGTTGCCGCATAGCCGCCCTGTTCAGTCCGAAAGTACGCACCATGGTACGCGGCCATGCCAACACCTGGCTCAAATTGCGTCGGCTTCCGGGCAACGAGCGTTACGTTTGGTTCCACGCCGCCTCGCTCGGCGAGTTTGAACAAGGGCGTCCGCTCATGGAACGCCTGCGCCGGCTCCACCCCGACAAGAAAATTCTCCTCACCTTCTTCTCTCCCTCCGGCTATGAGGTGAGAAAGGACTATGCCGGGGCCGACCTCATTTGCTACCTCCCCATCGACACGCCGCTCAACGCCCGCCGCTTCGTGAAACTCGTGAAGCCCGAAGCCGCCTACTTCATCAAGTATGAGTTTTGGCGCAACTATCTCGACACACTCTACCGTCACGGCATCCCGGCCTACAGCGTGTCGAGCATCTTCCGCCCCGACCAGATTTTCTTCCGCCCCTACGGGCGTGGCTACGCGCAAGTGCTTCACCACCTCACCCACCTCTACGTGCAAAACGAAGCTTCGCGCCAACTGCTCGCCGACATCGGCGTAAATCAGGTGACCGTGGTGGGCGACACCCGCTTCGACCGCGTCATAGACATCCGCAACGCCGCCAAGCCCCTGTCTCTCGTGGAGCGGTTCGCCGGTTGTTGGAAAGTGCTCGTGGCCGGCAGTTCCTGGCAGCCCGATGAAGACATCATCATCCCCTACTTCAACACCCACGAAAACGTGCGGCTCGTACTGGCCCCCCACGTGGTGTCGGAAGAACACCTTCGGCAGATAGAAGCCAAGCTGAAGCGGCCCGCAGTGCGCTATTCCACCGCCACACCCAAGAGCGTGGCCGAAGCCGACTGCCTCATCATAGACTGCTACGGCCTCTTGTCGAGCATCTATCGGTATGCCACGATAGCCTACGTCGGAGGAGGTTTCGGAGTGGGCATACACAATGTGCCCGAAGCCGCCGTCTACGGTGTACCCGTCATCATCGGGCCCAACAACCGCAAGTTCCGTGAGGCACAGGCACTCATCGAATGCGGAGGTTGCTTGGAAATTCACTCGGCCGACGATTTCCATCGCGAAATGAACCATCTGCTCACCGACAAAGAGGCTCTCCAAAAAGCCGGCCGGGCTGCCGGACACTACATCTGCGACAATGCCGGCGCAACCGAAAAGATTATCCCGTAACCCTTCTTTTCACCGCGTCGGCTCCGGGTTTAGCCTTTTCCCATCCGCCTCCGGACCGTTTATCCCCTCCCCCACTAACCTTCCCTACCCTTGAAAGTACTTCTTGTCAACACATCCGACCACACCGGCGGGGCTGCCATAGCCGCCCTGCGCCTGCTCAAAGCCCTGCGGCAGGAGGGTGTCGACGCCACCCTGCTCTGTCGCGACCGCAGCTTGCCAGCGGAGCGCACAGACGTCGTCAGCCTCAAGCCATCGCCCTGGCTCAAGGTGAAGTTTGCACTCGAAAGGCTCGAAATCTACCTTCGCAACGGTTGCAGTCGCGAAGGATTGTTCGCCGTCGACACTGCGCGCATGGGCAACGACATCACCCGGTTGCCGGAGTTCAAGGAAGCCGATGTGATACACCTTCATTGGACCAATCAGGCCATGCTCTCGCTCTCCAACCTGCAACAGATTTTACAAAGCGGCAAACGGGTGGTATGGACCATGCACGATATGTGGCCGTTCACGGGCGTGTGTCACAACAGCGACGACTGTACCCGCTGGCTCACCGGTTGCGGGCAGTGTCCGCAGCTGCGCAAGCCCGCCCACCGCGACCTCTCGGCACAGACCTACGCCCGCAAGCAGACAGCCTACGCCGCCGGACGTTTCACCGCCGTAGGGTGCAGCCAATGGCTGGCCGGGCTGGCCTCACAGGCCCCGCTGCTCAGCGGAAAGCAGGTGGTGAGCATTCCCAATCCGCTCGACACCGCCTTCTACTCGCCTGCCGACACCGAAGGCCACCCTTCCAAGGCTGAAATCCGCCAATCGCTCTCCCTGCCGGCCGACAAGCGGTTACTGCTCTTCACAGCCTTCAAACTGACCGACCCGAAGAAAGGCATTGACTACCTCATGGAGAGCATGACCCTGCTCTGCGGCGAACATCCCGAGCTGCGCGACCAGATAGGCATTGTTCTCGCCGGACGAGGGGCGGAAGAGCTGCGCAATGCCTTCCCCGTGGCCACTTACCCCTTAGGCTATATTACACAAGAGGAGCAGATGCGCAACATCTACCGCGCTTCGGACCTCCTGCTCATGCCCACGCTGATGGACAACCTGCCCAACACGATTGCCGAAGCCATGGCCTGCGGCATACCCTGCGTGAGTTTCCGCGTGGGCGGCACACCGCAGATGGTCGACCCGGGCGTGAACGGCTACCTCGCCGACTACCGCAACAGCCTCGACTTTGCACAGGGCATAGCCCGCATTCTTTCTTCGCAAAGCTACGCAGCACTCTGCCGCAACGCACGCGCCAAAGCCGTAACAGCCTATGCTGAAAAAACGGTGGCCGAAAAGTACATGCAAGTGTACGCCGGCCTCACCTCAAACGCTAACTCTTAACCCTTCATTCCCCTTTTCCATGCCTCCGCTTAAAATTACCGTCGCCACCGTTACCTACCACGCCGGAAAGCTCATCGGACGTACCATCCGGAGCGTCGAAGAGCAAACCTATCCTCACGTGGAGCACGTGATTGTCGACGGGAACTCGCAGGACGACACCTTAGAACAAATCCATCATTACCAGGAGCGCAACTCTGTGGCCGGTGTGCCGCACGAGATTGCCTGCCTCAGTGAGCCGGACCACGGTCTCTACGACGCCATGAACAAGGCCATCGACATGGCCACGGGCCATTACATCGTGTTCCTCAATGCCGGCGACCGCCTCCATGGTCCCGACACGCTGGAACGTGTGGCACGCGCAGCACAGTCGGCCGGCGGCCGGCCGGCCGTAATCTATGGCGACACCAACTTGGTGGACGATGCCGGCAACTTCGTTCGCCGCCGCCGTCTGACTCCCCCCGAACGCCTCAACTGGCGCTCCTTCAAACAGGGCATGCTGGTGTGCCATCAGGCTTTCTATGCCCGCACCGACCTGGCGCGCAAGTTCCGGTACAACTGCCACTACCGTTTTTCGGCCGACTTCGATTGGTGCGTACGCATACTGCGCGAGGCTGAACGCAAGCAGCTCCCGACGGCCAATCTCCACGCCGTGGCGGCCGACTACCTGAACGAGGGTATGACCACGAAGAACCACAAGGCTTCACTGCGCGAACGTTTCCGCATCATGTGCCACCACTACGGTCTGCTGCCCACTCTGACACTCCACGCATGGTTCGCCCTGCGCAGCTTTACGAAAAAATAAGGTCATGAAAACGGATTTGTATGCCTGGGCTACGGCCCGCTGTGCCAAACAGGAATTCAGCCGCGCCGACATCTGCTCTAAACTGATGGGTAAGGGGGCTTCGGCCGAAGAGGCCCGCACCCTGACCGAACGCTTGGTGGACGAACGCTACGTGGACGACGCCCGCTTTGCAGCAGCCTTCGTGGCCGACAAAATTCGCTTTGACCACTGGGGACGCATCAAAATTCGCTACATGCTCCACCTGAAGGGCGTGGCCGACGACTTGGTGGAGGAGGCGTTGGAGCAGATTGACGAAACGGCCTACACCGAAACGCTGAAACAATTTCTCAACAGCAGGCTGCGCTCGGCCCAAGCCGCCACCCCCTTTGCCCTCAGGCAGAAAGTGGCCCGCACGGCCATCGGACGGGGCTTCGAGCCTTCCTTGGTGTTCCGCCTTTTGAACATGGAGGAATAGCCTTCCGCGCTTGAAAACGTCGAGGCTTTCGCCCAACCTCTCTCGGTGGACGAAAGCCTCGATGTTTTTTTTGCGAAAAAGCGACTACAACAGGAACGAAACAGGCCGTTTGAGGGATTGTTCCCCCAAGAAAAACGGGGCTGCGCCGAAGGCGTTTCAAAAAGTTCGCCACTCGTCAAAAAAAGTCCAGGACTATTTTTTTCTAATCGCCGACTTGAAAAAAATAGTCCTGGACTTTTTTAAAGGCTTCAGCCAACGGCCGAACGGATTACTTTGTATAATTATCGAGACCCTTCTTCAGGAAATCGACAAACTTGTCCACATCCTCGTCATAGGAGTAGGAACTGTTCAAGGGGTTGCCTTCGTTGTCAATCAGCACGTAGAACGGCTGCGCGTTGGCGCCGAATTTGGAGCGTTGCAGGTAGCTCCATTTGTCGCCTACGGTGCGCAACGTGACAGTCTGCCCGTTTTCCTCCACCTCGATGTTTTCGGGCAGCGGAGTCTTCTCGTCCACGTAGAGAGAGATGAGCACGTAGTCCTTCATCATGAGGTCGCGCACCTTGGCGTCGTGCCATACGGCGAGCTCCATCTTGCGGCAGTTCACACAGCCGTGGCCGGTGAAGTCCACGATAACCGGTTTGCCCACCTGCTTGGCATAAGCCATGCCGGCCTCGTAGTCGCGGAACTTGGCCTCAATCTTCACGGGGTCGAGGTTGAAGTCCTGCGTCGACATGGGCGGTGCAAACGCGCTGACGGCCTTGACGGGAGCGCCCCACAGACCGGGCACCATGTAAACGGCAAAGCTCAACGAGCAGAGTGCCAGGAAGAAACGCGGCACGGAGGTGTGGCGCTCGTCCTCGTCGTCGTGCGGGAACTTGATGCCGCCCAGCAGGTAGATGCCCAGCAGGGCGAAGATGACAATCCAGAGGGCGAGGAAGGTTTCGCGGTCGAGCAGGCGCCAGCCGTAGGCCAGGTCGGCCACGGAGAAGAACTTGAGGGCGAAGGCCAGCTCCAGGAAGCCCAGCACTACCTTCACGGCGTTGAGCCAGCCGCCGCTTTTGGGCGCGCTCTTCAGCAAGGTGGGGAACAGGGCGAAGAGGGTGAAGGGCAGGGCCAGGGCGATGGCAAAGCCGAGCATGCCTACCGTGGGAGCCAATGACGAACCGCCCGTGGTGCTCACCTCAACGAGCAGGAAACCGATGATGGGACCCGTGCAGGAGAAGCTGACCAGCGAGAGGGTGAAGGCCATGAGGAAGATGCTCAGGAGGCCCGTAGTTTTCTCGGCTTTGTTGTCAACAGCTGCACCCCACGACGAAGGCAGCGTGATTTCAAAGCCACCGAAGAAGCTGGCGGCAAAGACAACGAGCATGAGGAAGAACAGGATGTTGAACACGGCGTTGGTGGACAGGTCGTTGAGCGCAGAAGCTCCGAAGATGGAGGTGATGGCCAAGCCCAATGTGACATAAATCATCACGATGGAAACGCCGTAGGTGATGGCATCGCGGATGCCTTTGCTGCGGTCGCCCGAACGCTTCAGGAAGAAGCTCACGGTCATGGGTATGATGGGCCATACACAAGGAGTGAAGAGGGCAACAAGTCCACCCAGGAAACCGAGGAAGAAGATGTAATACCAAGCCTTGCCGGCCATATCGTCGGCACCCAGCTGCTTGAGCTCGCCGGTGACGGGTTTCCACCACTGCTGCATGGATGCGCTGTCGGCCTCGGCCACTACGGGCGCGGCGGCCTGGAGGGTGTCGGCGGGAGCAGCCGTGCTGTCGACTGCGGCCACTGCGGGCGCGGCTTCCTGCTGCGGTTCGGCCTCTTTTTCCTTCACGGCTGCGGCAGGCCCGTCAGATCCTTTGAGCTTACAGTCGATGCTGGTGGGCGGCAGGCAGTTTTCGTCGTTGCAGGCTCCGAATTTCAGATAACCCTTCAACTCGTAGTCCTTCTCTGTCAGCTCCACGCGCTGGGTAAAGGTGGCGCTGTTTTCAAAATAGGAAACGGGCATTTCAAAGATGGGGTCCTGCATGGTCTTCACGCCGGGGCCTTCCTTGAGCTTGCCTTTCAGCTTGGCTCCCTTGATGAGGTCTATGCCAAACGAGGCGGGTGTGGGACCTCCTTCGCCTATCTGGGTGGAATAGATGTGCCACCCGGCATCGGCTTTGCCGGTAAATACAATGTCAACGGTCGTGGCGTTGACACGCTTGTACGACACGTTAAAACTCACCTGCGCTTGCACAGCCGAAACGGCGACAAGGAACAGCAAGAGGGTAGTGTAAACAAATTTTTTCATTGAATATAGGGTTGATCTGTTTGGTTATGCAGACAAATTCGCGCTCTCCATCGGAAAAGACCTGAGAATGCGGCACAAAAGTACGAACTTTTTTAGTATTTGGGCCGCATACGTGCACTTTGGGCCACACGTTGGGCTACAATTCCACCGATTTACCCTAAAACAATACCAAAAGGCGGTAAAAATTGCATATTTTTTTTGAATTTGTGCAATTTTCAAATCACAATTCGTAGATTTGCGCTCGTTAATTATACCAGCCAAAAAAACAGCTCATGCAACCTATACATAGTTTTAAAGAACTTTCGTCCCATTTGCAGCAACTGGGACGCCGCATCCGTTTGGCCGTTGTGTGCGGCTCGGATGCGGGAACGGCCGAGGCCGTGATGCGCGCCGTGAACGAAGGTTTTGCCGAAGCCATCTTCGTGGGCGACTGCGATGAGGTGAAGGCTTGTCCCCAAGTGGCAGGAGCCGACCCGCTACACATCAAATATATAGAAGCAACGTCCCACGAGGAGGCTGCGGAACGGGCCGTGCGCCTTGTCAGGGAGGGACAGGCCGACGTGTTGGTGAAAGGATTGCTCCACACGGCTACGCTGCTGCGCGCGGTGCTCAACAAGGAATGGGGACTCCTGCCACCGGGAAATGTGCTCACACATGTCACCATGGCAGAGGTGCCTACTTACCACAAACTCCTCTTCTTCACCGACGCTGCCGTCATACCCTACCCCACCCACGAGCAACGGGTGGCACAGGTGGGCTATCTGGCTGAAACGCTCCACGCCTTCGGCATTGAAACACCGAAGATTGCTCTCCTTCACTGCGCCGAAACGGTGAGTGACAAGTTTCCGCACACACTGGGCTACGCAGAAATCCGCCAACGCGCCGCAACAGGAGAATGGGGCCGCCTCATCGTGGACGGACCGCTCGACCTCCGCACCGCGTGCGACCCCGAAGCACTGCGCATCAAAGGCATTGAGTCGCCACTCGGCGGAGAGGCGGACGCCTGGGTGGTGCCCGACATCGAAGCGGGCAACGCGCTCTACAAAAGCCTCGGCCTCTTTGCCAAAGCCCGACTGGCTGGCACGCTGAAAGGCACTACCGCACCCGTGGTGCTGCCTTCGCGAGGCGACGATGCCGAATCGAAATACCACAGTCTGGCTCTCGCCATCATGAACCTATAACATCTCTTTATTCCTCACCTGTTCTTTACCTCACAACTCCATGAAATGTACAGAAGACCAAGTCCGGACGGTGGAAACACCGGGATTCCGCATCCTGGTTATCAATCCCGGTTCGACCTCAACGAAAGTGGCCGTCTACATTGGCGATTCTCCGCTTCAGGTATCTACCATACGCCACAAACCCGAGGAACTGAAACTGTTTGAGCAGGTGGTGGACCAGAAGGACTTCCGCCGGCAAATCATACTCGACTGGCTCAAGGAAAACAACATTCCTTTCTGTTTCGATGCCATCATCGGGCGTGGCGGACTGGCCAAGCCGGTGCCGGGAGGTGTCTATCGCGTGAACCGCAAGATGTGCTACGACACTTACTCCGCCATGCGAAAACATGCCTGCAACCTGGGCTGCATCATAGCAGCCGAACTGGCTGCCAAACTCGGCTCGGGCTGCAAAGCGTACATTGCCGACCCGGGCGTAGTGGACGAGCTAGTGCCCGAAGCGCGCATCAGCGGGTCGCCTCTCATGCCGCGCATCTGCATCTGGCACGCTCTGAACCAACGCGCCATAGCCCGCAGACACGCAAAAAGTATCGGGAAACGCTACGAGGACCTTAATTTAATCATCTGCCACCTCGGCGGCGGCATATCGGTGGCTGCACACGAACACGGCCGGGCTATCGATGCCAACAACGCGCTCGACGGCGAAGGACCCTTCTCGCCCGAACGGGCCGGCACGCTGCCCGCCGCCGACCTCATCCACCTGTGTTTCAGCGGACGTTACACCGAGGACCAGCTCAAAAAGCGCGTGGCAGGACAGGCCGGACTGATGGCGCACCTCGGCACTACGGACATTCCGGAAATCATGCGGATGATAGAAAACGGCGACCAACACGCCAAACTCCTCATCGATGCCATGATTTACCACACGGCGCGCAGCATTGCCGCCGAGGGCGCGGTTCTGAAAGGCAAGGTGGACGCCATCCTCCTGACGGGCGGCATCGCCTACTCCGAATATATCACGCAGGGCCTGCGCGAACGCGTAGAGTTCATCGCACCGGTCCACATTTACCCGGGCGAGGACGAAATGAAGGCACTAGCGCTCAACGCACTCGCCGTGTTGCGCGGCGAACGCGAAGCCAAGGAATACGAATAGCCCTGCTTTCCCTTGCCGTTTTTCCACGCTTGTATTACTTTTACGGCCACGCTTTCACTACTGAGGCCACTTGGCGGTAGCCCGATAATCAATCAAGCAAACGAATGGTTGCTCGCTTTTTCTGTATCTATTCACATGAAAAAAAATTTATCACTATTTATCCTCAGCCTCTGCTTTAGCGCGGTGTGGGGACATGATGTAGAAATAGATGGTATTTACTATAATCTCAATGAACAAGACAAGACTGCGAGTGTAACCTATCAAGGAGAATATAATGATACATATGATAACGAATACACTGGAAATATAGTTATCCCTGAAACTATCAGCGTAAATGGAACTCTGTATCAAGTAACGAACTTGGGAGAATTTTGCTTCTATGAATGTGCCTACCTGACCTCCGTCTCCATCCCCAACTCTGTAACGAGTTTGGGAAGAAGTTGCTTCCAGCGTTGCACCGGCTTGACCTCCATCAATATACCCAACTCCGTAACGAGCTTGGCAGACTGGTGCTTCTCTGGTTGCTCCAGCTTGACCGCCATCACCATTCCCAACTTTGTAACGAGTTTGGGAAGAAGTTGCTTCGCGTGGTGCGATAGCTTAACCTCCATCACCATCCCCAACTCCGTAACGAGCTTAGCTGCCTGGTGCTTCTATGGTTGTTCCGGCTTGACCTCCATCACCATTCCCAGTTCCGTAACGAGTTTGGGAATAGAATGCTTTTCTGGATGCAGTGGTTTGGAAAGCATAACAGTGGAAGAAGGTAATTCTGTATATGATTCCAGAAATAATTGCGATGCAATTATTGTTACGTCCGAAAACCAAATGTTTGTCGGATGTAAGAATACAATTATCCCCAATTCCATAACAAGTTTGGGAAACTACAGCTTCGAAGACTGTACCGGCTTGACCTCTATTGACATCCCCAACTCCGTAACAAGTTTGGGAAACTACAGCTTCGAAGGCTGTACCGGCTTGACCTCCATCACCATACCCAATTCCGTAACGAGCTTGGGAGACTGTAGCTTCTCTTATTGCTCAGGCTTGACCTCGATCATCATTCCAGATTCCATAACGGCATTAAAGTACGGTTGCTTTGAAGGCTGCAACAGTTTGACCTCCATCACCATTCCCAACTCGGTAACGAGCTTGGCTGCCTGGTGTTTCGCTCGTTGCACCGGATTGACCTCCATCACCATACCCAACTCTGTTACAAGTTTGGGACACGACTGCTTCTACGGTTGTGACGGCTTGACCTCCATCACCATACCCAATTCGGTAACTACTGTGGGAGATGACTGCTTCTCAGACGCTGATTATCTCATCTATTGTTATCAAAACCTTTATGACTCTTTGCGAGGGGAATATGGGGAACGCGTCATGTTATTTGACTCCTCAGCCATTGGCCAAGTGGAAGTTGAAACTGCCGTTCCCTCCGTTACCGGCTATTACGACCTCAGTGGCCGCCGCTTCTCGGGCCAGCAGCGCGGACTGAACATCATCCGCTATTCCGACGGCACGTCGCGCAAGGTGATGGTGAAGTGAACACGCCGCAACGCTGCTGCCTTCAGTTCCGTGGAATAGCCTTCAGCTCATGGATTTCCCTTTCGTCCCATGGAATCATGGGCAGCGAATTTTCCAGACAAATGGCCGGCCTCCATCTGGCGGGGCCGGCCATTTCCAGCAAGGAAAACGCTCGGATGACCTTTTCAATGAGGTTCTTGTCATTGTATTGCAGTTCTATGGATTTCTGGGCAATCCATTCTGTGGTGAAGCATTCTTTGCTAATCATCTGAGTTGACGGTTTGGATAATGTTTTTTATTTCTTTTCTTATACCACGTCGGCCTGCATATCTCAAGAGGCGGCTTTCATTGATAGAGTAGAGTGACAGCGCATTTCGGAAAAGATTCACGCCTTCAGACTCTTGCAGGTAGAAGAAATCTTTGTCTTTCTGCAAATCGACCAAAAGTTTTTCTAATGTAGGAACCAATATTCCGTTGCATTCCTGCACGGGAGACTCAGTTATCAGCGGCTTGACGAAGATGGACGGCTGCGACAAGTCTATATAGTTATAAATAAGTTCGCGCGTGGGGCGCAAATATGCGGCCTTCCCCTCATCCCTCAAATGGTTAAACACGACTGTTACAGCTTCGCGCTCAGTTTCTATGTAGGTGATATTGTTGGCGGAAAGATGGTGCTGCAGAGAACTGATGACACTGCCATTGTAAATGCAGAAGCTGGCGAACGGCCATTTCTGTTTTAGTTCTTCATTCAGGGCATGCTGTTCATCTGTGGGGATAATCAAGAACTGTTGTTTCGTCTCTACTGCATATTTCCCATGTGAAACCCTCTGGAGTTTTCCTGCTTCTATCAATTTCGTCAGATACCAAGACACGGTCTTGTGGGATATACCATTGTTGCCTTCCCTGTCAAGATGTGCGAATAACTCATGCAACCCGAATTGGGGCTGCGAGAGGGCAAAGTCCATGATGTCTTGACTGTATTTGTTCATGATGATGCTGTTTGCAGAGGACAAAGGAAACAAAATTTCGGCAATAAATAAAATTCTTGCCAATATTTTGAGCATTGAATGCCGCGTCACCGCTATTCTGCCGTCAAAACTTACAAGTCAATGATAAGTAGTGTGCAAAAAACTGTGGCTGTACAGGTTTCCATTCTATCTTCAGCTCATGGATTTCCAGATTATCCACAACAGGGTTGTCAGGCAGCTGAATACTGATTATAAGGTCTTTGCAGAGGAATGGGATGCAGAGGCGGAAAGCATTATCGTAAATGGTAATCGCTCCAACCTTCTGTTGGGTATTCAAGAACGTCTGGCATGGGACGTGGCTCGTCTGGAAAAGGTTGTCCGCTCATTGGAAACGGAGCGTCGTCGCTTCACAGCAGACGATGTGATCACCATGTTCCATAAACTGACCAAGGAGTCCTCCCTCTTGACCTTTATGCATGGCGTCATAGCTCAAATGAAACAGTTGGGTAAAGTCCGAACTTCAGAGACATACACAGC